>NZ_CP028843.1:22500-322500 GCF_003058325.1 Methylobacterium currus
GGGCGATTGTCGCGGCCCGTCTCATGGGTGGCGTCATACCTCCCTCCGTCGGTCTCGCCCTCCCCGCCGGGAGCGGGAGGGCTGACCCGGAGGGTGATCCCGCCCGCCCCTGCCGTCAAGCGATTATGGAACCGTCGCCGGGGCGTCGGCGCCGAGGCGGGCGGGCTTGGCGCGGATGTCCATGGCGTTGCCGCGCCAGACGATGTCGCGGGCGACCCAGGCGGCGAGCCAGATCGGGATGAACAGGAGGTCGCGGGCGAGGCAGGCGAGCGGCCAGCGCCAGGAGCGCGGCCAGCCGTTGCGGGCGGCGAGCCGCCACTCGGCGCCGTACCAGGCGGCGGCCGTCCCGAGCATCGCCGCGACGCCGGCGAGGCCCCCGCCCGCGGCCGGAAAGGCCGCCAGCATCGGGATCACCGCGCCGGTGCCGATCTCGGGGGCGAAGAACAGCGGGAAGGTGACGCGGCGCAGGCGCGCCCAGCGCAGCTGGCGCGACCACACCTCGGCGGCGCGGCGCGGCCCGAGGGGCTGGGCGAAGGGCGAGGCGACGAGGTGGACCTTGCGGCCCATCGCCCGCACCAGCTTGGTGGCGGCGGCGTCCTCGGCGATCTCGGCGCCGAGCGCCCGGATACCTCCTTTCGCCTCCAGCAGCGGGCGGTACCAGAGCATGCTCTTGCCCTGCGCGAAGCCGAGGCCCAAGGCCTCGCCGACATATTGCCAGCGCGCCTGGAGGGTATTGAGGAAGGCGCACTCGACCTCGGCCCAGAAGCTGCCCGGCCGCGTGCCGACCGGCGTCGAGCAGACGAGGCCGGTGCTCGGCCGCCAGGCGGCGCGCAAGCGCTGGATGTAGTCCGGCGGCATCAGCACGTTCGAATCGGCCAGGATGACCCAGTCGTGGCGCGCCTCGTCCCAGCCGCGGATGCAATTGTTGAGCTTCGGGTTGTCGCTCACCCGCTCGTCGCCGACGATCAGCCGCGCGGGCACGTGCCGGTTCGCGGCGATCAGCCGCTCGACCAGCGGCACGATCGGGTCGGTGGCGCGGGCGACGCAGAAGATCAGCTCGTAGCGCGGATAGGCGAGGCGGAACCCTGAGCCCAGCGTCTCCTCGCTGTAGGTCTCCAGGCCGCAGACCGGTCGCACCACCGTCACCGGGGCCTCCTCAAGCCCGAACGCCGCCGGATCGCGCCGGCCGAGGCGGCGAAGCGCGATCGCGAGGCTCGCGAGGTTGATCACCGTGAGGGCGAGGCAGATGATGGCGGCGATGCCGGTACCGGTCATGCGGATCCTCCCGGGCCGGTGCCGACCCGCGCCCTGTCTTCCCCTCAAACAGACGGGCTGTTGCAACCGTATGACGGTGGCGCAGCCTCGAACCCCTGTGTTCTGTTCCGGCACCACCCTGGACCCGGATTCCGGCCCAGCTCAATTTCTTCGCGAAACCGCCAACCGACGAGCCCGGCATGTCTCTGCCCCCCCATTCGCCGACCCCCGATTCCCGCCCGACCCTCCAGGCTCCCGACCACGATCCCCATCTCTGGCTCGAGGAGATCGACGGGGAGCGGGCGCTCGCCTGGGTCGAGGCGCAGAACGCCGACACGCTCGCGGCCTATGCCGACGGACGCACCGCCGCCGACCGCGACGGCCTGAAGGCCGCCCTCGACCGGCCGGACAAGATCCCGGGCGTGACCCGGCGCGGCGGTCTCCTCTACAACCTGTGGCAGGATGCCGAACATCCCCGCGGCCTGTGGCGGCGCACGACGCAGGACGAGTACCGCAAGCCCGAGCCCACCTGGGACGTGCTCCTCGACCTCGATGCGCTCGCCCGCGACGAGGGCGAGGACTGGGTGTGGAGCGGCGCCGCGAGCCTGCCGGGCAGCCACGCCCGCGCCCTGGTCCAGCTCTCCCGGGGCGGCGGCGACGCGACCGTGGTGCGCGAGTTCGATCTGCCCGAGCGCCGCTTCGTCGAGGGCGGCTTCACGCTGCCGGAAGCCAAGAGCATCCCGGTCTGGCTCGATCCCGACACGCTGCTGCTCGCCAGTCCCCTCGGCGGCCCGGAGCACGCGACGCCCGCAGGCTATGCCCGCACCGTGCGGCTGTGGCGGCGCGGCACCGACCCGCTTGCAGCCCCGGTGATCTTCTCCGCCGGCCCCACCAGCATGGTCGCCTACGGCTACCCGGACCGCGAGGCGGCGCCGGAGCGCCTGGTCTTCGTCGAGCGCACCGGCTTCTTCGACGGCACGGTCGATCTCGGCGACCGCTCCGGGCCGAAGACCCGCCTCGACATCCCGACCGATGCCGACGCCCATTGGCACCGCGGCTCCCTCGCCATCCGCACCCGCACCCCGTGGGAGGTGGGCGGCACGACCCACCCGGCCGACAGCGTGCTCGGCATCGGGCTCGACGCCTTCCTGGCCGGGGACAGGAACTTCCAAGTCCTGTTCTCCCCCGGCCCGCGCCGGGCGCTGCAGGGCTTCTTCTGGACCGGCGGGCAGCTCGTCATCTCGGTCCTCGACGACCTGAAGGCGGTGTTCCCGGTCTTCACCCCTTCGGCGGGCGGGTGGGCGGAGAGCCGCGTCGCCGGCCTGCCGGAGCTCGGCGTCGTCAGCGTGTGGTCGATGGACGGCGAGGAGGAGGAATCGAACGGCGACCTCCTGGTGGCCGCCAACGACCCCGTCACCCCCTCGACCCTGCTGACCACGCGGCCCGGCCTCGCCGCCCCGACGCTCCTGAAGCAGGCCCCTGCCCTGTTCGAGGCCGACGGCCTGGTGGTGACGCGGCACGAGGCTTTGTCGAGCGACGGCGAGCGCATCCCCTACGTCCAGGCCGGCCCTCCGGCTGAGACCGGCGAGGCCCCGGTGCACCTCTCCGGCTATGGCGGCTTCCAGGTCACGAACCTCGCCGGCTATTCGGCGGTGCTCGGCCGGCTCTGGCTCGCCAAGGGCGGCACCCGGGTGGTGGCCAATCTCCGCGGCGGCGGCGAGTTCGGCACCCGCTGGCACGAGGCCGGACGGCGCGAGGGCAAGGCCCTCACCCACGACGATTTCGCCGCGGTGGCCGCCGACCTGGTGCGCCGCGGCGTGACGCGGCCCGGCCGCATCGCGGCCGAGGGCGGCTCGAATGGTGGGCTCCTCATCGCCAACATGCTGACGCGCTATCCGGAGCGCTTCGGCGCGCTGTTCTGCACCGTGCCGCTGATCGACATGCGGCGCTACACCAAGCTTCTGGCCGGCGCGAGCTGGATCGCCGAGTACGGCGACCCGGACAAGCCGGAGGACTGGGCCTTCCTCCAGCACATCTCCGCCTACCACGTGGCGGAGGCCGGAAAGCCCTACCCGCCGATCCTGATCGCCACGACGCGGCGCGACGACCGGGTGCATCCGGGCCATGCCCGCAAGATGGCAGCGAAGCTCCAGGCCCTCGGCTACCCCGCCCGCTTCTACGAGCCCGAGGCCGGCGGCCATTCCCACGGCAAGAACAGCGCCGAGACCGCCGCCTTCGCGGCTTTGGGCGCCGCCTTCCTGCGCCGGGCGATCGGCTGGGAGCCGGAGGTGGCCGGGACCTGATGGTTTCTGCGCAGTAAAACCCGGGAACCTGAGCGCGGCGCGCACGTCATTCCGGCAGCCAAGCGTGGCATATCGCCTCCGCCTCCTGCCGGATAAAGGATTCTTCACGATGCGCGCCGCAGCAGCTCTCCTCGTCACCCTCTGCGTGGCGGGGGCCAGCGTCGGGGCCACCGAGGCGCGGGCCGGGATCCTGATCCGGGTCGACAAGACGACCCAGCGCATGACCGTGACCCGGGACGGGCAGACGCTCTACGACTGGCCGGTCTCCACCGGCATGACCGGCTACACCACGCCGCGGGGCGCCTTCTCGCCCTCGCGCATGGTGGTCGATTACCGCTCGCGCGAGTGGGACGACGCGCCGATGCCGCACGCGATCTTCTTCACCGGGCGCGGCCACGCCATCCACGGCAGCAGCCATACCGGCCGCCTCGGCACCCCCGCCTCGCACGGCTGCGTGCGCCTCGCCCCGGGCAAGGCCGCGACCCTCTATGCCCTCGTCAAGGCGGAGGGCATGGGCAACACGAGGGTGGTGATCGGCGGCGACGAGACCGCCGTCGCCGGCCGGGCGACGGCGCGCCGGGAGGCCGGGATGCGTCGGGAGCGCCTCGACGAGGAGGGTTTCGTGCAGGCCCCCCGCGTCGCGCGTCGCCGCTCCACCGATCCGTGGAGCGACGGCGGCTGGCAGCCGGTGGGGGCGACCTACCCCTCGGCCTACGGGGCGACGTACTATTCCTACGGTCCGTCGTACTGAGCCCGGGCGGCGTGGCAAGTGCGGCTTGCCGAAAGCGACCCCGCGCGACACCTAGGGCCCACGCCGCCGCGAGGGAGCAGGCCCCGGAATGCGCAGCCTGTTCGTCCTCGTCTCGATCGCGGTCGCGCTCGGCTTCGTCGTCAGCGGCTTCATCAACAGCCTGGACGACCGCGCGCTCGCCCGCAGCGAGCGCGAGGCGCAGATGCGGGTCGGCGTCGTGGTGGCGGACCATGCCCGCCAGCTCGGCCTGTCGCAGGACTGGGTCGCCTATTGCCGGGCCGAGACCCGGCGCAAGCTCGCCGCCTATCCGAAGGACGGCTCGATCCCGTTCGGCCTGCGCTATTCCAGCGCCGGCACCGAGGAGGTCGAGCGGGCGATCCGCGAGCGCGAGACCTACGAGCGCCAGGACCAGATCCTGTGCCTGACGCAATTGCCGGCGAGCCTGCGCGACCAGGTCGCGCCGTAGCAATACCAACGGCCTAAGATGCTGACGCATCAGGCCGTTGACCCATCTCGAATTTTCGATGTCAACCCAGAGGCTTGGCGAAAATTCGAGACCGGAACCAAAGGTCGTTTCCAACGACCGTTGGTATAACCGCCTACAATCCGTAGCGGGCGAAGGCCGCGCGCTCGTCGAGGGCGAAGAGCGCGCCCTCGATCGCCGCGAGACCGACCGCCCCCGGCTCGCGCCGGCGCAGCAGCCGCGCCAGGAGGCCGCCGCGGACCTGCTCGACGACGGGCAGCTTGAGATTGTCGCCGAAGCGGGCGCGCAGGACCGAGCGGACGTCGCCGTGACCGTCGACGAGGCCGAGCGCCAGGCCCTGGCGCCCGGTCCAGACCGCTCCGGAAAAAAGCTCGTCGGGGTCGCCCGTGAGGGCGGGCCGGCGGCTCCGGACCAGCTCCGTGAACATCGCCTGCACGTCGGCCTGGATGGTCTTCAGGCGCGCGACGTCGTCCGGGTTCTCCGGCCGGAACGGATCGAGCATCGCCTTGGCCCGGCCCGCGGTGTGAACCCGGCGCTCGACGCCGAGGCGCTCGATCAGCCCGGTGAAGCCGAACCCCGCCGAGACCACCCCGATCGAGCCGACGAGGGACGAGGGGTCGCAGAAGATCTCGTCCGCCGCGCAGGCGATCATGTAGCCGCCGGAGGCCGCGACGTCCTCCACGAAGGCGAGGACCGGCACCCCGGCCTCGGCGGCGAGGGCCCGGATGCGGCGGAAGATCAGGTGCGACTGCGCCGCCGAGCCGCCGGGCGAGTTGATGACGAGCGCCACCGCCCGGATCCCCTTCATGCCGAAGGCCCGCTCCAGCGCCGGGGCGCAGGCGCCGAGCGAGAGGCCGGCCCGCAGGGGCGAGACCGCCCCGATGGCGCCGCTCAGGCGCACGACCGGCACCACCGGGTGACGGCGAGCCCAACGTTCGGGCAGGAAGGCGCGCAGGGCGGTGAGGGGCCGGAACGGCATGGCGGGGCGGGGTCTCCGATGGCGAGCCCGACAGGTAGCGGAGCGCACGGCCCCGGCAAGCGAGCCGGAAGCCTCCGAGCCAGGGTCGCGGGCCAGGGTCGCGGGCCAGGGCCGGGATCCTGTCCGCAGCGACCCTGACCCCAGGAAGCCAGATCAACCGCAAGCTTCAAGTCGACCGCAAGTTTTTCGCCGGCATCGATTGAAGCGGGGCCGGGCGGGTCTAGATGATCCGCCAGCGCCCGTCGCTCGTCCGGTGGGCGTGCCGCCGATCCGTCACAGGCGGGAACGAGCCTCCTCGCACCGTACAGAAGGGGCGCCGGCGGCACTCGCCGCGCCGCCCGAGGGAGACCGACATCATGCGTGCCCTTCGATGGATCAGCCTGGTCCTGACCCTGCTCGTCGCCGGGCTCGGGCTCGGCACCAGCCGCAGCTCCGCCGCCGCCTTGCCGAGCGCCGGCGCCCTCGCCGCCGAGGCCAGCGCCGCCGCGCCGCTGGTGGACAAGGCCTATTACTACCGCCGCTACTACCGCTACCGGCCGTATCGCCGGTATTACGGCTATCGCCCTTATCGCCGCTACTACTACCGTCCGTACTACCGGCGCGCCTACCGCCCGTATTACCGCCGGTACTATCGGCCGTATTACCGGCCGTACCGCCGGGTCTACGGCCCGCGCTTCTACTTCTAGCCGGAGCCGTCCGCGGGAGCGGCCGACCGGCCTCTCCGCATCCGGCCGGGCGCGGATCGGGTGATCCGCGCCACCCTCACGCAGCGGAGCCTGCTGCGGGGCCAAGCAGATCCGGATGCCTGCCCTTGCGACGGCTGGCAGATCTGACCCGCATTCGCCGGGACAACTCTCGGCGGTGGCGCCGCACAGGAATACAATCCAGTCGGCCCGCTCCGGAGTATTCCCGGCTTTGGACTCGGCGACCGAGATCTATTCCGTCCGTGACGGGCGGGCGACCCGGCGGTCCCGGGCCGATCTGGCCGGCCCATGTACCACCTCGGGACCCGGACGGCAGAACCCGGTCACACCGGCGTCACAGTTTCGACGTTAGAACGTTGGTTCCCTACAGGTGTTTACTCAGAGTTAAGCTCGCAAACCCCATCCTCGCCTGAGACCGAGACCGACCCTGGTTTCAAAATCGGGGGAGCCCTCCGGCTCCCCATGCCGCGGGAGCCGGCCTCACGGCCGGACATCGTGCGCCGCGGGAGATGGGCAGATGGACGTACTCGTCATTGACGACAGCCAGGCGGTGCTGACTCAGATCAAGCGGCTGCTGGAGCAGGACCGGCAGACGGTCACCTCCATCTTCCGGAATCCGATCCTGGCGCTCGACGAGGCGCGGATGCGCGCCTTCGACCTCGTGCTGGTCGACTACAACATGCCCGAGATGGACGGAGTGACCGTCATCCGCCAGCTGCGGGGGATCGCGCACTACGCGCAGGTGCCGGTCGTGATGATCACCAGCGAGGTGAGCGACGCGGTGCGCCTCGCCGCCCTCGATGCGGGGGCCACCGACTTCCTCGACAAGCGCATCGGCCGCGTCGAGCTCCAAGTCCGGCTGCGCAACCTGGTGCGGCTGGCCAAAGCCGTGCGCCGCCTCGACGACCAGGCCTCCTGGCTCGCCGGCGAGGTCGAGAAGGCGGTGCGCACCTTACGCGAACGCGAGGCCGAGATCATCTTCCGCCTCTCGCTGGCGGTCGAATACCGGGACAACGACACCGGCGACCATACCTGGCGCGTCGCCCGCTACAGCCAGATCATGGCCGAGGCACTGGGCCTCGACGCCGATCTGTGCCGCCGCGTCTATCTCGCGGCCCCGCTCCACGACGTCGGCAAGGTGGCGATCCCCGATGGCGTGCTGCTCAAGCCCGGCCGCCTCGACGAGGACGAATTCGCGCTGATCCGCACCCATGCGGCGATCGGCAAGCGCATCCTGGGCGGCAGCAATTGCGAATTGATCGGCCTCGCGGCGGAGATCGCCGAATCCCACCACGAGCGCTGGGATGGGGGCGGCTATCCGCAAGGATTGTCCGGCGAGGCGATCCCGCTCGCCGCCCGGATCGTCGCCGTCGCCGACGTGTTCGACGCGCTGACCACCCGGCGCCCCTACAAGGCGGCGATGCCCCTCGACAGGGCGCGGGCCTGCATCGAGGCGGAGAGCGGCCGCCACTTCGACCCGGCCTGCGTCGCCGCGTTCCTGTCGCGCTGGGACGACATCGTGACGGTCGGCGCCGGCGCCGCCGCGCCCCTGCGCGACGTCCCGTTCCGGATCGAGCCCTGGGCCCGGGTGCCGTCACTCCCCCGGGAGGTCCCCGCGGGAGCCGCACCGCGCGAGGACGAGGCGGCCTGAAACGGCGTCTAACCCGCCGGGGCCGGCAGGTCCGGCAGCCAGGCGGTGCCCTCCTCCAGCAGGAAGTCCCAGAACGCCTGGCCGGCGGGGCTCAGCACCTTGTCGGCCCGGCGCACCGCGAACCAGTCGCGGCGGATCGGCAGGCCCTCGACGTCGAGGAGCACCAGACGGCCATCGGCCACCTCGGCCGCCACGGTGTGGCCCGAGATCAGCGCGATGCCGAGGCCCGCCATCACCGTCTGCTTGATCGTCTCGTTCGAGCCGCTGTCGATGCCGATGCGGGCGCGCCGGATCAACAAGCCGGCCATGAACTCCTCGAACACCGTGCGGGTGCCCGAGCCGTTCTCGCGCAGCAGGAACGGCTCCTCGGCCAGTTCCGCGCGGGTCACGCCGGGCCGCCCGGCGAGGCGGTGGCCGGGGGCGGCGATCACCACCAGGGGATGGGGGCCGAAGATCTCGGCGGCGATCGGGAAGTCCCGCGGCGGGCGGCCCATCAGGGCGAGGTCGACCCGGTAGTCGCGCAGGGACTCGACGGTGGCGCCCCGGTTGCCGACCACGAGGTCGATCTCGACCCCCGGATGGGCCCGGGCGAAGCCGCCGACGATCCGGGGCGCGAAGTACTTCGCGGTCGAGACGACTCGAGCGAGACCCGGCCGCCCTGGCCGCCGCGCAGGGTCCGCAGCCGCTCGGTGCAGGTCTCCAGAACGGTACCGATGCTGTCGATCGCCCAGAGCAGCTCGCGGCCGGCATCGGTGGGCTTCAGGCCCGCATGGGTGCGGTCGAACAGGAGCAGGCCGATCTCGTCCTCGAGCCCCTTGATCCGAGCCGTCAGGGCCGCCGGGGTCACGTTCAGCTCCTGCGCCGCCCGGGTCATGGTGCCGAGCCGCGCGATCGCCGCGACCGCGTGGAGCTGCTTGAGGGAGAGGTTGCGAATCCGGTCCTGCGCCATCCGGTTCCTCGGCCGCCGGCCGTGAGCGTGAGACTGATCCCGATCCGACATCGCGGCCCGTGCCGGCGCATCCCGTACTTCGGGACAGGATGACGGACCCTGGGTCCGGCGCCTAAGCTGCGATCGAGACCACGGTCAGGTCCAGCGGAACATTCTTGGGACGTTCTCGGGACTCGCACATGCTTCTGAGCGCCCGCATCGACGCGCCGCCGCCACCGCGGCGCCAGCCGGCCCTCGGGTCGGTGCTCGCCGCCCTCGCGGCGGCCGCCGCCGCGACCGCCGGCGTGATCGCGGCGATCCCCGGGGATCCATGGGCCGCCGCCCGGCGGATCTTCGCCGAGGCCCTGCGCGGGGTCGACATCGCGGCGGTGGCCTGGCCCGACGGAGAACGGCCGGAACTCCGCGTGCCCGGAGCCGCCTTCGTCCTCGCCCTCTCCCCGCTCGAAGGCGCAGACGACCTTGAGGGCGGGATGCCGGCCGGAACGCTCTTCTCCGTGAGGCCTGCCGGATCGGATCCGGAGGCCGCCTTCCTGGCTCCCGGCCGGACGCAAGCCGCGGCGGGCTTCGTCGTCTACGGGCCGCGCACCCTCCTGACCCTGACCGACGGCACGGCCACCACGACGCGGATCCTCGATCCGCAGAGCGGGACCTTCCGGCCTCCGGCGGCGCTCCGCGTGCCGCCGGCACCCCAAGGCGGCGACGGATCGTGGGGCGGGGAGGCGGCCCGGGCCGGCTTTTCCCCTCTTTGCGCCGCCCGTCCCTCCGCGCCCCCTCCTGGGGCCGCTCCTCCTTGTGCCTCCCTTGCGGCCGGCGCCCAGCGGGTGCTGACCCGCGGCGGCCTGCACCTGCGCCCGGATGCAGGGATCCGGCTCGTCCACGAGGCGGCGCCGATCGCGCTGGCGATCGAGGCCGCCGGCGGGGCCGCGACGGACGGGCGCGGACGCGCGATCCTCGACATCGCCGCGGCCGATCTCGGCCGCCGCACGTCCCTCGCCGTCGGGCCGGCCCGGGAGGTGGCGGATCTCGCCCGGCGCCTCGAGGCGGACCGCGATGCCGGGGGCTCGCCGCTCTTCGCTCCCCGCGGATTGCTGCGGGCCTGACCGGCGGTGTCGGCCCTCCATCCCATCGTGTCGGTCACCGGGTCGTCGGGCTCCGGCACCACCTCGGTGCGCAACACCTTCGAGCAGATCTTTCGCCGCGAGGGCGTGGAGGCGGTGTTCATCGAGGGCGACGCCTTCCACGCCCTCGACCGGGCGGCGATGCGCGAGGCGGAGGCACGCGAGCCGACCTTGAGCCATTTCGGCGAGCGGGCGAACCTGCTCACCGAGCTGGAGGCGGTGTTCCGCGACTACGCCGCCTCGGGGCGCGGCCGCACCCGGCACTACGTGCACGATGCCGAGGATGCCGCGCGCTTCCAGGCCGAGCCCGGCACCTTCACGCCCTGGGAGGATTTTCCCGAGGGCTCGGACCTCCTGTTCTACGAAGGCCTGCACGGGGCGCTCACGACCGAGCGGATCGACGTCGCCGGGCTGGCCGACCTCAAGATCGGCGTGGTGCCGGTGATCAACCTGGAATGGATCCAGAAGCTCCACCGCGACAAGGCCGCCCGCGGCTACTCGACCGAGGCGGTGACCGACGTGATCCTGCGGCGGATGCCCGACTACGTCACAACCATCTGCCCGCAATTCACCAACACGGACATCAACTTCCAACGCATCCCGACGGTCGACACCTCGAACCCGTTCGTCGCCCGCTGGATCCCGACCGCCGACGAATCGATGGTGGTGATCCGCTTCCGCGACCCGAAGGGCATCGATTTCCCCTACCTGATCTCGATGATCGCCGGCAGCTTCATGTCGCGGGCGAACTCGGTGGTGATCCCAGGCGGGAAGCTCGACCTCGCGATGCAGCTGATCCTGACCCCGATGATCCTGCGCCTGGTCGAGCGCCGTCGCCGCCTGCTTTAGGGGGACGTTCAGCGGGCTCGGCTTGTGCTCGGGGCAGGATGGCGTAAGAGTTCGGCCATCCGGCGTGCCTTAAGGGGAAGGCACCCAGGGGGGAAGGCACCCCGTGTTGCGAGAGTCCCGGTGGATGGCGAGTGACGGGTCGATCCGCGAGGCGCACGAGGCCGCGAGCGGCCGGGCGGAGCTGCCGTACCGGCTGCGGCAGCAGACGCTGATGGGCGCCTTCGCCCGGATGGCGTTGCAGACCCGCGACCTCGACGCGCTGCTGGCGCGCGCCAGCGAACTCTGCGCCGAAGCCTTGGGCGCCGCCTGCTGCCAGGTTCTGGAATACCGCGCCAGCGATCACGCCTTCGTGATCCGGGCCTGCACCGGCCTCGGGGATGACCGCGTCGGGACGGATTTCGCGGCGGGGGACGAGGCGACCCCGGCGTCCTACGCCTACCGCACCGGTGCCGGCGTGCTCGCCAACGGGATCCAGCCCGGGGCCGAACACGATGGCGCGCGCTTCCACCTTCCGGAGGCCCTGGCGCCTGCCGGATTCTGCCACGCGGTCAACGTGCCGATCGCCCTCGGCGACGAGAGCCGGCGCGCCTACGGCGTGCTGGAGGCCTGGGGCACCGGGGGCCATGGCTTCGACAGGGCGGACCAGGAATTTCTCGCCGGCTTCGCCGGGCTGATCGGTATCGCGGTCGAGCGCCACCAGGGCGACGCGCGCCTGCGCGACGCCCTCGACCATCAGGTGCAGCTCACCCGGGAGATGAGCCACCGGGTCAAGAACAGCCTCGGCGTGGTGGCGGGCCTGCTGCGGCTCCAGGCCCGCGACGCCCAGTCCGACGAGGTGCGCCACGCCCTCGAGGATGCCGGCGCCCGTATCGCCACCGTGGCCGAGGTGCACGACCACCTCTGGCGCGGCATCCATCAGCTCGGCATGGTCGAGCTGGCGGATTTCCTGCGCGAGCTGGTGGCGAAGCTCCAGGAGGAGGCGCCGGGCCACGCCCTCGCCTGCGAGGCCGACGCGAAGGTGATCAGCGCCGACCAGGCGATCCCGATCGGCCTCGTGGTCAACGAGCTGGTGACCAACGCGGTCAAGCACGCCTATCCGCAGGGCACCGGCCCGGTGCGGGTCAGCCTCTCGGTGCGCGAGAAGGGCCTGCGCCTCACGGTCCGCGACGACGGCGTCGGCCTGCCGCCGGGCTTCGACGTGTCGATGCGCCAGCGCTCGCTCGGCCTCAAGATCATCGCCAGCCTGATCCGCCAGCTCGACGGGCGCCTCAGCACGGCGTCGGACGGGCCGGGAGCGCATTTCGTGCTGGATATTCCGCTGGGGTGACGGTCCAGTACCCCGGGTGAGCATCGATCCCCACGCTGAACGACGGGGGACGACGATTCTGGATCACCTCTCGTGAGCCGCCCCTTTCCGGGCCCGGAAAGGCGAGACCTGCGATGGGCGTCGGCTGACGTGACGGCGACCGTTGCCGAGAGAATTGGCGCTCTCACGCCGCCCGGACCGGCCGCACCGGCGCCTCCTCCGCCACGGCCGGCAGCGCGTCCATCACCCGGGTCGCCGGGAAGGTGACGATCACCTCGGTCCCCTCGCGCGGGCGCGACTTCAGCTGGAAACCGCCGCCATGCAGGTCGACGAGGCCTTTGACGATCGGCAGCCCTAAGCCCGATCCCTGCTCGGCGGTCTTGATCGCGAGCGAGCCGCGGCCGAAGGAGGACATCACGGTCGGGATCTCCTCCTCGGGAATGCCCGGACCGGTATCCTTCACGCTGAGATATTGCCCCCCCGACGAGGTCCAGCCGACCTTGATGATGATCTCGCCCCCCGGCGGCGTGAACTTGATCGCGTTCGACAGGATGTTGAGCACGATCTGGCGCAGCGCCCGCTCGTCGGCCCAGAGCCGCGGCAGGGTGGGGTCGATCAGCTCGCGGAAGGTCTGGTTCTTGGCCCGGGCGCGCAGCGCCATCATGTGCCGGCCCTCCTCGACCACGTAGGCGAGCCGCAGGGCCTCCTCGTTGAGCTCGTAGCGCCCGGCCTCGATGCGCGAGAGATCGAGGATCTCGTTGATGAGGTTGAGCAGGTGCAGGCCGCTGTCGTGGATGTCGGTCGAGTATTCCTGGTACGACGCCGAGGAATGCGGGCCGAACACCTCGTTCTTCATCACCTCCGAGAAGCCCAGGATGGCGTTGAGCGGCGTGCGCAGCTCGTGGCTCATGGTGGCGAGGAAGCGCGACTTGGCGAGGTTGGCCTCCTCGGCGCGCCGGCGCGCCTCGTCGGAATTGGCCTTGGCCTGCTCCAGCTCGCCGAAGACCGCGTCCTTCTCGGCCCGCGACTGCAGGGCCGCGACCGTCGAGGCGTGCAGGTGGTTCGACAGGAACAGGAAGAACAGCTGCGCGCAGACCGCCATGCCGACGAGGAGGACCGATTCCGCCTCGCGCGACAGGCACAGCAGCGCCGCGGTGGCGGTGCTGAGCGGCAGGAGGCCCGCATAGGCCCCGAGCGGCACGGTGGCGGCGAGCATCGTGGTCACGGCGGACACGATGACGAGCACGAACATCACGAAGGTGCGGGCGTTCGCCGCCTCGGCCTGGAACAGCATCAGCACCAGGAGCGCCCAGGCGACGCTCTGGACCACCTCGCCGACGATCACCCGCCGGCGCGCATGGCCGAGCGAGAGCGCGTCCGGGTCCTGCCGCAGGAAGGAGCGGGCGAGCGCGGTGTTTCCGGCGATCACCGCGAGCACGCCGACGCACCAGGCACCGCTCAGGAGCGCGGGCGCCCAGAACACCGAGGCCGCGGCGATGCAGCAGGCCAGCACCACCAGCGGCAGGAAGGCGCCGATCCGGTACTGGGCGTAGACGCGCAGGAGCTCGTAATCGAAGGCGCGCTCGAGGCCGATCGACGAGGTCAGCCGCTCGCGGGCGGATCGCACGTCCCGCGCGACCTTGCGCCGCCGGGCTGCCTCCTCCGCCGTCGGGCCGCGCCCGCGCTGGACCATTTCCGCCGTGACTTCGGACATCGCGATCGGGTCGTGCCGCTCCCTCGCCGCCATCGCGCATCGCCCGACGAACCGGATCCCGGTTCGCCGTAGACAATGCCGTTGAACCAACGACTTGGAGCCGTGTCCGATGGCAACGCGATCGGACAGGCCCCCAGACCGTCGGCCGGTCCGGGAGAGGCTGACCGAACTTCGTTAAGGTCCTCCTGCCGGAACCCCACGAATGCGACGCATCGCATCGTCCCGCCCTGCCGCAGGGGCACGCGCGGGCGGGTGCGCTGGCGCACAGCGGCTCCGCTTGCGAGAGGTCAGGAGCAGCCGCACACAGGAAGCTCTGGAACCATTCCAGCCTCTCGTCGGAAGCGCACGATGACGAAGCTCACCCTCAACGGCCGGACCTACGAGGTCGACGCCGATCCCGAGATGCCGCTCCTCTGGGCGATCCGCGACCACCTCAACCTCACCGGCACGAAATACGGCTGCGGCATCGCGCAATGCGGCGCCTGCACGGTCCATCTCGACGGGCAGCCGGTGCGCTCGTGCCAGACCCGCCTCGGCGATGTCGGCGAGGCCAAGATCACCACCATCGAGGGCATCTCCGGCCCGGTGGCGGAGGCGGTCCGGACGGCGTGGCGCAGCCTCGACGTGGTGCAGTGCGGCTACTGCCAGTCCGGCCAGATGATGTCGGCGATCGGCCTCCTGTCCGAGAACAAGACGCCGAGCGACGCCGACATCGACGCCGCCATGGACGGCAATGTCTGCCGCTGCGGCACCTACCAGCGCATCCGCGCGGCGATCCACGACGCCGCCCGCTCCCTCGCCTGACCGGGACGCCGCCATGCTGAACCGCAGCCTCAAGACCCGGAACGACGCCGTTCCCTCCCGCCGCGCCTTCCTGCGCGGCACCGCCGCCGCTGGCGGCGCCCTGGTGATCGGGCTCCACCTCGACCCGAAGGGCGCGCGCGCCAATAGCGGCCCCGACCTGTCGAAGGCCCCGGCGAAGCCCAATGCCTTCGTGCGCATCGCCGCCGACGACACCGTGACGGTGGTGATCAAGCACCTCGACATGGGCCAGGGCAACACCACGGGCCTCGCCACCATCGTGGCGGAGGAGCTCGACGCCGACTGGGCGCAGATGCGCGCCGTCTTCGCCCCGGCCGATGCCAGCCTCTACAACAACCTCGCCTTCGGGCCGATCCAGGGCACCGGCGGCTCGACCGCGGTGGCGAATTCCTGGATCCAGCTGCGCAAGGCCGGTGCCGCCGCCCGCGCGATGCTGATCGCGGCGGCGGCAGGGGAGTGGAAGGTTCCGGCCGCCGAGATCACCATCGAGAAGGGCGTGCTGCGCCATGCCGGCGGCAAGGAGGCGCGGTTCGGCGCCTTCGCCGCCAAGGCAGCCGTGCAGCCGATCCCCGAGAACCCGGTGCTGAAGGACCCCTCGGCCTTCCGGCTGATCGGCACCAAGCTGCCGCGGCTCGATTCGAAGTCGAAGACCGACGGCAGCGCGCAATACGCCCTCGACGTGCGCCGGCCGGGCCAGCTCACGGCGCTCGTCGCCCGCGCGCCGCGCTTCGGCGCGACGCTGAAATCGGTGGACGACACCGCCGCCAAGGCGGTGCCGGGCGTGGTCCAGGTGGTGCGGATCCCGAGCGGCGTCGCGGTGGTGGCGAAGGACACCTGGTCGGCGATGAAGGGCCGCGAGGCCCTGAAGCTGACCTGGGACGATGCCGGCGCCGAGCGCCAGTCGACGGAATCGCAACAGGCCGCCTACAAGGCGATGGCCGACAAGCCCGGCCTCGTCGCCTCGAAGCGGGGTGATGCGGCGGGCGCCATCAAGGGCGCCGCCAAGGTGCTGGAGGCGGAGTTCAGCTTCCCCTACCTGGCGCATGCCCCGATGGAGCCGCTCAACGCCACGATCGAGCGCGCGGCCGACGGTGCCTACGACATCTATGCCGGCTCGCAGTTCCAGACCATCGAGCAGGCGGTGGCCGCCGGAATCCTCGGCACCACCGCCGACAAGATCCGCATCACCACCCTGTGGGCGGGCGGCTCGTTCGGCCGGCGCGCCACGGCCTCGGCCGACTACATCGCGGAGGCCGCCGCGATCCTGAAGGCCACCGGCGAGAAGGCCCCGATCCATCTCGTCTGGACCCGCGAGGACGACATCACCGGCGGCTATTACCGCCCCGCCGCCTATCACCGCATCCGCGCCGGCCTCGACGCCAAGGGGGCGATCACGGGCTGGGAACACCGCATCGTCGGCAAGTCGATCATCATCGGCACCGCCCTCGAGGCGATGATGGTGAAGGACGGGGTCGACGCCACCACCGTCGAGGGCGCGTCCGACACGCCCTACGCCCTGCCGGCCTACCGGTTCGAGGTCCACAATGCCCGCGAGGGCGTGCCGGTCCTGTGGTGGCGCTCGGTCGGGCACTCGCACACCGCGCAGGCGATGGAGGTGTTCGTCGACGAGCTGGCCCATGCGGCGGGCCAGGACCCGGTGGCCTACCGGCTCGGCCTCCTCAGCCAAGCGCCGCGGCTCTCCGCCGCGCTGACGCTCGCCGCCGAGAAGGCGGGCTGGAGCGCCCGCGAGCAGAAGCCGGGACGGGGCTACGGCGTCGCCGCGCACGAGTCCTTCGGCTCCTACGTGGCGATGGTGGCCGACGTGACGGCGGAGGCCGGCAAGGTGAAGGTCAACCGCATCGTGGCGGCGGTGGATGTCGGCGTGGCGGTGAATCCGGACATCATCCGGGCTCAGGTCGAGGGCGCGGTCGGATTCGCGCTCTCGGCGGTCCTGCGCAACAGGATCACCTTCAAGGACGGCGAGGTGCAGGAGAAGAACTTCGACGCCTACGAGCCGACCCGCATGAGCGAGATGCCGAAGGTCGAGGTCCATATCGTGCCCTCGGCCGCCGCCCCCACCGGCATCGGCGAGCCCGGCGTGCCGGTGCTGGCGCCGGCGATCTCGAACGCGGTCTTCGCCGCCACCGGGCAGCGCCTGCGCTCACTCCCCCTCGACCTCACGGCGCTCCGCGGCGTGTGATCGCGCACCACACCCTTAACCCCTGCCCTATATGAAGGGCATGACTTCCAGTTTTGGACCCGAGACGACTTCAGGGTGCGGCGAGAGCCGCACCCTTTTTTCTTCCAAGCCGGACTTCGCCGCGACGGCGGAGCGGGTGCGCGCCTGCCGACTCTGCCGCGAGGCGCCCCGCCATGGCCCTCCCCTGCCGGTCGCGCCGCGGCCGATCGTCCAGGGCACGTCCCGCGCGCGGATCTGCATCGCCAGCCAGGCGCCGGGCAACCGGGCCTTCCACAGCGGGGTGCCGTTCCAGGACCCCTCCGGCAAGCGCCTGCGCGAGTGGCTCGGCCTCGACGAGCCGGCCTTCTACGACCCCGACCTGATCGCGATCGTGCCGATGGGCGCCTGCTTCCCGGGCCACGACGCCAAGGGCGGGGACCTACCGCCGCGGCGCGAATGCGCCGAGACCTGGCGGGCGCCGCTCCTCGCCGGCCTGCCGGACCTCGAGCTGATCCTCCTGATCGGGCAATACGCGCAGGCCTGGCATCTCGGCCGCCGGCCCGGCGGCCTCACCGGCACGGTGGCGCGCTGGCGCGAGATCTTTTCGGAGCCGCAGCGCCCCCGCCTGCTGCCGCTGCCCCACCCGTCCTGGCGCAACACGCCGTGGCTCAAGAAACACCCGTGGTTCGAGGCCGAGCTGCTGCCGGTGCTGCGGGCGGAGGTGGCGCGGCTGGCGGAGCGGGCTTGATTCCGGAACGCGGTCCCGTGATGGGGTTGCGTACGCGTTTCGACTGTACCGGAGGTCCCGTGCCCGAGCCCATCAGCCCCCGCGATCGCCTGATCGTCGCCCTCGACATGGCGAGCACCGACGAGGCCGAGCGCCTGATCGCGCGGATCGGCGACGCCGCGAGCTTCTACAAGATCGGCTACCGCCTCGGCTATGCCGGCGGCCTCGGGCTCGCCGAGCGGCTGGTGCGCGGCGGCCACAAGGTCTTCCTCGACCTCAAGCTCCACGACATCGGCAACACCGTCGAGGAGGGGGTGCAGTCGCTCGCCGGGATCGGCGCCACCTTCCTCACCGTCCACGCCTATCCCCAGACCATGCGGGCGGCGGCGAGCGGACGCGACAAGGCGGGGGGCGGCCTGAAGATTCTGGGCGTCACGGTGCTGACCTCCTACGACGACGCGGATGCGCGCGAGGCCGGCTACGCGCTGCCGGTCGCCGACCTCGTCGCGCTGCGGGCTGCCGCCGCCAAGGCGATCGGCATCGACGGCATCGTCTGCTCGGCGGCGGAGGCCGCGCAGGTGCGGGCGGTGATCGGGCCCGACCGGCTGATCGTGACGCCCGGCATCCGGCCGGCCGGCGCCGCGATCGGCGACCAGAAGCGGGTCGTGACCCCCGCCGAGGCGATGCGCGCCGGCGTCGACCACGTCGTCGTCGGCCGGCCGATCACCGGCGCCGCCGACCCGCGCGACGTGGCGCGCCGCATCGTCGACGAGATGGCGGCAGCGCTCTAAGCAGATTTCGCAAAAGTGGCAGCCGGTTTTGCGACAAAAATCTGCGACAAAACAAGATTCTAAGCGGACGAGGCGTTGGCTTGCCAACGCAAGTCTGCTTAGAACAGCGAAGCTTGGCACCAAGGGAGGACCGAAATGGCAAAGGGATACTGGGTCGGCCGCGTCGACGTCTCGAACCCGGAGGCCTACAAGAACTACGTCGCGGCCAACGGCGTCGCCTTCGCCCGGTTCGGCGGGCGCTTCCTGGTGCGCGGCGGCTCCTTCGAGGCGGTGCTCGGGTCGAGCCGCGCCCGCAACGTGGTCATCGAGTTCCCGAGCTACGACCAGGCGCTCGCCTGCTGGAACTCGCCCGAGTACCAGGCCGCCCGCGCCAAGCAGGAGGGCGGCGCCGAGATCGACCTCATCGTGATCGAGGGCTACGACGGGCCGCAGCCGGGCGAGGGCTGATCGTGGCGGCGGCCGGATCCTCGGGATGGGGCTGGCGCAGGGTGCTGCGCCTTACCCTCACGGTCGTGCCGCCGCTCATCGGGGTGGTGCTGATCGGGCAGGCGGTGGTCGCGTCGATCGGCGGCGACATCCGCCGCTGGGAGTTCGCCCTCGGGGCTGCTTGCCTGTGCCTGACCGTCGCCGGGCGGCTGGTGCCGGAGGAGTGACGGCTCGTCCAGTCGTAGCTGAGACATGACTGTGTGTGGACGCCTCTAGAGCGCGGTGCGATCGGCCTGCAACGGCCAAGTTGGTTAGGGCGTTGGCTGGGTGAAGGAGCCAGCGATGACCTCACCCTTGTCCGTCGATCTGCGTGAGCGTGTGGTGTCCGCTGTCATAGCGGGTGCGTCCTGCCGCCAAGCTGGCGAGCGGTTCGGTGTCAGCGCCGCCAGCGTCAGTCGCTGGCATGCCCGTCATCTCCGGGACGGCCACGTCCGGCCCAAGCCGATGGGCGGCGACCAGCGCTCGCACGTCATCGAGGCTCACGCCTCGCGGATCCTGAGGCTGTGCGAGAAGCGCGGCAACATCGTGCTGTCGGAACTGCGCGACGCCTTGGCCGAGCAGGGCGTCACCTCCAGCACCAGCAGCCTGTCGCGCTTCCTGGCCCGCCATCGCATCACCCGTAAAAAGGGGCGCTCCACGCCGCCGAGCAGGACCGTCCGGACGTAGCGGAGGCCCGCCAGGCGTGGTTCGAGGGCCAACTCGATCTCGATCCGGACCGTCTGGTGTTCATCGACGAGACGGCGGCCTCAACCCGGATGGCGCGCCGCTATGGCTGGGCCCCGCGCGGCCAGCGCTGTCGCCTGCCGATGCCGTGCGGGCACTACAAGACCACCACTATCACGGCGGCTCTGCGCACGAGCGGCCTGACGGCAACGGCGATCTTCGAGGGGGCCACCAACGGCCGGCGCTTCCTGGACTACGTCACCGACACTCTGGTCCCGGCGCTCCGGCCAGGCGACACGGTGATCCTCGACAACCTCCAGGCCCACAAGGTGGCGGGCGTGCGCGAGGCCATCGCGGCGGCCGGCGCGCGGGTGGTGTACCTGCCGCCCTACAGCCCGGAGTTCAATCCGATCGAGCAGGCCTTCGCCAAGCTCAAGACGTTGCTGCGCACCGAGGCCGCGCGCACGGTAAAAGCGCTGCAGGACGCGATCCAGCAAGCCTTCGCCGCCTTCGCGCCGCAGGAGTGCCGCAACTACATCAATGCAGCCGGATACCAGAATGACTGCTACGTTTCAGACTGATCGGGCGACGCTCTAGTTCCACCGTACAGGGTCATCCCGGGTTCTCGCCTTCGGCGAGCCCCAGGATGACGCGGAGGGTGTCAGTACGGCCGGGTACCCGGCCAGATGGTGACCTCGGCATTGGCGCATCCCGGAACCACCCCAGCCCCCACCTCTTTCCCCTCACGCACCGCAAGCCCGGATCACCCCCCATGCGCGACAACCCGGAGCGGAGCCGGTTCGAACTCGAGGTGGACGGCGAGGTCGCCTACGCCGAGTACCGCCGCCAACCCGGCACCCTCGTCATCTCCTACGTCTACGCGCCCCCGGCCTTGCGCGGCACCGGCACCGCCGACCGGCTGATGCAGGGCGTGGCCGAGGCCGCCCGGGCGGAGGGAGCGCGCATCCGGCCGCTCTGCGGCTACTCGGCAGCGTGGCTGAGGCGCCACCGCGAGCATCGCGACCTCTTGGCCTGAGGTCGGGTCGCCAAGGTCACCCGGCCATATCGAGCGGCGGCGCGAGCCCGTCCGGCAGCGGGCTGACATAGGGCGTGCGAGCCAGCCGCTCGGCATGGTCGGCCTTGGCGCGGGCGAGCAGATCGGGGTCGCGCAGCACGTCCACGGCGGTGCCGGCCATCGCCTTGGCGACGTGGACCATGCCCTTATGCGCCGCCGGGGTCTTGCCCTGCGCGGTCATCTGCCAGGAATGGCCCGGCGTGCCGATGGCGTAGGTGGCGCCGCGGGCCTGCACCGTCGGCACCGCCCAGCTCACGTCGCCGACATCGGTCGAGCCCATCATCCGCTCGCCCACTGCGCCGAGGGGCACGATCGTGTCGCAGAGCGGCGCATCGGTCACCGGCACGCCGAAGCGGCGATGGGCCGAGACGATGTCCTCGCGGGTCAGCGTCGCCCGGATCTCCTCCGCGAAGGCGCGGTCCTCGGCGTCGAAGGGCGGCGGGCCGAGCCGCATCAGGTTGGCGTGCAGGGCCTGCTCCAGGGGTGGGTTCGCCAGCAGGTTCGACATCGCGCTCACCACCCGGCTCGTGACATTGGTCTCGGTCATCAGGGCGGCGCCTTGCGCGATCTTCTCCACCCGGGCCGCGAGGTCGAGGAGGCTCGGCAGGTCGGCGGCGCGCACGAGGTAGCGCACGGTGGCGCTGGCCTGGACGACGTTCGGAGCGATGCCGCCGGCATCCAGATAGGCGTAGTGCACCCGCGCGTCGCTCGGCATGTGCTCGCGCAGGTAGTTGACGCCGACATTCATCAGCTCGACCGCGTCGAGCGCCGAGCGCCCGAGATGCGGAGCCGCCGCCGCGTGCGAGGCCTTGCCCGCGAAGGTGAAGTCGAGGAGCTGGATCGCCAGCGAGACCGGCTCCCAGATCGCCACGAACGGGCCCGGATGCCAGGTGATCGCCACGTCGACGTCGGCGAAGACACGATCGCGCACCATGAAGGTCTTGGCCGCCCCACCTTCTTCCGCCGGGCAGCCGTAATAGCGCACGCGGCCGGGCAGACCTTGCGCGGCGAGCCAGTCCTTCACCGCAGTGGCGGCGAGGAGCGCGCCGGCGCCGAGCAAATTGTGGCCGCAGCCGTGGCCGGCGCCCTCGCCGGGCCGGGGCCGGTGCTGGGCCACGCCCGCCTCCTGGCTCAGGCCCGGCAACGCGTCGTACTCGCCCAGGATCGCGATGACCGGGCCGCCCTCCCCCGCCTCGCCCATCATGGCGGTCGGGATGCCGCCGACCCCTTCCGTCACCCGGAAGCCTTGAGCGCGGAGCATGGCGGTGTGCTCGGCGGCCGAGCGCACTTCCTGGAAGTTGAGCTCCGGCATCTCCCAGACCCGGTCGGAGAGGGCGACGAACGCCGCCGCATGCTCCTCGACGTGCCGCCAGATCGCCTCGCTGTTGTGCATGGTTCCTCGCGCATCCGGGGCCTTGTTCGTGTCCGGCCCCCGCCCCTTGTCGCATGATGGAGCCCAAGCGCCATGCGCCCGGCTCAGCTCAGACCTGCGTGACGTTAGCGCTTCGCAGAGGCCTGCCGCTTCGCCAGCGCTCGGTCGACGAAGTCGAGCCGGTCCTGGCCCCAGAACAACTCGCGGTCGAGCACGATCGTGGGCGAGCCGAACACGCCGAGGCGTTCCGCCTCTTCGCCGTAGCGGCGGTACTCGGCCTGGACGGGCTCGCTCTGCTCGGCTGCCACCAGGGCGGCGCCGTCATAGCCGTTCTCGTCAGCGATGGCGCGCCGGACGCCCGCATCCGAGATGTCGCGCTCCTCGGCCCAGAGCGCCCGCAGGATCGCGTGCGAGAGCGGGAAGGCGTCGAGGCCGGCCTGTTGGGCGGCGATCACGGTCCAGCCGGCGTGCTTGTTCCAGTTCGGCGCCGGATTCTGCATCGGGTAGTACCGGGGCGTTACGGTGAGCGGCAGGCCGAGGTAATCGCTCCAGCGGGCGAGCTCGACGGCATGATAATCGCGTCGCGGCTGCGGCCGGGTCCGGATCGGCACGCCGCCGGTCTTCGGCACCACCTCCTGGAAGTCGAAAGGCTTCAGCACCAGCCGGGCGCGGTGGCGGCGCACGATGTCCTGGAGCTTCGGCCCGCCGAGATAGGACCAGGGGGAGGACAGGCTGTAGAAGCAGGACAGTTCGACCATCGGGGACCTCCAGACGAGATGGGCATGGATATCCACCAGGAGAGCGCGGCCGTGAAGGGTCTGACGGCGTTGGCCGCCGAGGTGCGGCACGATCTCGCCCGCCTGAATCATCCGCCGAACCCCTGGACGCTGCCGGTCGAGGGTCCGGACAGGCGTCCCGCCCTCGACGTGCTGGTGGTCGGCGCCGGCATGTGCGGCCAGACCGCCGCCTTCGCGCTCCTGCGCGAGGGCGTGTCGAACCTCCGGGTGATCGACCAGGCTCCCCGGGGGGCGGAGGGGCCGTGGGGCACCTTCGCCCGGATGGAGACCCTGCGCTCGCCCAAGCACCTGACGGGTCCGGATCTCGGCATCCCCTCCCTCACCTTCCGGGCCTGGTGGGAGGCGCAAGCCGGGGAGGAGGGCTGGCGCGACCTGTACAAGATCCCGCGCCTCGACTGGCTGCGCTACCTCCTCTTCGTGCGCGACGTTGTGGGCGTGCCGGTCGAGAACGACACAAGCCTCGTGCGGCTGTGGCCGGCGGAGGGGCTGGTCGGCGCCGCGATCGAGGGCCCCGGCGGATCCGAGACGGTCCATGCCCGCAAGGTGGTGCTGGCCTGCGGCCGCGACGGCTCTGGCGGACGGCGGATGCCGCCCTTCGCGACGGGGGCTGAGGGACGCCTGTTCCACTCCTCCGACCCGATCGATTTTTCGCGCTTTCGCGGCGGCCGGGTCGCGGTGCTCGGCGCCTCGGCCTCGGCGATCGACAATGCCGCCACGGCCCTGGAGGCCGGCGCCGCGCAAGTGACGCTGTTCGTGCGCCGGTCGCACTTTCCGCAGGTCAACAAGTCGAAATGGGCCGCCTTCCCGGGCTTCCTGCGCGGTTACGCCGCCCTCGACGACGCCAGGCGCTGGGCCTTCACGACATACATGATGGGCGAGGGCACGCCGCCGCCCCACGAATCGGTCCTGCGCTGCACCCGCCACCCGAATTTCTCGGTGCGCTTCGACGAGGGCTGGAGCGGGATCGAGGAGCGGCCGGACGGGCTGGTGATCGAGACCGCGAAGGGGCGCCACTCCGTCGACGCCGCCGTGGTGGCGGTCGGCTTCGACATCGACCTGACCCGGCGGCCGGAACTGGAGGCATTTCGCGACGCGGTGCTGACCTGGGGCGACCGGGTCTCGCCGGCGCAGGCCGCAGCGAACCCGGAGGCCGCGCGCTTCCCCTATCTCGGCGACGGCATGCAGATGCTGGAGCGGGTGCCCGGCCAGTTGCCGGAGCTCGGCCTGCTGCACGTCTTCAATTGGGGCGTCACCCTCAGCCACGGCGCGCTCGCCGGCGACATCCCGGGCCTCGGCATCGGGGCGACGCGGCTGGCGCACGCGCTGGTGCGCGACCTCTTCGTCTCGCAGGCCGACGCGCATTTCCCCCGCCTCGTGGCGCACGAGGATGCGGAGCTGGCGCCGACGCCGTTCTTCGTCGAGCGGGAGGCGCGGTGAGCGGCTGTTCGACGGATCGCGTCGATCAGTCCGGCACACGCCGGTCTCGATGTCATCCCGGAGCCCGCCGAAGGCGAGAACCCGGGATGACGAGGAGGGTGTCGGATCCGGGGAGCGGCGACGCAGCCGCATCCGGCCCCGCCCGACGGCTCAGGGCGGCGGAATCCGCCCCGGCGGGGTGCCGCGGATCAGGGCCATGACGGCCTCGTCGCGCTCGGAGATCAGGCGGGCGCCGCGCTGGAAGCTCAGATAGGCCCAGAGCCAGCGCAAGGTGACGACGAGGCGGTTGTGGAAGCCGACCAGCAGGTAGACGTGGGCCACGCCCCAGACCAGCCAGGCGAGGAAGCCCTTGAGCTTGACGCGGTCCCACTGCACCACGCCGGAATTGTGCCCGATGATCGCGAGGTTGCCGCGGCTGCGGAAGCGGAACGGCTTCGGCACTGTCCCGTGCAGGATGCGGTCGCGCAGCGCCCGGCCGAGATAGCGGCCCTGCTGGTCGGCCACCTGGGCAAGGCCCGGCAGGGGCTTGCCGTCCTCGGCCTTGGCCATGGCGAGGTCGCCGAGCGCGTAGACGCCCGGGCGGCCGATGACCGCGAGGTCCGGCCCGACCGGGACGTGGCCCTGGCGCGTCGTCTCGACCCCGAGCCATTCCCCCGCCGGCGAGGCGCGCACGCCCGCGCCCCAGACGATCGTGGCCGCCGGGATCAGCTTGCCCGCCACGGTCACGCCCTCCTCCGACACGTCCTCGACGGCGTGCTCGGTCAGCACCGTGACGCCGAGCCGCTCCAGCGAGCGGCGCGCATAGGCCGAGAGATCCTCCGTGAAGGTGCCGAGCACCCGGGGCGCCGCCTCGATCAGCAGGATCCGGGCCTGCTTCGGGTCGATGCGGCGGAAATCCTGCGACAGGGCATGGTGGGCGAGGCCCGCGATGGCCCCAGCCATCTCGACGCCGGTCGGCCCGCCGCCGATCACCGCGAAGGTCATCAGCCGCTCGCGGGCGGCCGGATCGTCCTCGCGCTCGGCAGCCTCGAAGGCGAGGAGCACCCGGGCCCGGATGCGGCGCGCATCGTCGAGGGTCTTGAGGCCGGGGGCGTAGCGCTCCCATTCCGGATGGCCGAAATAGCTGTGCGTGGCGCCCGTGGCGAGGACCAGCGTGTCGTAGGGGATGCGGGTGCCGTCGCGCAGGCGCACCGCACGCTCCTCGGTGTCGACGCCCTCGACCTCGCCCATCAGCACGCTGACATTGCGGTCCCAGCGCAGGATCGCCCGGATCGGCTCGGCGATCTCGCCCGGCGCGATCACCGCTGTGGCGACCTGATAGAGCAGCGGCTGGAACAGGTGGTGGTTGCGCCGGTCGATCAGCGTGACCGCGATCCCCTCGGCACCGCCGAGGCCCCGGGCCGTGGTGAGGCCGCCGAAGCCGCCGCCGACGATCACAACCCGGTGCGGCCCCGCGGCCGGAGGCGGCGCTCCATGCGGCTCGTCGCGGGGAGTGGGTTCGAGCGTGGTGCGGTGCAGGGTCTCGGACATGCGGCTCTCCCGGGCGGTTCCAGGCTGCCGGACCGGAGGCCCATCCCAGGGGGACTTGCGGGATCGGGCCCTGCCGGATCGGGACTTGCCGGAGCGACAGTCTGACCCAAGGTTACGATACCGGCGCGCGCCGCGGACCCCCCTCTTTGTTCCGGCTGCGTCGTCGGGAGCGGTGGGGATCAACCCAGGCGCGCCGGCACCGTTCCGGCCGGCGCCGCGCAGCCCGCGACCGTCTATTTCACAGTCAAAAACTGTATAAATCGACATACCTCGACGGCAGGCCGGATTTCCGCTACCCGTGCGGCGGACGACGCACCCTTGAGGGAGAGACACACCATGGCCGACGCCACCGCCACCTCGGAGACCGGCCGCCGGATCGGCCACGGCCGGGTCTACGACTCGATCACCGAGACCATCGGCAACACCCCGCTGGTGCGCCTGAACCGCCTCGCCAAGGAGCGCGGGATCGACGCCGAGATCCTCCTGAAGCTCGAGTTCTTCAACCCGATCGCCTCGGTGAAGGACCGCATCGGCGTCAACATGATCGACGCCATGGAGGCCTCGGGCGTGCTGAAGCCCGGCGGCACCCTGGTGGAGCCGACTTCCGGCAATACCGGCATCGCGCTCGCCTTCGTGGCCGCGGCCCGGGGCTACCGGCTGATCCTGGTCATGCCCGAGACGATGTCGCTCGAGCGGCGCAAGATGCTGGCCTATCTCGGGGCCGAACTCGCCCTCACCCCTGGCCCCCAGGGCATGAAGGGCGCGATCGCCAAGGCCGAGGAGCTCCTGAAGGAGATCCCGGGCGCGATCATGCCCCAGCAGTTCAACAACCCGGCCAACCCCGAGATCCACCGGAAGACCACCGCGGAGGAGATCTGGAACGATACGCAAGGGCAGCTCGACGCCTTCGTGGCGGGCGTGGGCACCGGCGGCACCATCACGGGCGTCGGCCAGGTCATCAAGCCGCGCCTGCCGCATCTGCGCGTCATCGCGGTCGAGCCGGAGGATTCCCCGGTCCTGTCCGGCGGCCAGCCCGGCCCGCACAAGATCCAGGGTATCGGCGCCGGCTTCGTGCCGAACGTGCTCGATCGCGGCGTGATCGACGAGGTGGTGACGGTCTCCAACCAGACCGCCTTCGACACCGCCCGCCTGCTCGCCCGGATCGAGGGCATCCCCGGCGGCATCTCGACCGGCGGCAACGTCGCGGCGGCCCTCGAGGTCGCGGCCCGGCCGGAGTTCAAGGGCAAGCGGATCGTGACGGTCGCCTGCTCGTTTGCCGAGCGCTACATCTCGTCGGCCCTGTTCGAGGGCCTGTAAGGGCGGTCCGGGCGGGGCCGCGCGGCCCCGCCTCCACCGGGCGCTCAGGCCACCAATTCGGGCCGGCGCTCCTCCGGGTGCGCCTCTTGATGGCGTTCGTCCTGGCAGGCGCCACGGCGGAACAGGGCGGCGCAGCGCGATTCGCGATGGACGCTCAGGATCGAGGCCCGGTCGATGTCGGGGTTCTCGGCCAGGATGCGACGCACATCCTCCACCAGGCGGCCGTACCGGCCGGCGTCGTAGCCGCTCTCCAGCGGAGAGACCGCGATATAGGCCTCGACCACCAGAACCTTCTCGGCCTTCTCGCGAGAGACTTCGGCGGCGATCCAGGCGGATTTCACGAGGCGGTTCGGATTGACCATCGGCGTACCTCCATTCGTGTCGGGGCCGCTCTGCGGCGGCTTGGTGAATGAGAGACTGCGACACTCTGCGCCCTCTGCCAACTCCGCAGACGCCGCAAAGCTCCGATATGTCGCAGGGACATCATGCGTCCCGCGCATGAGCCGCAGGATCAGAGCGGCAGCACCCCGTCGCTCTTCACCTCCTCCATCACCGCGTAGGTGCGGGTGTTGTTGACCCCCGGCAGCGACAGCAGGCCGTCGCCGAGGAAGCGCCGATAGGCC
The DNA here is from genome assembly GCF_003058325.1 of Methylobacterium currus. Taxonomy (NCBI): domain Bacteria; kingdom Pseudomonadati; phylum Pseudomonadota; class Alphaproteobacteria; order Hyphomicrobiales; family Methylobacteriaceae; genus Methylobacterium; species Methylobacterium currus. Next base: position 50,382 of record NZ_CP028843.1, read on the forward strand.
GGCATGTCGGCGACCCGGGCCTTGACCAGATAGTCGAACCCGCCGCCGACCATGTGGCATTCCAGGACTTCCGGTGCGCGCCGCACAGCTGCCGCGAAGCGCGCGAAGGCGTCGGGCGTGGTCTTGTCGAGCGAGACCTCGACGAAGACGAGCAGGCTCAGGCCGAGGCGCTGCGGATCGAGCCGCGCGCCGAACCCGGTGATCACCCCGTCCTTCTGCAACCGGCGCAGCCGCTCGCCGGTGGCGGTCGGCGACAGCCCGACCCGCTCCGCCAGCTCGACATTCGGGATGCGCCCCTCGCGCTGGAGGATTTTTAGGATCTGCCGATCGACCCGGTCGAGCCCGTCCGTCATTGTCTCTGTCAAACCCCGGTCTGGCCGCCGATCCTGCGGCGAACCTGCGATACGCGCCATCGAAGCACGGCGAAAGGCGCTCTAAGCTGAGGATCGTCGCAAGCCGCCCGGATCCGCCCGATGCCCGCCCCCCTCCCCGTCTTCCACGCGCCTTTTGCTCCCGACGACGCCGCCCTCGCCCGCCTCTTCCTGGAGCGGGGCGCCCTGCCGCCGGAGCGCGAGGCCCGGGTCGATGCGCTGGCCCGCGACCTCGTCGGGGCGATCCGGCAGGAGACCGGGGGTCTCGGCGGCGTCGAGGCGATGCTGCGCGAATACTCGCTCTCGACCAAGGAGGGGCTGGCCCTGATGGTGCTGGCGGAGGCCCTGCTGCGGGTGCCCGACGCCGCCACCGCCGACCGGCTGATCGAGGACAAGCTGCGCTTCGGCGGCTTCGAGCAGCACGCGACCCGCTCCGACGCGCTGCTGGTGCGCTCCTCGGCCTGGGCGCTCGGCCTCTCGGCCCGGATCATCCAGCCCGGCGACACGCCGGAAGGAATCCTGGCCGGCCTCGCCAAGCGCCTCGGCCTGCCCGCTGTTCGCCAGGCCGCCCGCCAGGCGATGCGGGTGATGGGCGGGCATTTCGTGCTCGGCGAGACGATCGAGGCGGCGCTCAAGCGCTCGGCGAGCGGACAGGGCCGGCTCTACCGCTACTCCTTCGACATGCTCGGCGAGGGCGCCCGCACGGCGGAGGACGCCCGGGCCTACGCGGCCTCCTACGCGAGCGCCATCGAGGCGATCGGCCGGGCCGCGGGCAACCGGGCGCTGCCCGACCGACCGGGCATCTCGGTCAAGCTCTCGGCCCTGCACCCGCGCTACGAGGCGGTCGGCCGCGAGCGGGTCATGGCCGAGCTGGTGCCGGTGCTCCTCGGCCTCGCCAGGGCGGCGAAGAGCTACGACCTCAACTTCACGGTCGATGCCGAGGAGGCGGACCGGCTCGAACTCTCCCTCGACGTCATCGCGGCGGTGCTGGGTGACCCGTCGCTCGCGGGCTGGGACGGGTTCGGCCTCGCGGTCCAGGCCTACCAGAAGCGCTGCCTCCAGGTGATCGACCACGTCGCGGATCTGGCCGCCCGCCTCGACCGGCGGCTGATGGTCCGCCTCGTCAAGGGCGCGTACTGGGACACGGAGGTGAAGCGGGCCCAGGAGCGCGGCCTGCCCGATTACCCCGTCTTCACCCGCAAGAGCATGACCGATCTCAGCTACCTCGCGGCGGCCGAGCGGATGCTCGCCCACCGGCCGCGGCTCTTCCCGCAATTCGCCACCCACAACGCGCTCACCGTCGCGGCCATCGTCGAGCGGGCGGGGCCGCAGGCCGGCACCTACGAGTTCCAGCGCCTGCACGGCATGGGCGAGGCGCTCTATGCGCGCCTCCTCGCCGCCGTGCCGGGCGCGGCCTGCCGCACCTACGCGCCGGTCGGCGGCCACCGCGACCTGCTGGCCTACCTGGTGCGGCGTCTCCTCGAGAACGGCGCCAATTCCTCCTTCGTCTCCCAGGCCGCCGATCCGGCGGTGCCGGTCGAGACCCTGCTGCGCCGCCCGGCCGAGAGCGTCGGCAACCCCGACCGCGCCCGGCACCCGAAGCTCCGGCGTCCGGCCGAGATGTTCGCGCCGGAGCGGATCAACTCCGCCGGGGTCGAGTTCGGCGACCGGGCGAGCCTGGAGCGCCTGACGGACAGCGTCGCCGCCGCGCGCGGCCCCGCCGAGGCGGCGCCGGTGATCGACGGCGTGACGCAGGCCGGCACGCCGCGCGACGTGGTGAGCCCGAGCGACGCCCGCACGGTCGTCGGCACCGTTGCGGAAGCCTCGCCCGAGATTGCGGCGGCGGCGATCCAGGCCGCCCGCAAGGGGGCCGTTGCCTGGGGGCGGGTTCCGGCCGAGCAGCGCGCCGCTGCGCTCGAGCGGGCCGCCGACGCGATGGAGGCCTCGACCGGCCGGCTGATCCACCTGCTCCAGGCGGAGGCCGGCAAGACCCTCGACGACGCGGTGGCGGAGCTGCGCGAGGCAGTGGATTTCTGCCGCTACTACGCAGCGCAAGGAAGAAAGCTCTTCGGGGCGCCGCAAGAATTGCCGGGCCCGACCGGCGAGAGCAACCGCCTGTCCTTGCGCAGTCGCGGCGTGTTCGTGGCGATCTCGCCGTGGAACTTCCCGCTCGCCATCTTCGTCGGCCAGGTCGCGGCGGCGCTGATGGCCGGCAACGCGGTGGTGGCCAAGCCCGCCGAGCAGACCCCGCTGGTCGCGGCGGAGGCGGTGCGCCTCATGCACCGGGCCGGCATCGCTCCTGGCGCCCTCCACATCGTGCCGGGCGACGGCGCGGTCGGGGCCGCGCTCGTGGCGCATCGGGACGTCGCCGGCGTGGTCTTCACCGGCTCGACCGAGGTGGCGCGCCACATCAACCGGGCGCTCGCCGCCAAGGACGGCCCGATCGTGCCGCTCATCGCCGAGACCGGCGGCATCAACGCGATGCTGGTCGACGCCACGGCGCTCCCCGAGCAGGTCGCCGACGACGTGGTGACCTCCGCCTTCCGCTCCGCCGGCCAGCGCTGCTCGGCCCTGCGCCTGCTCCTGGTGCAGGAGGACGTGGCCGACAAGGTGATCGGGATGGTGGCGGGCGCCGCGCAGGAACTGCGGCTCGGCGATCCGCGCGACCCCGCGACCCATGTCGGCCCGGTGATCGACGCCGAGGCCCGCGCCCGCCTCGACCGCCACGGCGCCGCGCTGCGCCGCGCGGCGACGACGCATTACGCCGGCGAGGTGCCGGGCGAGGGCCATTTCGTGGCGCCGCAGATCTACGAGATTGCGGGCCCCGAGGCGCTGACGGAGGAGGTGTTCGGACCGATCCTGCACGTCGCCCGCTACAAGGCCGCCGATCTCGACCGGGTGCTCGATCGGATCGAGGCCAGCGGCTACGGCCTGACGCTCGGCGTCCATTCGCGCATCGACGCCACCGTGGAGCGGGTGGTCGCCCGGCTCTCCACCGGCAACGTCTACGTCAACCGCAACATGATCGGCGCGGTGGTCGGCGTGCAGCCATTCGGCGGCCACGGCCTCTCCGGCACCGGCCCGAAGGCCGGCGGGCCGCACTACCTCACCCGCTTCGCCACCGAGCAGACCGTGACGATCAACACCGCCGCGGCGGGGGGGGATGCGGCGTTGATCGCGATGGAAGGGTGACGCGCATGCTCTCGGGTAGGCCTCCTCAAGCGATGCGATGACGCGGGGGAGACGGCAACGGCGGAACCGAGTCCAGAGTGGGCAACATTGGCTGACAGAGATCACCGAACCTGATTATACGAACGGCGCTCTTGAGCAGTGGAAACAAGGCGCTCGTCCTCGCAGCGGTGCCTATCTGTCAGCCAACGCATTCATGACAGCATCGTACAGATCTCGAAACTGCCCTTCTTTAATAGGATTTTGCAGGAAACTTTCCATGACAATCGGGATTGCGTCATGATCTAAAAGTAAATTGATTGTGTTTACCAGATTGGAAATATGGATTTTATAGTAAATATGCGCCATTTCGACGATTAACTGCGCAGATATGATGCCATGTTCCGAGAAAAAACTCTCGAAAGTTCGGGCGATATTTGCCTGCCCGATTGCCGCCTCAACCGCAATGACATGCGCCGGAACACCCGTCGTGCATACCGGATCCAATTGTCGACGGTCGAATATACCGGATTCGTCAATAAAAATCAAGATTTTTGCCCCCGATTTCTTCAGGTTGACAACTTGAGCAAAGTTCATATGCGACATCGTCGCAGCCGCATATGACCTAGCCAATCGCAGATTGTAATGCGACAATTCTTGGGAACAAATATGAACATTGCTATCTGGGAAATTTGGATCATCATGCACCATCGACGGGCCAAGTCCCCCGGCTAACCATCTCGCGGACACGCGCAGGGCCATTGGCTCGCACGAGGAGCTCGAGTCTCTTCCGCTCGATGTCTTCTGCGTCCCACTTCTCGCACGACATCGTCGCCTTTTCATGTGACCACCCGTTATCATAGTGTCTCACGACATAGTCTTGCTGAAACTCCCACATCGGCGTTCCCGGAATGGGCGTAACAATGAACGGATTGGCATAAGCCATTCCGGCATTCATAAGATCAACAGCGTAGTCTATGGTATGGTCGATCTGAGAAAGACTCTCTATATAAGGCTTGCCAGACTGCTTCCCAGGCGGATTGATGAACCCGAGCATGAATCCCCCCGTCACCTGAATACCCGCATCGGTAAACAATTTGACAATCTCAAATGTAGCAGTCTGAATTGAGTTAAATGTAGATTTATGTGAATTTGACAGACTTTCTTCGTTTGCGCTTTCGACGGCCAAGTAGACGCTGTAACAACCAGATTCTGCCAACGACTTTATAAAACCCTTTGCGGTCAACCCTTGTTTCATTGCCTCAATTACGTTTTTATAGATCGGGCTTCTTTGATCGTTCTCTGACATGCCGGCGACGAAGCCAGGCCCCTTGTGCAGAACGACTAAATTAAACAAACTAATACCGCCTTCCTCAACCCAAGGAAGATCGTATTTTTTAAGCAATTTGGCGACCTCCAATGCATAGAGGGGATCATGCATGAGGTGATCATCTTCTATCAGAACCTCTGTAACGCCATGCCTGACCAAATCCGCCAAATGAAGATCAAACCAGTCCAGGCCGAGGGCTCGCCAGGGACCGTTGATTTTCGGAATATAACAGAAATTACAATTTACGTTACAGCCGATAGTGGCAAATATTTGCGCCCAGGCGCCATGCGGGCGAACACGTGCACCGGAAGAATGGTAGCGTTGAAGGTAGTAATTCATATTCAATAATGCAAAATCTGGCAGAGGCATCATGTCCAGGCGACTTTGCAGGCCCTGCTTGTTAGGTAAAATACTCATATAATTTGATTTCTTTGTCGTCCGCACCAGTTCGCAACGCGCATCTCTGTACGCGATACCCGGCACGGCTTCGACAGATCCATCTGGCGCGGTCAAACTATTGAGCAGAAATGGAAATGTCTTGTCGGCTTCGTTAATAACGATGACATCCATAGCGGAGTCATTCAGCGCGTTCTCCCAATCGCCGCTGCAGTGAGCGCCGCCACCGACAACGACCGTATCTCGATCCAAGTGCTTTATAAGATCCGCAAGGATGCGGGCATTTCCCCATTGAACGGTGTAATTACATTGAATACCTACGATATCGGGAGAAAAATTATCAATTAAATTTTTGATCTGACTGTAGTCAAGCCCGTAACGTATCAGATGACCTTTATCGACTCGGACATCGTCTGCCTCTTGGTCCCATCCGAAAAATGGACTGTCGATCACCTGCACTTCGTATCCGGCACGTTGTGCCGCCGTCGCAATACGAAGGAGCCCGATTGGCGTGCCAGCCCGCTTCATGACCTCAAAATTCGAGATCCCGATTTCGGCTAATGCGCTACCGGACGGCGATGGCTCGATGAGCCGAGTGTATGGCGGCACGAACAGCAGGATCCGCGGCTTTTCTCCCGCCTCACGTCTGGCTTGACCGCTGCGACTCACCAGTTTGGAAGGCTCTCCCATGTAACGCAGAGGCTCTCTTGAGGGGGCAGAACTAAATCGAGGGCTTTTCGATTTTCCGAGGGACAGAGTGGCCATGTCAAACTCCATCACGGTTGAATTTTCCGGAAAAAACCTTCCTGTGGTCGAAGGTTGCGATCACTGCTCCGCCGACAGTCAGAAGTGTCGCGGCAACGACGGTCCAACGCGGAGCCGTCCACCCTGCGGCGATGAGCAGGAGCGTAGAGAAGAGGGGAGCCAGATAGGATAAGGCACCAATTGTTGGCAAATGTCCCCATTTTGTAGCATAATCCCAAGCAAAAAATGCTAACCCGGTTGGACCAAATCCTAATATAATTATCGCTATCCACTCGCGCATCGTCGGATAGACGGCATTTTCGGTCGCCAGATGAAAAGGTAGCGCAGCGATGGCAACAAGACCGCAGACCCCACCAATGATCTCACTAGGGACATCGGAGAAGCGGCGATTGATGACGGAGTACGTCGACCACACCAAGGCACACAACAGGGCGGCAATGTAACCGCTATAATTCGATATTTTGTTCAAAGACGATGATTGCCCGAGGATCGCAACCGCGCATCCGCCGAAGCCGAGAAGCGCACCGATGAGATGCTTGGCATGAAATGCCTTGCGTTCCAGAAAAATCGAAAATATGACAATCAGTAATGGCCATAGATACGCAAGCAGACTCGCCTCCGCCGGCGGCGCATTCTGCAATGCAAAAAAGTATAGGGCGTGATAGATAAATATTGCCGCAAAACTGAACAGCCATACCTGAATTGGCTGTCTGAAAATTTTAACTAGCCTATTACCCCTCCATGCAATAATCATGATGCTGAATATGAAAGCCACAAAGAAACTTAAAAATAACAATTGGAACGGAGGAATATTTCCAGCCATTTTAGTCAGGAGCGCGAGCGCCGACCAGAACACCACCGCCACGAAGCCTATCGCCGTGGCAGCACCTTGCGAAGCAACATGCCCTTGCATTGTTCTCGATCCATATTGAAGTCTTTTCATGTCGGCTCAGCATCTCATGCCCCATCGATTCATATCTCTGTCCGATTGCCCTGGAGACCGCCAAAATTGCAAAACCATTGACGAAGCCTGCAAATTATAAGCCGAGGCGCCGGCGAAACATTAGCCAAATATATTGCCCAGCTCTTTTCAGGCGGAGCTAGAAATCCAAACCAGCCCGATATAAAATGTTGCCAAATCCCCATGATCGGCAAAGAGTGCCATCGATATGCATAACGAGTTTAATAGCTTAAATCTTGAGTGCAGGCAGTACAATGCCGTCGCAACAGAACATATCCATGAATATCATCAATTTGTCTTACCGTGCCACGGCTCAATGGAAATATGCATTGATGGATGCTCGAGTGTTATAGATCGAAATCTAGGAGTTTTCATTCCATCTGGCGCCAAGCACGAGTTTTTTTGCTCAGATAACGGCAATTTTGTAGTACTTGACATTTCAAATCATCAATCGATTGGATTTTGCCACGAATCCGATGTTTTCTGTCACCTGAATGATCAGAAGTTCTTTCGCATCAACGAGAAGATCGGGCATTTGGTCAGCTATGCGGCATCAAAAAGCACGAACGGCGATCGGTCGTTGATTAGCAACGCCTGGGCTACTCTGATAATTTCCGAGCTTGCCGATCGCGTGGCCTGTCAACCGTCGATGAAAGCTCGGTCGCTTCGTAAGGCGCTCGTCTATATCAGCCTAAATTTCTCCAATAAGATCACGGTGGCGCTGGTTGCCAGAGAGGCCGGCGTCAGCGAAAGATCACTTCACGCTCTTTTCACTGACCATCTCGACACGACGCCGCACGCATATATCATTGCAAAGCGGATCGAGTACGCGATGCTGCTCCTCCGGACAACGCAAAAGTCGATACAAGACATCGCCTTTCTCTCCGGACATGCGGACCAGAGCGCCTTGTCCCGGAGCATGCAGAAATGCCATGGCGTGACCCCGGCCTTGTATCGTCAGTTGACGCGGCAGGGCGGTTAGCCGGACATCCTTCTGCCTCGCCCTACCGCGCCCACCGGTGCCCCGTTACCAAGTGTCGGTCCGAGGCCATTTTCATCGCCGGACGCGGCCTCGGAACCTGCATGGCATCGACCGGTGCGCTCACCGTCACCCGAAATACACACCCTCCCTGGAACCGTAGGCATACCCGGAAATCGCCGCAAACCGCCGCCATGTCTGGGGCCCGACGGCGCGAGGCTTTCGTCGGCCCCGGGCCGTGCCGTTCGACCTCTGGCCGGGCGGCAAGCTTGGCACTTCGTTAAGCAGTCACTCGCATTCTCGCGCCAACACCTTCGGGAGATCCTCAGCGTGCGCGCTCTGACCTCATACGGCCTTCCGCGCCTCGGCGCGGGCGCGGCGCTCGTCGCCGCCCTCTTCGTCACCGCGGCACCCCAGGCCCAGGCCCGCGACAATGTCGGCGCGGCGATCATCGGCGGTGCGGCGGCCGGCGTGCTCGGCGGCGTCGCGGCCGGCGCCATCATGAACGGCATGCAGCCGCCCCCGCCGCCGGTCTACGCCGCGCCGCCGCCGCGCCGGGTCTATGTCGAGGAGCCCGAGACCGTGATCGTGCGCCCGCGCCGCGGCCCGATCTGCCATTTCGAGCGCCGCAAGGTGTGGCTCGACGACGAGTCCTTCACCTACAAGCGCGTCGAGGTCTGCGAGTAAGGCTCGCCCGCCCGACGGACGATCAGGGGCCGGCACCCGGGGACGGGGCCGGCCCTTCTCGTTCGATCACCCGACCTTCGGCATCACCCCGTCCTTCACCAGGATCCAGTCCTCGATCACCACGGCGTCGAGCCCGGTCGTGGCGAACATCAGGATCGCGTCCTCGGCGGTGTGGAGGATCGGCTTGCCCATCACGTTGAAGCTGGTGTTGAGCAGGATCGGCACGCCGGTCCGCTCCGCGAAAGCCCGGATCAGGGCGGCGTAGGCCGGGTTGCGCTCCTCCGTCACGCTCTGGAGGCGCCCGGTGCCGTCCTCGTGCACCACCGCCGGCACGTCGCTCCGTCTCTCGGGCCGCCAGACCAGGGTGCGCTCCATATAGGGGCTGTCCTGGTAATCCTCGAACCAGTCCGGCCCGGCCTCGGCCAGGATCGACGGCGCGAAAGGCCGGAACGCCTCGCGGTACTTCACCTTGCCGTTGAGGATCGCCTTGGCGTCGGCCGGCCGCGGATCGGCCAGGATCGAGCGGTTGCCGAGCGCCCGCGGCCCGAACTCCGCCCGCCCCTGCACCCAGCCGACGAGCCCGCCCGCCGCCAGGATGTCGGCCGCCGCCTGCGTCACCCCGTGATGGCCGAGATGGCGCAGGCGCGGCTCCCAGCCGACCATCCGCTCCAGCGGCTCGGTCGAGACGCGCGAGCCGAGATAGGGGGTGGCGAGCCGCCCCGGCCCGGTCCAGCCCGGGTTGTCCTCCTGGAAGGCGAGCCAGGCCGCGCCCAGCGCGTTGCCGTCGTCGGCGGGCGCCGAGGGCACGTGCAGGCGCTGGAAGCCGCACCGCTGAAGCAGGCGGCCGTTATAGGACGAGTTGAGCGCGCAGCCGCCGGTGACGACGAGGTTCTCGTGCGGCGCCAACCGCCACGCCTCGGCGACCAGCACGTCCATCAGTTCCGAAAAGATCGCCTGGCCGCAGGCCGAGAGGTCGGCCCAGCCCTCCTCGTCGGCCTCCACCGGGCGCCGGGCGCGGATCTCCTCGGCGACCGCCTGCACGGTGGCGGCGTCGGAGAAGCGCAGGCGGCCCTCCTCGATCCGGTAGAGCCGGCGCAGGAGCGCCATCAGGTCCGGGTCCTGCCGGCCGTAGGGGGCGAGCCCCATGATCTTCCATTCCTCGCCCTTGGTCTGGTCGAACCCGGCGAGGTCGGTGACGAGGCCGAAGAAGAAGCCGACCGATTCGCGCCCGCGATGCCGCTTCACCTCGGAGAGGCGCCCGGCCTCCATCCGGTAGATCGCCGAGGCGCCGGTCTCGCCCATGCCGTCGACGACGAGGCAGGTGGCGTCCCGGAACGGCGAGCCCCACAGGCCGTAGGCCGCGTGCGTCAGGTGGTGGGGGTAGCGCGTGAGGCCCGCGATGGTCGAGCGCCCGCCATGGGCCCGGTCGAGGCCGAGCAGGGTGCCGTAGCCGGCCCTCCCCTGCGCCAGGGCCAGCTCGGCGATGAAGGTGCGCTCGGCCCGCTCCGGCACCAGGGAGCGGTTCAGCGCCGGGGAATGCGCGCGCAAGGTCTCGAGCCCGAAGGCGCCGGCGCCCGCCTGGCCGGCGAGGTAGCGGCTGAAGTCCGGCCCCCAGGTCGTGGCGACCACGAGCTCGGCGCCCGGCGGCAGGTGGGCCTTGAGCAGGCCGGCCATGCGGGGCGCCGAATCCGGCTCGCAGTTCGGGGCGCGCTTGTATTGCAGGTAGCGCTCCGTCGCCTCGGCGAAGAGCACCGTGCCGTCCGGCCCGACCAGGGCGAGGGCCGGGTCGTGGAAGGTGGTGGCGAGGCCGAGATAATAGCGCATCGAATCCGTCGATCTGGTCACGCCGCCGATCTAACAGCCCATCCCCACCCTGTCAGGCCGCCCGGGAGCGTTGCGCGGGTGCATCGGACACCCGTTCTCGCTGCGTGATCGCGCCGGATTTCGCCCGCGTGTCCGATGCCGATATGCTAGCGCTGTCATCGGGGTACGGCCCGTCGGGCCGTCGACGGAACATGGGGCGGCGCTCTCCTCGCGGGGCGGCACGGACAGCACGGTGCGCGACATCCTGACCGCCCTGGCGGGCCTCGTCATCCTGATCCTCGCCGCGGCCCTGGTCGCGCCGCCCTTCATCCCGTGGGAATCCTACCGCGGCAGCTTCGACGCGGCGCTCGGCCGCTCCCTCGGGGTCGAGGCCCGCAGCGATGGCCGCCTCGAGGTGCGCCTGCTGCCCTCGCCGCGCCTGCGGGTCGACCACCTGCGGCTCGCGACCGGGCGGGACCGGCCGTCCCTCGACGCGCGCTTCGTCAAGGCCGAGATCGCCCTCACCCCGCTCCTCTCCGGCGAGATCCGCTTCACCGAGACCCGGATCGGCCGCGGCGAGGTCACCCTGCCGATGACCGAGGCCGGCCGCTTCCTGCCGCCGCCGGCCCTCGACGAGGGCCAGGATTTCGCGGGCCGGGATTTGGCCGTCGAGGACCTGCGCGTCGCCCAGCTCCTCGTCACCACCCGGGTGGCGGCGACCGGACGCACCGACCAGGTCTATGCCGAGGATGTCCGGCTCGCCGCGCCGCGCCTCGCCGGTCCGTGGCGGGCGGAAGGCAGCGTCGAGGCGGTGCCGTTCCGCCTCACCACCGGCGCGCCCGGGCCGGACGGGACGGTGCCGGTGAAGCTCGGAGCCGGCGGCGACACGGTGCCCCGGCTCGATCTCGACGCCCGGGTGAGCCTGTCGGGCAGCCCGGAGGGCGGCGGGGTGCCGGAGGCGAGCGGCACGGCCCGCCTGGTGGTGGGACCGCCGGCCCAGGCCGCGGGCGCCGCGCTGCCGGTCTCGGTGCAGGGCGGATTCAAGGCGAAGGGCCGGCTCGCCACCTTCGAGTCCTTGACCGTCGAGGTGCCGGGCGAGGCGCCCCTGCGCGTCACCGGCCGTGGCAGCCTCGACCTCGCGGCGGCCCGGGCGACGATGAGCCTGGAGGCCCGCCGCCTCGACCTCGACGGCTTCCTGATGAGCGCCACCGGTCAGGCCCTGCTCGGCCGGGGCCTGTCGCCCGCGTCGCTGCCCGGCACCCTGACGCTCGACGTCGCGGTCGACAGTCTGACCCTCGCCCGCGAGGAGTGGACCGGCGCATCCTTGAGCGCCACCTTGCGCCCGTCCGGCGCCGTCGCCCTGCGGCGGCTCGCCGGCACGGCCGCCGGCGGGATGGCGCTCGCGCTCGGCGGCGACGTGACGCCGAGCGGCGGGTTCTCCGGCCATGCCGCGGTCGACGCGCCGGCCTCGGACCGGCTCGCCCGCCTCCTCGACCGGCTCGGCCTGCACGGCCCGCTCGCCGGCCTTCTCGACGGTCGTCCCTTCTCGGCCGAGGCCGACGTGGCGGCGGCCCTGCCGGTGCTCTCGCTGCGCAACGCCCGGGTGGCCCTGGGCCCCGCGAAGATCACCGGCAGCGCCCGCTACAGCCCGGCCGGGCCGGACCAGGCCCGCCCGCGCTTCGATGCCCAGATCATCGCCGATGGGCTCGACGTGGCGGAGCTGCCGCCGATGCGCGGCGCCGTCGCGGCGCTCCAGGACCACGATGTCGGGCTGACCCTGCTCGCCCGCGACCTGCGCTACGGCCCGACCGGGACGCGCACCGGCGAGATCGCCGCCAGCCTGCAATCCGAGGGCGCCGCGCTTCGCCTCGACAGCCTGGAGGTGCGCGACCTCGCCGGGGCCAGGGCCAGCCTCTCGGGCCGGATCGGCGCCGACGGCGCCGGGCGCATCACCGGGCGGGTGAGCGCCCCGGTGGCCGCCCCCCTGATCGATCTCGTCTCGCGCACCTTCGTGGACGAGGCGCGGCTGCTGCCGGGTTTCCTGCGCGACGGCCCGGTCGCCCTCGACGTGACGCTGGAGCGGGATTCCGGGCCCGAGGAAGGCCGCCTGCGCGGCCAGGCCCGCGGCAGCGCCGCCGGCGGCCGGCTCGGCCTGTCGCTGGCCGCCCGGGCCGGGCGGCTCGACGACCTGGATGCCCGTCTCGACGGCGTGGCCTCCGGCCGCTGGCTCGGCCGCCCGGATGGTCAGGCCCTCTTGCCGGCCCTGGCGATGCCGGCGAGCCTGCACATCGCCGGGCGCAGGCGCGATGCGAAGGGGTCCGAGGCGACCAGGCCCGAGGCGACCCGGAACGAGGCGACCGGGCCCGAGGGGACCGGGCCACTGAGCCTGACCCTCGACGCCGAGATCGCCGGGGCTGCCCTGGCCACCACCCGCCCGCTGGTGCTGCCGGTCTCGGGCCCGCTCCAGGACGGGGCGCTCACCCTCGCCACGCCCGACCTGCGGCCGGTGGCCGGCCTCCTCGGCCCCGGTCCCGGCACCGCCCTGCCGGACCCGGTGCCGGCGCGGCTGAACCTCGCCTTCGGCCGCGCCGGCGACGCCCCGCGCCTCGTCGTGACCGGCACCCTCGCCGGCGCGGCGGTCGACGCGACGCTGACCCGGCCGGCGGGCGGCGAGATCACCGGCAGCGTCTCGCTCGAGCGGCTCTCCCTGCCCTGGCTCGCCGGGGCGCTGATGCTGAATCCGGGGGCGGCGGCCGGCCCCGATGCATGGTCCACCGCCCGCTTCGGCCCCGCCCCCGCCCTGCCCGTCACCGGGCAAGTCGCGATGACGGTGCGGCGGCTCGATCTCGGCCGCGGCCTCGCGGCGGAATGGGCGCGGTTCGATCTCGGGCTCGGACGCGACGGCTTGGCCTTTCGCGATTTCGCCGCCGGCCTCGCGGGCGGGCAGCTCGCCGGCAGCGCCACCCTGGCGCGCCAGGGCGCCCAGGCGACGCTCTCCGCGGAGGGCAGCCTGACGGCGGCGTCGCTTCCGGCCCTCACCGGCGGCGACGCGGTCAAGGGTCAGACGACCTTGCGGCTACGCCTCGGCGCGGCGGGGGACAGCCCGGCCGGCCTCGTCGCCAACCTCGCCGGCAGCGGCGGCCTGGAACTCGCCGGGCTCACCCTCCGCGACCTCGATCCGGCGGCCGTGCAGCGCGCCCTGACCCGGCTCCTCGCCGAGGAGGATCCGCTGCGGGCCGGCCGCGTCGAGCGGGTGGTGTCGGAGGAGCTCGACCGCGGGCCCCTGGAACTGGCCGGGCCCGTCTCGGTGCCGGCCTCGGTGGTCGGCGGCGTGCTGCGCACCGGGAGCCTCACCCTCGATCCCGGCCCCGCCACCTGGACCGGCCTGGTTCAGGTCGACGCGACGCGCTGGCGCCTCGATGCCCGCGGCACGCTCACCGCCACCGCGACGCCCCGGGCCTGGACGGCGCCGGCGCCGACCCTCGGCCTCGCCCTCGTCGGCCCGCTGGCCCGGCCGCAGCGCGAACTCGACCTCGTCCCGCTCAGCAACGTGCTGGCGGCCGTGGTGCTCCAGCGCGAACTCGACAAGATCGAGACCGTCGAGGCCGACCGCAACGAGCTTGCCCGCCGCCGCAGCCGCCTGGAGATGGACCGCGCGCGGGCGGCCGAGGAAGCCCGGCAGGCCAGGCAGCGGGCAGAGGATGCGGCCAAGGCCGCCGAGGCCGCGCGGGCGGTGGAAGCGGCTCGGGCGGCGGAAGCGGCGCGCGCTGCGGAGGCGGCGCGCCAGAAGGCCGAGGAGGAGGCGCGCCGCCAGAGCGGCGGTGCCCCGGAAACGGGCAGTCCGTGACGAAGGCGGGGGGTGCGGCCGCGGCGCCGCCACGGAGGGGCGATGCGCGCGACCGGATCCGGGATGGCGCCCGGCCCGACGGTGCGGCCGGGCCGGCCCGCGCTTAGACCGCGGCCGCCATCGCGTCGCCGAAGGATTCCACCAGGCGCATCTCCAGCTTGCCGTCCATGGCGGCGAGGATCGCCATCGCGTCGGCCATCGGCATCGGGGACTTGTAGGGGCGGCGCTCGGTGAGGGCGGCGTAGATGTCGCAGATGGTGAGCAGGCGGACCATGTCGCCGATCTGATCGCCGACGAGGCCGTCCGGATAGCCGGAGCCGTCGAGCATCTCGTGGTGATGGCGGACCGCCGAGAGGGTCACCGGGTCGCATTCGCCGCCCGCCCGCAGCACCTCGTGGCCGATCGCCGCGTGGGTGCGCATCACCGCCAGCTCGTCCGGGTCGAGGCGTCCGGGCTTGTTGAGGATCTCGAGGGGAATGCGGGCCTTGCCGACGTCGTGGATCAAAGCGGCGCGCACGAAGCGGAACTGGTCCTCGTGCCGGAAGCCGAGATGCAGGGCGAATTGCGCGGCCAGGCCGGCCACCAGCAGGCAATGCTGGTAGGTGGCGTCGTCGTGGGTCCAGACCGTGTCGAGCCAGCGGGCGAGGCCGCCCTCCTGCACCGCGGTGAGGATCGGGCCCAGCCCGGCCTCGACGGCGCCCATGCGGACCGGCTGGCCGGCCCGGGCCTCGGCCATGAGCCCGTTCAGCGCCTCCCCCGCCCGGACCACGCCCCGGCTCACCGCCTTCTCGGCGTTGCCGGCGATGATCCCGACCTGATTGGCCAAGGCCGCCACGACGGTCTCGGGCGGCAGGTAGGCGGGCATGCACGCCGTCGCCCCGAGGGTCTTGGCGTGGCGCAGGGTCTCCCAGGGCAATCGGGTGAAGGGTCATGGTGCGACGAGCCTGACGAGGTAGTCGTCGTCCCAGCCTGCGGTTTTGAGGGCGAGGCGCATGGAATCCTTGCCCTTTTTGCGGGCTGCGACGTTCACCGCGATGTGGCGGACCGTCAGCATGTTCTCGGGGGCATGAGCAGTACGGATGCGAGACTGATCGTCGTGGAAGGTGACGTCGAGGATCCAATGCAGGCCGTTCTCGATCGCCCAATGCTGCCGGACGGCAGGCCCGAGGCGGTCGGCGCCGAGCGGTGACGAGGTCAGATAGCAGCGCGTCTCACGCTCGATCCTGTTTACCGGGTCACGGGTGCTCAAGTCACGGGTGCTGTCGACGACGATGAGGCTCTTCAACCCCGGCCAGGCGTGGCGCTCCTGGAGCCAGGCGACCTGATGGATGACAGTCACGCGCCGGGTCTCGATCCGCCCGTGATCGCCCTCGACGGTCTCGTGCGTGCTGACGGTGCAATCGGCAAAGTCCCGAGCTTTCTGTTCCTCGACGAAGAGCGTGACGTCCTCGTGCAGCGTGCCCTGGTTGCCCTTGAGCGCCAGGACATAGTCGGCCTTCTTGTCGAGGATCTTGTGGGCGATGGCACGCTGGCAGCCCATCGCATCGATGGTGACGATCGCCCCCTCGATCGACAGGAGGTCGAGCAGGGCCGGGATTACCGCGATCTCGTTGGACTTTCCGCTCACCTTGGTCTGGGCCAGCACCAACCGCTGGCGTGCGGCGAAGGCGGAGACGACGTGAAGGGCATCTCGCGCACCGGCCCGGCCCGAGCGCCGCGAGGTCTTGCCGTCGATCGCGATCACGTCGAGCGGCGTTTGCGTCAGCGTCGCGGCCCAGGCCGCAAAGCAGCGTCGAAATGCGACGGGATCGAGCGCCGCGAAGATGTCACCGAGATGATCGTGGCTCGGCGTGCCGTTCCGGAACGGCAGAAATCGGCGCAGAAGGTCGAGTTTCGTGTGACCGAACCGGGCGATATCGGTGAAGCCTTCAGCCCCCGCCAGGATGGCCAGCAACGCCAGCAGCAGAACCTCGTCCAGGCGATAGGCGACTTTGCCGGGCTGGCGCGGATCGGGCAGGTCCGCGAAATGATCGAGAAACACCGTCGCCTCGAACACCGCCGCTACCGGCTCGCTCGCCTCGTCCATCGCCCGCCTCCTAAACCACGTCGTGGCGGACGACCGATTCAGAGCTTCCGGTCCTTGTCACCTCCCGCATTCACCCGATTGCCCTGCAGGGTCTCCTGGGTCGCCTTGCGCAGAAGGCAGATCAATGGCAGGTGCCGGTCGGCGAAGCGGCGCTGGAGCGCGCGCAGGCAGTGGTCGGCCTCCGGCCGCGACAGCGTCAGGTCGGAGACGACGCCGGCCAGCGCCCGCCGGTCCCGCCACGTCTCATCGGGTCCGACGACATCGCAGATCCCGAGTCCCCGCAGGGCCGCACTGATCGCGGCGCTGCGGTCCGGCCTGTCAGTCACGAGGACGAAGGTCCTCTCGTCGGGCATCGCGTCCCTCCCGGCGGCCGAACGGCCCCCTCCCCCGATTACCGGTCTACTCCCGAATAAATGCTTACGGTGAAGGTCGACAGGGAGGTGAAGTGACGACAATCAGGAAATCAAACCCTTCATCGTCCACGATTGTCGCCGGCCTTGCTCGCTCCCAGCGTCGTCGGGGCCCGCGCCCGCCGCCTGCTCCAGGCCATACTGCCGGAGGTTGTTCAGCATCCGGTACGGACAACGACACCGCGCGGGCGACTGACCCTTCCTTCTGAGGAAACTGACGATCAGACTGCCTCAATACGGAGCACTCGACTGACTCGGGGCACGCCATCGTCCGGGCCCGTTGCGCGGGTCCGGCAGCCTCCCTTCAACCTGTCCGCGCTGCGAGGCCCGGCAGCGCGGGTGCGGGGCAGGCCCGGACGATCGCCGCTTCCTGTCGACGACGCCGGACACCCGTCGCTCGACTGTCCGACGAGCAACCCGAACCGGCCGAACAGTCATCGAGGTCGCCGTCTGATCTTACGATGACCTAGATGATGCGCATCGCTTCCCACCGTATCTGCTCAGATGGTCGTCATCGGCATTTCATACGGCCAAGCTAGGCGCCGACCCCGAACGGACACGATGATTTCCGAGGGGCTCATGAATCCGAAACTCAGCGCCGCGCTTCTGGCGGCGACGTGTCTCTTCCCGGCCGGCGCATGGGCGCAGGCGGTGCCGACCTCGCCGCCGGTGGGTTTCGCCAACAGCACCTCGGTCAATCCGGGCACGGTGCTCAACCGCGTGCTCGATTCCTATGCGGGGCTCCTCCGCAGCAACCCGGCGGCGTTGACCCAGAATTACCAGACCGTCGTCACCCTGACGCAGGGGCGGACGGACGCGCAGACCCTGGCGGCGATCCACGACGACCGCACCGGCCAAGCCTACAGCATCCTCAACGGCCTCGGGCCCCTGACCTCGGCCTACCTCACCGGGGCGGGCGCCTCCTTCACCGGCACGACGCCAACGAGCCTGACGCCGGCAGCCTACGTCACCACGACGCTCGCGGACTACGCGGCGAACATCAACGCCGGCAACAACGCCAATGCGGGCGTGACGACCTTCGGCAACGGCACCGCGACGCCCCTGGCGGCCGCGGTCGACTTCATCAACACCATTGCGCGCGCCAACGCCTCGACCGAGCCGGCCAAGCGCATCTTCGCCCGCTACCAGGGCGACAACCCCGCCATCGACCCGCTCGACGCCCGCTTCAACGCCTACAGCGCGACGACGAACAGGACCGGTCTCACGACCCGCGACACGGCGGGCCTGGTCGTGCCGACCTACCTGTCGAACTTCCCGGTGCCTGCAGTGTACGGCACCACGGCGCAGTGGGTGCGCGGCTTCACGGTCACGCAGGGAATGATCGACGCCAATGGCGGCCGGCCGCTCACCGTGCCCAATGTCGGCACCTTCTCGAACGGCGTCTTCATCCCGGCGACCTTCGGGGTCGGCGACACCGTGCCGGGCATCGGCACCTCGCCGCGGCCCTACCGTGTCTCGACCGGCGTCGCCGTGCCGACGCTGCTGCAGCCGGTCATCAACAGCACCAACCCCTATGCCGACGGCGCCTATCCGAGCGGCCACACCAATTCGGGCTACCTGCAGGCCCTGGGCACCGCCTTCCTGGTGCCGCAGCGGGGCCAACAGCTCCTGACCCGGGCCTCGGAACTAGGCAACAACCGCATCCTCTCCGGCATGCACTCGCCCTTCGACGTGATGGGCGGCCGGATGGAATCGACGGCGATCGTCGCCACCAACATCTACGGCGCGCTCTACGATGCGACCGGCAACCGGCTCGACTGGACCGACCCGGCGAACAAGACCGCCTACGGGGTCTACCAGGCCTACCGGCAGACGCAGGCCACCCTGGCCTCGTCCTGCGGCGCGTCGAGCGTCGCCGCCTGCCTCAACGCGGCCGCCGGCAGCGCCGACGCCTTCGGCAATGCCGCACAGAACAAGGCGGACTACACCGCCCGCCTGACCTACGGCTTCCAGCCGAGCGGCACGGCCGCCCCGATGACCGCCGCCGACGTGCCGCTCCAGGCGCAGGTGCTGCTGCTGACCCGCTTCCCCTACCTCACCGACGCGCAGCGCACCGAGGTGCTGGCAAGCACCGGACTGCCCTCCGGCTATCCGATCTTGAGCGGCAACACCTATGACGGCTGGGGCCGGCTCAACCTCTACGCCGCGTTCGACGGCTACGGCGCCTTCGCCCGCACCGTCACGGTGACGATGGACGCCGCGCAGGGCGGCACGTCGGCCTTCGACACTTGGCGCAACGACATCTCGGGACCGGGCGCGCTCACCAAGGCCGGCACCGGCACCCTGGTGCTCACCGGCACCAACACCTTTGCGGGCGGCACCACGGTCTCGGGCGGCACGCTCGTCGGCCACGCCCAGGCCTTCGGCTCGGGCGCGATCCGCAACGACGCCAGCCTGGTCCTCGACCAGGCGAGCGACGGCGTCATGGCCAACGCCCTCTCGGGGACCGGCAGCCTGACCAAGCTCAACGCCGGCGCCCTGAGCCTCACCGGCCAGAGCAGCTTCACCGGCGCCACGGCGGTCCTCGGCGGGCGCCTGGCGGTGAACGGTTCGCTCGCCGGCTCGGTCGTCACCATCGGCCAGGGCGCCGGCCTCGGCGGCACCGGCACGGTCGGCGGCGTCGTGGCGCAATCGGGCTCGACGGTCGCCCCCGGCAACTCGATCGGCACCCTCACGGTGGCCGGCAACGCCAGCTTCGCCCAGGGCTCCACCTTCCAGGTCGAGGCCAATGCGAGCGGCCAGGCCGACCGCCTCGCCGCCACCGGATCCGCCACGATCCAGGGCGGCACCGTCCAGGTGCTGGCATCGAGCGGAAACTACAGCCCCCGCACCGGCTACACGATCCTCTCGGCCAATGCCGGCGTCACCGGCACCTTCGCGGGCGTCGCCTCCAACCTCGCCTTCCTCACCCCGACGCTCCGCTACCAGCCCGGCGAAGTCGACCTGACGCTCACCCGCAACGACGTCGCCTTCGCCACCATCGCCCAGACCCGCAACCAGGCGGCGGTCGCCAATGCCGTCCAGGGGGCCGGCGCGGGCGCAGGCATCCATGCCCGCACGGTGGGGCTCACCACGCCGGAGGCCGTCACCGCCTTCCAGGCCCTCACCGGCGACAGCCACGCCAGCGCGGTGTCGGCCTCGTACGAGACCGCGTTCTTCGTGCGCGAAGCGATCCTCGACCGCCTGCGCTGGTCGGGCGACGGCAGCCGCGACTATGGCAGCCTGCCCGCCACCTACACCGCCGACCTGCCGGGACGGGCCGCGCCCGTCGCCCCGGTGCCGGTGCGGGTGCTGGATCCGCGGGTGTTCGGGCTGTGGGGCCAGGGCTTCGGCAGCGTCGGCCAGGCGCGCAGCGACGGCAACGCGGTGACGCTCGACCGCGACACCGCCGGCTTCGTGCTCGGCGCGGATGTGCGGCTGGAGGACGGGATCAAGCTCGGCGTGGCGGGTGGCTACGCCGGCACCAGCCTGGACACGCCCGGCCGGACGGCGAGCGGCACGATCGAGAGCGGGTTCGGCGGCGTCTATGGCGGCTATGAGGCCGGCCCGTTCGCCCTGCGGCTCGGCGCGGTCTACGCCGACACCAGCCTGCGGCTGCGCCGCAGCGTGGTGTTCCCCGGGGTCTCGGAGACGGAAGCCTCGCGCTACGGCGGCTCGGTGGTGCAGGGCTTCGGCGAGATCGGCTACCGGATCGCGCTCGGGGCGGGGGCGCTCGGCAAGGACCTGCTGGGCAAGGACCTGCTGGGCAAGAATGCGCCGGTGTCGGTGTCCTACATCGAGCCGTTCGTGGGCGGGGCCTATGTGGGCATCAACCGCGACCGGTTCGCCGAGACCGGCGGCGTCGCGGCGTTGAGCGGCGCCTCGCACTCCTCGGAGATCCCGACCCTGACGGCGGGCCTGCGCGGCCGGACCGAGGTGGATCTGGGCTTCGGCGCTCCGGTGTCGCTGCATGGTCTGGTGGGCTACCGGCGGGCGTTCGGGGACGTGATCCCGACGGCGCTGCTGGCCTTCGGGACGGGCCCGCGCTTCGTGACGGCGGGGATCCCGATCACCCGGGACGCGCTGGTCGCCTCGGCGGGGATCGACCTGCGCGTGTCGTCCGCGACGGCGCTCGGCATATCGTATACGGGCCAGGTCGGGTCGCGGGCGGAGGACCACGCGGTGAAGGGCAGCTTCACCTACCGGTTCTGAGCCGGCTCGACCCGACGAGAGGGGGCGCGGCGCGAGCCGCGCCCGAACCCTCTCCCCTCTGCCGGGAGGGTAGCCCGCGGAGCGGGCCGGGAGAGGGGGGAAAATTCGGGCGGCTCACGCCGCCTGACGAATCGGAACCGGATTGGGGGTCGGGGTGTCGCTCCCCTCGGCGCTCCAGCGGCAGACCGGGCGTCCGGTCTCCGGATCGAGGGACCAGGTCGCGCGCAGGACGACCTTCGCGGCGGGAACGGACGGGCGGGCGGCAACGGCGCCCTTCGGCGCGACGGGAAAGAGGGTAACGGTCATGATGCACCTCTCGGGGGTGGCCGTCCGCGCGGCCGACGCCCACGAGAGAGTGCCCGGTCAGGCGTCCCTGCGAGAAGCGGCCGGCGCGAACGGCGCGGTCGATCGACTGTGACTGTCGCTCGGCATGGGGGTGATGGTTCCTGGATGAGGTGGCGGAGCGGGCAGACGCCGCCTGAGGCCACGGAGCGCTCCATACGCCGCTCGGCCGGCCTGTCAACACTCTTTCACGTTGGCTGCCGGCCGAACCGTTTCCGCCCTCCACGCAGGGCCGGGATGAGGCGGCGGGCAGGTGTGGCGGTGGCGGCTTTGGGCTACGCCTCCGGGGAAGAGTGCGGGTCGAGGAGCGCGGACCAGATGACGGGAACGGCGAGGCCGGTGGCGGCGGAGGGGACCGACGGCCTGCCGACCCGGGCGAGGCTGTGGGCGATGCTGGCGATCGGCATCGCCATGTCGATGGCGGTGCTCGACGGCGCCATCGTCAACGTCGCCCTGCCGGTGATGGCCCGGGACCTTCAGGTCAGCCCCGGCGCCGCGATCTTCGTCACCAACGGCTACCAGCTCGCCGTCACCGCGGCCCTGCTGCCGCTCGCCTCACTCGGCGACATCCTCGGCTACAAGCGGGTCTATTGCACGGGGCTGGCGCTGTTCTCCGCCGCGTCGCTGGCCTGCGCGCTCGCCGGCTCGCTGCCGATGCTGGTCGCGGCCCGCATCGTCCAGGGGCTTGGCGCGGCCGGGATCATGAGCGTCAACATCGCGCTCGTGCGCTTCATCTATCCGCACCGGATGATCGGGCGCGGCGTCGGCACCATGGCGCTGATCGTGGCGATCGCCTCGGCGGCGGGCCCGAGCGTGGCGGCGGCGGTGCTGTCGGTGGCGGGCTGGCCATGGCTCTTCCTCGTCAACGTGCCGCTCGGCCTCGCGGCGTTGACGCTGGCCACCCGGATGCTGCCGGTGACACCCCGCAGCGGCGCCCGCTTCGACGCCCTGAGCGCGCTCCTCAACGCGCTGTTCTTCGGCCTTTTGATCACCGGCGTCGACGGGCTCGGCGATCCGGGCCGGAGCGGCACGGCGCTCGGCCTGCTCGCCGGGGCGGCCGTCATCGGAACGGCCTTCGTGTGGATGCAGGCCCGCCTGCCGGCACCGCTCCTGCCGATCGACCTCCTGCGCATCCCGGTCTTCGCGCTGTCGATGGTGAGCTCGGTCTGCTCGTTCTCGGCCCAGATGATGGCCTACGTGGCGCTGCCGTTCTACTTCCAGGACGTGCTCCACCTCTCGAGCACCCAGACCGGGGTGCTGATGACGCCCTGGCCGATCGCGATCGCGGTGATCGCCCCCTTCGCCGGGCGGCTGGCCGACCGCTACCCACCGGGGCTCCTCGGCGGCATCGGCCTCGTCGTCCTGTCGGCGGGCCTCGCCCTGATGGCGAGCGTCTCCCCGGACGCCTCGCCCCTGTCCATCGCCCTGCGGCTGACGCTGTGCGGCCTCGGCTTCGGTCTGTTCCAGTCGCCCAACAACAAGGTCATCATCACCAGCGCGCCGCGGGAGCGCAGCGGCGGGGCGAGCGGCATGCAATCGACCGCCCGGCTCCTCGGTCAGTCCCTCGGCGCCGCCATGGTGGCGGTGATCTTCGGCTATTTCCACACCGGCGGGACCGTGACGGTGCTGTGGATCGCGAGCGCGCTGGCGCTGACCGGTTCCGTCGCGAGCGGGCTCCGGGTCAGGCGCTGACGGGCCCGCTCCGGCCGCCGCGCGGGTGCTGCAGACTGCCATAATCCAAACTGATGACGCGCCGGGGTTGAACCCGCCGGCGCAGCGCCTCCCACGGATTAAGGCCGGGGCCTAGAACGTGGCCGGGCAAGCCGGCCGGCAAGGGCCGTAGCCGTGGGACCGGAACCAGGAGGACAGGCGTGGACGCACGCGTCGTCGATCAACCCCCCAGTGGTGCCTCCGCACCCGGTATCCTGACCCGCGAGCGCATCGTCGCGCGGGCTGGCTTCAACCGCTGGCTCGTCCCGCCGGCGGCGCTCGCGATCCATCTCTGCATCGGCATGTCCTACGGCCTGTCGGTGTTCTGGCTGCCGCTGTCGCGGGCGCTGAGCGTCGGCAAGCCGGTCCCGGCCGCCTGCCCCGACATGAGCCTCCTGACCGCCCTCGTCACCACGCGCTGCGACTGGCGCGTCAGCGACCTCGTCCTGGTCTTCTCGATCGGCATCGTGATGCTGGGCCTCTCGGCGGCCCTGTTCGGCGGCTGGCTCGAGCGCGCCGGGCCGCGCAAGGCCGGCCTCGCGGCGTCCCTGTGCTGGAGCGGCGGCTTCCTGATCGGAGCGCTCGGCGTCTACCTCCACCAGCTCTGGCTGATCTGGCTCGGCATGGGGCTGATCGGCGGCGTGGGCCTCGGGCTCGGCTACATCTCGCCGGTCTCGACCCTGGTGAAGTGGTTCCCGGACCGGCGCGGCATGGCGACCGGCATGGCGATCATGGGCTTCGGCGGCGGCGCGATGATCGGCTCGCCGCTCGCCGACCTCCTCATCACCCGCTTCAAGGGGCCGGATTCCGCCGGCGTGTGGCAGACCCTTGCCGTGATGGGCGCCGGCTACCTCGTGGTGATGCTCTGCGGCGCCTT
Organism: Methylobacterium currus; assembly: GCF_003058325.1. Lineage (NCBI taxonomy): Bacteria > Pseudomonadati > Pseudomonadota > Alphaproteobacteria > Hyphomicrobiales > Methylobacteriaceae > Methylobacterium > Methylobacterium currus. Next base: position 74,326 of record NZ_CP028843.1, read on the forward strand.
CGGCTACCGCGTGCCCCCGGCCGGCTGGCAGCCGGAGGGCTGGACCCCACCCGCCGCACGGGCCGGGCTGATCACCAGCGGTCACGTCCACCTGCGCGACGCGCACAAGACGCCCCAGTTCTGGCTGCTCTGGGCGATGCTGTGCCTGAACGTCTCGGCCGGGATCGGCGTGCTGGCGCTGGCCTCGCCGATGCTCCAGGAGATCTTCGGCGGGGCGCTGATCGGGCGACCGGAGGTCGGGTTCGGGCAGCTCGATCCGGGCCAGAAGGCGCAGGTCGCCGCGATCGCCGCCGGCTTCGTCGGGCTCCTGTCGCTGTTCAACATCCTGGGCCGGTTCTTCTGGGCGACGCTCTCCGACCGGATCGGGCGGAAGGCCACCTACGCGACCTTCTTTGCCCTCGGCTGCGCGCTCTACGCCGCCGCGCCCTGGGCGGCCGGCATCGGCTCGCAAGCCTTGTTCGTGCTGTTCTTCTGCGTGATCCTGTCGATGTATGGCGGCGGCTTCGCCACGATCCCGGCCTACCTGGCGGACGTGTTCGGCACGCAGTTCGTCGGCGCGATTCACGGCCGGCTGCTCACCGCCTGGTCGACGGCGGGCGTGGTCGGCCCGCTCGTCGTGACGGCGATCCGGCAGGCGCAGGTGGAGGCCGGGGTGCAGGGCGCGGCGCTCTACGGCCGCACGCTCCTGATCCTGGCCGGCTTCCTGGCGGCCGGGTTCGTGGCCAACCTCTTGGTGAGGCCGCTCGGCGAGCGCTGGTTCATGACAGCGGCCGAGCGGCCCGCCGGCTCGGCTGCCGGCGATGCGTCGGGCGGCGCATTCGGGATCGGCCGGGGCGGCCTGACGCCGGCGGCGGCGCTCGCCTGGGCCGCGGTCGGCCTGCCGATCGCGTGGGGCGTGTGGATCACGCTGGCGAAGGCGCTGATCCTGTTCCGGTGACAGGATCGCGGCTCGAGCCTACCGGCAGCCATCCGGGACGGATCCGGATGGCCGGCCCCGCGATCGCCCAAAGGGCTGGGGCCGCACGAGATGGCGACGCGGATCGGCGAGACAGTCTACGGATGATCCGCGCCGGGTCGCCGCGCGGACCAGAAGCGGGCGGGTCCTGCCCCTCACGGGGTCCTCTGCACGTCGCCGCAATCGCGCCTTCCGCTCGCCAGGCAATCCTCGCGGGCCGATTCCCGACGCAATGCGTCGGCGAGCCAGACGCCGCCGGCCACCAGGACGATCAGGAACAGGATGGCGGCGAGTGCGCGCCGCCGGCTGGACGCGTCCGGATCGCGGGTCGGGGACATCGGATGATCCGGCGAGCCGGGAGCGGCCCGGGGCGCGCTCATCCGCGCGCGGGCATCGATGACGGCCAGGTCCCATCCTGGCCCCGGCCGGGGCTCGGATGGCCGCGTCGCGCGACCATCCGGACGGGAGGAGGCTGAGCGCCTGGCGCCTGACGATTCGTCTTACTTCAGGTGCTGGGCGAGGTACTTGTTCATCTCGAACATCGTCGCCTTGTCCTTGCCGAAGACCTTCTTCAGCTTGTCGTCGGCGAGGATCTCGCGCTTGTTCTCGGGGTTCTGAAGCGAGTGCTTCCGGATGTAATCCCACACCTTGCTCACCACCTCGCCGCGCGGGATCGGGCTGTCGCCCACGATGGCGGCGAGCTCGGGCGTCGGCTGCAGCGGCTTCTGCAGGGCGTTCGGCTTGTCGCCGGATTTCGGAGCGGCGACCTTCTTGCCCTTGCCCTCATCCTTGGCGTCGTCCTTGGCCTCCTTGGCGGCGGCCTTCGGGGCAGCCTTGGCCTTCGGGGCGGCGGCTTCGGGCTCGGCCTTCGTCTCGGCCTTCTTGGTGGTCTTGATCGCCATCGGTCTCCTCCGGTCTGCAACCCATCTCCCAGGGTCGAACAGTGGACATGCCTGGGCACATAGCGTCAACAACTAAGCCGTGCGCGGCGCGTTCCAAGAGGAAATCGCCGTCGGACCGGCGTCATCCACACCGGATGCGCCGTTAGCCTGACGAAGACGAGCGTGGCTCAGTCCAGGGCCGCCGTCCAGGTGGTCCGGCCCTCGAGCGGATAGGCCGGGTCGGTGTAGCCCGGGGTCGAGGGATGGCCGGCCGGCACCAGGCCGTCGACCAGGGCCTCGTCCTCCGGGGTGAAGCGGTAATCGAGCGCCCGCGCATAGGAGAGCCACTGCTCGAAGGTGCGGGGTCCGGCGATCACCGCGGTGACGGCGCGGTTGTTGAGCACCCAGGCCACCGCGAAGTCGATCACCGAGGCGCCCTTCGCCTCCGCATGGGCTTTCAGCTCCTCGGCGATGCGCAGGCTCTCGGGCCGCCACTCGGTCTGCATCATCCGTGTGTCGCCGCGCCCGGCGCGGGTGCCCTCGGGCGGGGCCTCGCCGGGGCGGTACTTCGCCGTCAGCACGCCGCGGGCCAGCGGCGAGTAGGGCACGACGCCGAGGCCGTAATGGGCGCAGGCCGGCAGGTGCTCGACCTCCGGCATCCGGTTGAGGGCGTTGTAATAGGGCTGGCTCGCCGCCGGCCGGTCGATGCCGTGCTCGTCGCACAGGCGGCAGATCTCCGCCACCCGCCAGGCGCGGTGGTTGGAAACCCCGAAATACCGCACCTTGCCGGCCCGGATCAGGTCGGCCATCGCCCGCACCGTCTCCGCGAGCGGCGTCTCGTGGTCCTCCTTGTGGAGGTAGTAGAGGTCGATCCGGTCGGTGTTGAGCCGCCGGAGGCTGGCCTCGCAGGCCTGCACGATGTGGGCGCGGGACAGGCCGCGGTCGTTCGGCCCCGTCCCCATCGGGTTCGCCACCTTGGTGGCGAGCACCCAGGCGTCGCGGTCGCGGGCGATGGCCCGGCCCACCACCTCCTCGGAGCGCCCCTCGGTATAGACGTCCGCCGTATCGATGAAGTTGATTCCCCACTCGCGCGCATCCGCGACGATGCGCCCGGCCTCGTCGTCGGGGGTCGGCCCGCCGAACATCATCGTGCCGAGGCAGAGGGGCGAGACCTTCAGGCCGGACCGGCCGAGCGTGCGGTACTTCATGGGGCGTCCTCCCGTGATGGCGATCTTTGCCGTGATGGCGATCTTTGCCGTGATGGCGATCTTTGCCGTGATGGCGATCTTTGCCGTGATGGCGATCTTTGCCGTGATGGCGATCTTTGCCGTGATGGCGATCTTTGCCGCGATGGCGATCTTTGCCGTGGTCACGGCCTTTGACGCGATGGTGGCATTTGCGTGACCGTGGCGGCGTCGCCGCACCCGCCCGTCTGCGCGGTGTGGATGCTGGGGTTTTCCCTCTCTTCACCCTGTTCGGCAAGCTCGCGTTAAGCACGGGCTCGCGAAGCTCGGCGCCATGATCATCGCTGCTCTCTCCCTCGCCCTCTGCGCCGCCGGCGCCCTCGTCCTCGGCCTCGGGACTATCGTCACGGTCGAGCCGCCGCGGGACCACCCGTACGGCGCCAGCCTGCTCTGAGGGACAGCGCGACGGACCGGAAATCCGGGTAGGCTTGCGCGATGCAAGTCGGAGCCGTTCTGCCGCGCTTCCTCCTCGTCTACGCCGCGCTCTATGCCGGTTACGGCCTGACCACGCCGTTCCTGCCCGCGCTCCTCAGCGAGCGCGGGCTCTCCGCCACCGAGGTCGGCCTGGTGCTCGCCGCCGCCACCGGCATCCGGCTCGCTGCCGGGCCCCTGGCGGGCCGCGTCGCCGACCGGCTCGCCGCGGGCCGCGGCGTGCTCGCGGCCTGCGCGGCCCTCTCGGCGGGAAGCGCCCTCCTGTACCTCGCCGGTCACGGCTTCTCCGGGCTCATGCTCGCCGGCCTCGCCCACGCCGCCGCGACGGCGCCGCTCGCGCCGCTGGCCGACGCCCTGGCCCTGACCGCCGCCGCCGCCAAGACTGCCGCCGCCAAGACTGCCGCCGAGCCCTTCCGCTTCGCCTACGGCACCGTGCGGGGCGCGGGCTCGGCCGCCTTCATCGCCGGCACCCTGGCGGCCGGCCAGGTCACGGGATCCTTGGGCCTCGCGGCCCTGCCGGTGGCCGGCGCCATCGCCTTCGCGGCGCTGGCCGGCGCGACGCTCCGCCTGCCGGACGCCGCGAGCCCGGCCGAGGCCCCCTCCGGGGGGCGCGGCAGCGCCGGGGCCGGGCTGCTGCTGCGCTCCGCAACCTTCCGCCGCCTCGTCGCGGTGGCAGCCCTGGTGATCGGCAGCCACGCGGTGCACGACGCCTTCGCGGTGATCCGCTGGCGGGCAGCGGGCCTGACTCCGTCCACCGCGAGCCTGCTCTGGGCCGAGGCGGTGGCGGCGGAGGTGCTGGTCTTCTTTCTCCTCGGCCCGCCGCTCCTCGCCCGCCTCGGCCCCGCCGGCGCCCTGGGCCTCGCGGCGGGTGCCGGAGCCCTGCGCTGGTCGGTGGCGGCGCTCACCGTCGCGCTGCCGGCCCTCGTCGGCATCCAGGCCCTGCACGGGCTGACCTTCGCACTGCTGCATCTCGCGGCGATGCGGATCCTCAGCCAGACGGTGCCGCCCGCCCTCGCGGCGACGGCCCAGACCGTCTACGGCACGCTCGGCCTAGGCCTCGCCACCGCCCTCGCGACCCTGGCGGCCGGCCCGCTCTACGGCGCCCTCGGGGCGGGGGCGTTCTGGGTCATGACGGGGCTCTGCGGGGCAGCGTTGCTCCTGGTGCCGGGTCTGCGGGACAGGGCGACCGCCGTGTCGGACCACCGGAAGGACTAGTACGCCCGGATCATTGTAATGGTACGGCGGAGCATGCCTTAAGCGTCGGTCACCGGAGACCGCACGATGGCGCCGTCGCCCAAGAACACGTCCGAGAACAACGAGCCCAAGGACAACGAGCCCAGAAGCGATCCGGACCGGACCGATCCCGCGCACGCCGAGGCGCCCTCCCTGCCGGCCGGGATCCAGGCCCATCTCGGGGCGGCGTTGCGCGTCGCCTACGACGACGCCGCGCTCGCGCCCTCCACGCACCTCCAGGCGCTGGTCGCCCGCCTCGCCGCGGCCCTAGCCGGCCTCGACACAGCCTCGGCCGAGGCCTTCCGCCGCGACCTCCTGGAGGAGGTGCCGCGGCTGCGGCGCCGGGCCGTGACCCTGTGCAACGACCGCACCCGTGCCGACGACCTGGTGCAGGAAACGTTGCTCAAGGCCTGGGCGGCGCAGGACCGGTTCGCCCCCGGCACTCACCTCTCGGCCTGGCTCTACACCATCCTGCGCAACAGCTTCTATTCCGAGCACCAGAAGCGGGCGCGCGAGGTCGGCGATCCCGACGGGCTGTTCGCCGCGAGCCTGGTCTCCCTGCCGGCGCAGCAGGGCAACCTCGAGCTGCGCGACGTGCAGACCGCCCTTGAGCGCCTGGTGCCGGACCAGCGCGAGGCGCTGCTGCTCTCCGCCGTGCACGACCTCTCCTACGAGGACATCGCGACGGCGATGGAGTGCCGGGTCGGCACCGTGAAGAGCCGGATCAACCGCGCCCGGGCGCGCCTCGCCGAGCTGCTGGGCTGACGGGACGCCCGGCCGGCCTATCGGTTGCAGCCGACGCAGATACCGGTGTCGATCCGGTCGTCGACGCGCTCCTGGCGGGTGCGGTCATCGATGCGGCGCTCCAGGCGCTGGTCGGCCGCGCCGGGATGCGGCACGGTCTGGCCGACCGAGCTGGTATTCGGCGCCGTGATGGTGGAGCGCGGCCCGCCGCCGGTGCCGGTCTGGTCGGGGAGCGCCTGCGCCCGGGCGAGGGAGCCGGTCGAGACGAGCGCGCCGGCGAGGAGCACGCGGGTGAGCGAACGCGATGCGGGCATGATGGACTCCTGTCGCAGGAGAACCTGACTCCCAAGGGGCCGACGCGGCCGCCCGCAGACTCTAACGCGGCAGGGACGCGGCCGTTGCGCCGGTGCCCGTCCGCGCTCGCCGTCCGCTCAGGAGCGCCGCCGGGAGACTGGATCCTCGCGGGTATCGGGATGATGACCGAACACGCCGACGACGACCAGAACGGCAACGAGCCCCAGGGCGATCAGGAACACCTGCATCTCATCTCCTTCGCGCGGGACGGGTCGCGACCGGACCCCGCGCACTCCCTAACAAGATCCGCGCCACCTTCTGCCGGGTGGCGATAGCCGCCGCCCCATGACGGCAGGACGACAGACCCCATACTTTGCATGCAGAGCGACCGAGATGCAAAGACATGAGGCTGGCCCGCCAGGCCAACCCCCGCCAAGACCCGCCAGGCCAAGACCCGCCATGCCAAGACCCGCCGGGCCAGGCGGTTCGTCCCAAACGGCCCGCCGCATGGGCGGCCGTGCGCCTCGGCTCGTCGCCCGTCCGACCGGGGCACGCCTCCGGGCGGGAACGGTGGCCCGCTCCTGCCGTTGCCCCGGTCCGATCGCATCCCGAACCGCGGACACACACCCTCATGCCGACGCGCACCCTCCTCGCCCTCTCCTTCGCGCTCGTGACCGGCGCCGCCGCCGCCCAGGGCATCAACAACGGCAGCGGCGCCGCCCCGTCCTCGACCGGCAACACCGGGTCGGGCATGGCGAGCCAGCCGCCGGGCACCGGCATCGGCGGCAACAACCCGGGCAGCATGGGCTCGACCGGCTCGCAGGGGTCGAGCGGCGGCAATATGGGCCCCGGCCCGACCGTGAAGCGCGACGGCCCGACCGGCAGCGGCTCGCCCGGCACCGGCCCCGGTTCTCAGAAGAACGGCACCGCGCGCTGACGCCAGGCGCGTCCCGCGCGTCGGGCCGACACCTGCGTCCCGCGCGTCGGGCCGACACCTGCGTCCCGCGCATTTGCCAGCGTGGGCGCGCACCCCTACGAGACGGTCCCGTCAGCCTCCCGAGGGGGATCCGCCATGCGCATCACCGCCATCCGCGACATCGTCGCGCCGATCAAGTCGGACATCGCCAACGCCTGGATCGACTTCTCGACCATGACGGCGAGCGTGGTCGCGGTGGTGACCGACGCCGTGGTCGACGGGCGCCCGGTCGTCGGCTTCGGCTTCAACTCGAATGGCCGCTACGCCCCGCAAGGCCTGCTGCACGAGCGCTTCATCCCGCGCCTCCTGGCGGCGCCCCCCGCGGATCTCCAGGGCGAGGACGGGCTCGTCGACCCCCACCGGGCCTGGGCGGCGATGATGAAGAACGAGAAGCCCGGCGGCCACGGCGAGCGCTCGGTGGCGGTCGGGGTGCTCGACATGGCCCTGTGGGACGCGCTCGCCAAGGCGAAGGGCGTGCCGCTGTGGCGGCTGCTCGCCGACCGCTACCGCGGCGGCGAGGCCGATCCCAAGGCCTGGGTCTACGCCGCCGGCGGCTACTACTATCCGGGCAAGGGCCTCGACGCCCTCAAGGACGAGATGCGCTCCTATCTCGACCGCGGCTACAGCACCGTGAAGATGAAGGTCGGGCTGGTGCCGCTCGAGGAGGACATCGCCCGGATCGAGGCGGTCCTGAGCGTGCTCGGCGGCGACGGGTCCCGCCTCTGCGTCGACGTCAACGGGCGCTTCACGCTCGAAGAGGCGATCCGCTTCGGCCGGGCGGTCGCACCCTACGGGCTGCGCTGGTACGAGGAGCCGGTCGATCCCCTCGACTACCTGGCTCATGCGGCACTCGCCACGACCTATGACGGGCCCCTCGCCACCGGCGAGAACCTCTTTTCGCATCAGGACGCCCGCAACCTGATCCGCCACGGGGGCTTGCGGCCGGACCGGGACATCCTGCAATTCGATCCCGCCCTGTCCTACGGGCTGGTCGAGTATCTGCGCACCCTCGAGGTTCTTCGCGCCCATGGCTGGTCGCCGCGCCGCTGCGTGCCCCATGGCGGCCACCAGTTCGCGCTCAACATCGCGGTCGGCCTCGGCCTCGGCGGCAACGAGAGCTACCCGGACGTCTTCGCCCCCTTCGGCGGCTTCGCCGACGCGGTGCCGGTGGAGGACAGCCGGGTCGCGATGCCGGACGTGCCAGGCATCGGCTTCGAGGCGAAGACCGCGCTCTACGCGGTGATGCGGCCGCTGGAGCGGGAGTGAGCGCCCGGCCCGCTCCTGCTCGCCACGACACGGGATGGACCGGTCTCCCGGCTCCAGGGCCGATCCGGGGGCCCTGGGCGGAGGGAGGCTTGCGGCACGGTACGCGATCGAAGGCCGCCTGCCGCGAGGCGGTGCCGCTCGGCTCGCGTCACCGGATCGGCACGATCGCCGGCGGCATGCGCGGCCCATCACGCCCGCATATTCGATTACGTCTATACAAATACGATATTCATTCCCATGGTGAATGAATAGCTTGCGCCCTAAAAATCCCCATCCAGCACATCGTCTTGCCGGAGGCAGACCGTCCGAGGATGAAACGGTCCGCGGGATCTTTCGCTCATGTGTGCGGCGCCCGTAAAACGACTGCATTGACCGGCCTCGCCGGAGAAGCGCACAAGGCCGGGACGGGGCCCGACCACCGGGGGTCGAGCGAGGCGACGGGAGAAGCGGACCACCATGATCGGGGACGTCGAGGGAAGACGCGGCGCCGGGACGGCGCGGCCGTCCCTGCCGGTGACGGCGGACATGGTCGGCACCTGGTCGTGGGACATCGCCGGCGACCGGATGCATGCCGACGATGTCGCCGGCAGCCTGTTCGGGGCCGATCTCGACCGCCTGGCGAAGGGCGCGCCCTTGCGGGTCTTCGCGGCCTGCATCCATCCCGACGACCGCGACGCCGTCATCGCCCGGATGCAGCACGGCGCGGCGGAAGGCGGCTCGTTCGTGGCCGAGTTCCGGGTGCGGGATGCCGCCGGCCGGACGCTGTGGGTGCTCTCCCGCGCCCGCTACGAGCGCGGCCGCGACGGCCGCCCGGCCCGGGCGCACGGCATCCTGGTCGACATGACCGGCAGCGCGCTGAGCGACACCGCCTACGGCCACTGCGTCGATGCGCGGCCGGACTCCCCCCTGGAGCAGGCCGCCGAGGCCTGCATCGCCGCCCGCGAGGCCCTGGCGAGCGCGGACCGGCCGTTCCTCCTCAAGATCCTCGACATGCTGCTCCTGGAACTCGGCCGGGAGATCGGCAAGAGCCTGCGCCGGGCCACGCTGCGCCGCCTGAGCTGACGAGAGCGGCGCGGCGCATCGCCGACGGGGCGACGCGCCGCCTTGTGGGCCGGGTCCGGGCTGGGTATGGGCCGGGTCTCAGGGCCGTCCGGCCCGCCAGAGACTCAACGGGCGATGATCGGCAAGCTGAAGGGCGTCGTGGATTCCTACGGCGAGGATTTCGTGATCCTCGACGTGCACGGCGTCGGCTACGTGGTGCATTGCTCGGCCCGCACGCTGCAGCGCCTGCCCCCTATCGGCGAGGCGGCGGAGCTGGCGATCGAGACCCATGTGCGCGAGGACATGATCCGCCTCTACGGCTTCCGGGCCGATGCGGAGCGCGAGTGGTTCCGCCTGCTCCAGACGGTGCAGGGCGTCGGCACCCGGGTCGCCCTCGGGGTGCTCTCGGTGATGGAGCCGGGCGACCTCGCCACCGCCATTGCCACCGGCGACAAGGGCGCGGTCGCCCGCGCCCCCGGCGTCGGCCCCCGCCTCGCCGCCCGGCTGGTGGCCGAGCTGAAGGACAAGGCCCCGGCCTTCTCAGCCATAGACCCGGCCCTGATCCAGCTTACCGGGGCGGTGGAGGACAACACCGCGCCCCAGCCGGTGGCTGACGCGATCTCGGCGCTCGTCAATCTCGGCTACGCCCAGGTCCAGGCCTCGGCGGCGGTGGCCGCGGCGCTGAAGGGGGCCGGCGAAGGCGCGGCGGCGATGGAGGCCAAGACCCTGATCCGCCTGGGCCTGCGTGAACTGGCGCGGTGATCGGGCCCGGGCGGTCTGATCAGACCCGGAAGTCGAACACCGCCGCCTGGCTGCCCTTCGTCGTGCTCCCGCTGCCGCTCGCGCCGTAACCACTCGCCTGGGTCTGCGCCTGCGAGTCCTGCACCTGCTTCAGGAAGCTCGCGAGGAGATCGCTGGCGTCGGTGGTGGCGGAGGCCGTGTCGGTCGAGCCCGCCGTGTCGGCGCCGCCGGAGGGCGGCGGGCCGGGGGGAGGACCGCCGGCGCCGCCGACGCCACCGCGATCCCCGTCGCGGCCACCGCCCTTCTGAGACGACAGCAGGCTCTTGAGCGTCGTCGCCTGGTCGCTCGTCAGGGCGCCTTTGGTGACCTCGGCGCCGATGAGGTCGTCCATCCGGCTCCTGGCCTGCGCCGGGTCGAGGCGGGTGCCGCCACGGGTGCCGGAGGTGCCCGATATCGCTTGGTCGATATCCTGGACCGCGCTCGTGAGCGCGCTCGCGTCGGTGTCGCCGAGGCTGCCGGCCTGCTGCTGCGCCGAGATCTGGTCGAGGAGCCGCTGCTTGGGCCCGCCGGCCTTCTCGACCCTGGGCTGACTGATCGGCTGGGCGGCGGCGCTGGATGCGGAGACGGTGGTCATGGGGCGGGGACCTCGCGTGGACGGGGACGATCCGTCATCCCCGATGCGGGTCAGAGTGCGTCCGGCGCGGCTTAAGAGAACTTTCGCCGACGCAAGAGAAAGGTTTCCTTCCGTTGCGCCGCGCCGTGACGCAACGAGACGCTACATCTTCGCCGGACGTATCCGGTGGCGCGGCGTCCGAACGGATCGTTCGCGAGCCGTGTCAGGCGGCCCGGGCCGCCGGCTGGCGCGGCACGGCGCCGGGCGCCCGCGGCAGTTCGAGCCGCACGCACAGGCCCTGCGGAGCCCGGTTCTCCAGGCTGAACGCGCCGCCATGCGACTGGGCGATGGCGCTCGCGATCGACAGGCCGAGGCCGAAGCCGCCGGCCTCGTTGAGGGTGCGGGCGCGGTCGCCGCGCACGAAGGGCTGGAGCATCAGGGCGCGCTCCTCCTCCGGGATCCCCGGGCCCTCGTCCAGGATCTCGACCGCGACGCGGCCCGGCCCGGCCTCGACGAGGCGCACGGTGGCGCCGCCGGCATATTTCACCGCGTTGTCGATCAGGTTGGTGAGCGCCCGCTGCAACTCGCCGGAGGAGCCGCGCACCAGGGCCGGCCGCAGGTCCTCGGCCCGCACCGCCTCGCCGATATCGGCGAAGCCGTCGCAGACCGTCTGCACCACCGAGGCGAGATCGATCAGGCTCAGGCCCTCGCGGGACTGGCCGTCGCGCACGAAGGACAGGGCCGCCTCGACCAGCGCGTTCATCTGGTCGAGGTCGCGCAGGAACTGCCGGCGCAGGGTCTCGTCCTCCAGGAACTCCGCCCTGAGGCGCAGGCGGGTGATCGGCGTGCGCAGGTCGTGGCTGATCGCCGCCAGCATGTGGGTGCGGTCGTCGATCAGGCGCAAGACCCGGTCGCGCATCCGGCCCAGCGCCCGGGACACCGCCAGCACCTCCTCCGGCCCGCGCTGCGGCAGCGGCCGCGCCTCGGTGGCGGTGCCGAAGGCCTCTGCCGCCTCGGCCAGCCGCGCGAGCGGCGCGGTGAGCGCCCGGGTCGCCCAGATCGACAGCAGCGTCAGCGAGAGGGCGAGGAAGACCAGGGTGATCAGCACCGCGCTGGTCAGCGGCGGGTGCGGCAGCGGCAGGGGCGGCAGGTCGGCGGCGAGCTGCAGGCCGCCCGGCCCGGCGATGCGCAGGTGCAGGGCGCCGGCGGGCTGGTGCTCGGCCGCGACGCCGTAACCGGGCCCCAAGGCCGCGCGCAGGCCCGTGATCTCCGGCACGTCGGCGCTCGACGGGCTAGGCGCGTTCGGCTCGTTGGCGGGCAGCAGGGTCAGGTGGAGGGAGGAGGCGCTGTGGCGGGCCGCCGCCACCACGTCGGCCCGGTCTTCCGCCGGCGCGGCCGCCACCATGTGGACCACGGTGACGAGGCGGTTGGCCAGCGCGCTCGGGCGCTCGTCGGAGCGGCGCAGCTCCGGGCGCAGCAGCAGGAAGGCCACCGTCACGACGACGTGGGTGACCACGATCGCGGCGACCACCAGGAGGGCGAGCTGCCCGGCGATGCGGCCCGGCAGGGGCCCCTTCCCGGTCATGTCGAGACCACCTCCGGCGTGAACAGGTAGCCGCCGGAGCGGATGGTCTTGATCATCTCCGGGTTGCGGGGATCGCGCTCGATCTTCTGGCGGATGCGGCTCACCAGCACGTCGATGCTGCGCTCGAACGGCCCGGGCGCCCGGCCCTGCGTCAGGTCGAGGAGCTGGTCGCGGGAGAGCACCCGGCCCGGCCGCAGGCACATGGCGTGCAGGAGGTCGAACTCGGCCCCGGTGAGCGCCACCTGGGCGCCCTCCGGGTTGAGGAGCTGGCGCAGGCCCGCATCGAGCACGAAGCCCGCGAAGGCGTGGCGGCGCACGCCCTCGTCGTCGCGGCCCTGGGACGCGGCGCCGCGGCGCAGGATCGCACGGATGCGGGCCAACAGTTCGCGCGGGTTGAAGGGCTTGGCCAGGTAGTCGTCGGCCCCGATCTCGAGCCCGACGATCCGGTCGATCTCCTCGCTCTTCGCCGTGAGCATCAGGATCGGCATGCCGGAGCCGGCGCGCAGGCGCCGGCAGATCGACAATCCGTCCTCGCCCGGCAGCATCAGGTCGAGGACGATCAGGTCGACGCGGGAATCGGCCAGGAGCCGGTCCATCTCGCGGCCGTCCCCGGCGATCGAGACCCGGCAATCGTTGCCGCGGAGGTAGCGGGCGACCAGCGTGCTGATCTCGCGATCGTCCTCGACGATCAGGATGTGCGGTGTCGTGCTCACGGTTCCGCCTTATGCCCGAGACCGGGTTTTGCTTGAAGCCATCATTGTGCAACCGTCTGTTGCTGGATCCCGCCCGCGACACCGTCGCGCAACCGACCCCGTCCCACGGGCTTGAGGGCGCCCGCACGGGCGTCATCGCGATGGTGCCGTATTTTCGCGCGATCGGGAGCCCGGACCGGGGCCCATTCCGCCACGAAATGCATTAGGGCTGTGCACCAGGACCAGCCCCGGAGGATTCTCATGCAGCAGAACCGCCTGTTCGACGACTTCGCCCGCCTGATGACCGACGCCGCCGGCGCGGCCCAGGGCGTGCGCCGCGAGGCCGAGACCATGGTCAAGGCGCAGATCGAGCGCATGCTGCGGGACATGGACGTGGCGACCCGCGAGGAGGTCGAGGTGCTGCGCGACCTCGTCGCGTCCCTGCGGGCCCAGAACGACGCGCTCGCGACCCGGGTCGCGGCCTTGGAGGCCGCTCCGGCCGGGACCAAGGCGCCGGAGACGAAAATCGCCTCCGCCAAGGCCAAGGGTGCGACGGCTGGCCCGGCGGCCGGCGACACGGCGACGGCCTGACGCCTCGTCCGGCGGCGCCCCGCTTGTGCACAGGAAGCTTCGGTGGATAGCCGGCGGTGCGCCGCCGCCACCGCGGCTTTCCGCTTTGAGTCCCTGGACTCGCCCGGGCTATAGTGGGTGACGCACTGATTCGCAGCCGCTCAGGGGAGACAAGTCGGCGCTTTAGCTTATCGCCTGCACGTCCTGACCGTGCCCGGGTCGCGATCTGCCTTGAAGACGACACTCGCCGCGTCCGCTGACGCAGCTGTTTCCCGCTCTGACGAGCCAAACTTGGATCGCCATGACCCAGCTCAACATCGACGACCTGAACCGCGCCGAGCACCCGCTCGATGTCGTCGAGCGCCTCGCCTCCCTCCGGGACTGGATCTTCGATCGTGCCGAGACCGACGAGATGTCGGTGGCGGTGGCCGGTCAGTGGGCCGAGTACCATGTCGCCTTCACGTGGATCGAGGACGTGGAGGCGCTGCACGTCGCGTCCGCCTTCGACCTGAAGGTGCCGGAGCGGCGGCGCAACGAGGTGCTGCGGCTCGTCTCGCTCGTCAACGAGCAGCTCTGGGTCGGCCATTTCGATCTCTGGAACAGCGAGCACGTGGTGATGTTCCGCCACGCGCTCTTGCTCACCGGCGGCGCCGAGCCGACGCACGGCCAGTGCGAGACGATGCTGAAGACCGCGGTCGAGGCCTGCGAGCGCTACTTCCAGGCGTTCCAGTTCGTGATCTGGGCCGGCAAGTCGGCCCGTGAGGCCCTCGACGCGGTGCTGTTCGAGACCGAGGGCGAGGCGTGAGCGAGGGCGGGACCCTGCCGGCCTCGCTGATCCTGGTCGGCGCCGGCAAGATGGGCGGGGCGATGCTGGAGGGCTGGCTCGCCGACGGGCTGCCGGGCGCCTGCGTCGCCGTCATCGATCCCAACCCGGCCCCCGCCATGGCGGCCCTCTGCGCCGCCCACGGCATCGCCCTCAACCCGGCCGCGCCGGCCGAGCCCGAGGCCCTGGTCCTGGCGATCAAGCCGCAGGGCCTGGAGGCCGCAGCAGGCGCCCTGGCGCCGCTCGTCGGGCCGGATACCGTCGTGGTCTCGGTGCTGGCCGGAAAGACCATCGCCAACCTGAAGGACCGCCTGCCCCGCGCCCGCGCGGTGGTGCGGGCGATGCCGAACCTGCCGGCGAGCATCCGCCGGGGCGCCACGGGCGCCGCGGCCTCGCCCGAGACCAGCGCCGACCAGCGCCGCAAGGCTCATGCGCTCCTCTCCGGCATCGGCCTCGTCGAGTGGCTGGACAGCGAGGACCTGATCGACGCCGTGACGGCGGTCTCGGGGTCCGGCCCGGCCTACGTCTTCCTGATGGCCGAGGCCCTGGCGGCCGCGGGCGTCGCCGCCGGGCTGCCGGCCGAGGTGGCGGCGCGCCTCGCCCGCCAGACCGTGGCGGGGGCGGGCGAGCTCCTGGGGCAGAGCCCCGAGGAGCCGGGGACCCTGCGCCAGAACGTGACCTCGCCGGGCGGCACCACCGCGGCGGCCCTCTCGGTGCTGATGGCCGAGGATGGCCTGGCCCCCCTGATGCGCGAGGCCGTGGCGGCGGCGAAACGCCGGGCCGGGGAGCTGGCGGGCTGACGCCCGCCCGACGAGATCACCCACGGCTCACGCGGGCGCGTCGCCGCGGCCCCCTGCCCGGCGGGCGGGACGATCCCTAGATAGGCGGTCGGGGCGGGCGATCCGCCTCGGGGAGGCGCTGCGGCGCGCTCCCCTTTCGCCTCAACGGTATCGGAGCGTCCATCCATGGCCCGCACCCCCAAGGTGTCCGACGGCACGGCATCCGGCGACACGACCTCCGGCGAGCAGCACGGCGCCGGCGGCGGGCCGGAGACCACCCGCCTGCCGCCCCGGGAGGCGATCGTCGAGGCGCTGATGCGGCTCGCCGCCGAGCAGCCCTGGAATGACATCGAGATCGCCGACATCGCCCGCGAGGCCGGGGTCAGCCTGGCGGAGTTCCGCGACGCCTATCCGTCGAAGGGCGCGGTGCTCGGCGGCTTCGCCCGCATGATCGACAAGCAGGTGCTGGAAGGCGCCAGCGACGACCTCGACGAGGAGCCGACCCGCGAGCGGCTGTTCGACGTGCTGATGCGCCGCCTCGACGCGATGGATCCCTACAAGCCGGCCCTGCGCCGCATCGCCTTCGCGCTGCGCGGCGATCCCCTGTCGCTTGCCGCCCTCAACCAGGTGGCGCTCAACTCGCAGCGCTTCATGCTGGCCTCCGCCGGGATCAGCACCGAGGGGCCGCTCGGCCGCCTGAAGCTCCAGGGCGTGGTGATCGCCTTCGCGCGGGTGATGGAGGTGTGGCTGGAGGACGAGGATCCGGCGCTCGCCCGCACCATGGCGGCGCTCGACCGCGAGATCCGCAACGGCGAGCGCTTCATGGAGCGTGCCGAGGACGTGCGCCGCCTGACCGCACCGTTCCGGGCGCTGGCCCAGTCCCTCGCCGAGGGCGGACGCCGCCGACGCCGGCGCGACCGTCGGGACGACGCCCGAGACGACCGCAACGAGGACGAGGGCAATCCTCTCGGGGGCGATCCGGCGGCGGCGATCTGACGCCGCGCCCGTCCCCGGCATTTCGAGCGATTCCAGGGTGACCGTGCGTCGCGTATTGTCTAGCCTGCCGGGGTGATCCATCGCCGCCGCGAGGGCGGCGGCCGCTTGAGGACCCTTCCGGATGCTCGACCTGTCCACCCGCGCGCCGATGCCGATCGCCCGCGTCGAGCAGCCGCGCTACACGGCCGTGGCGCAGGGCCTGCACTGGCTCACCGCCGCCCTGGTGCTGGCGGTGCTGCCGCTCGCCTGGATCGCCACGAGCCTGCCGGCGAGCCCGGCCAAGGGCGTCTACTTCCAGCTGCACAAGTCGGTCGGCATCACGATCTTCGCCATCGTCGCCCTCCGCATCCTGTGGCGGGCCTGGCACCCGGCCCCGCCGGAAGTCTACGTGCCGCGGGGCCTGGCGCTGCTCGGCCGGATCAACCACTGGCTGCTCTACCTCGTGTTCCTGCTGATGCCGGCGAGCGGCTTCGTGCTCTCGGCCGCCGCCGGCAACACGACGCAGTACTTCTTCCTGTTCCCGATCCCGCCTTTCATGGCGAAGAACGAGGCGGTGGCCAAGCTCGCCGACCAGATCCACCTGGCGGGTCAGTACGCCGTCTACGCCCTGGTGGCGCTGCACGTGCTGGCCACCGCCTGGCACCTGATCGCGCGGCGCGACGCCCTCCTCGACCGGATGCTGCCGCGCCAGGACGCCTGAGCGACGAGCGAGGGCGAGGGTCTTGCGCGATCACCTCTACCTGCTGATCCCGGATTTCGCCGACCCGGCCTTCCCGGGCCGGCGCTTCTATTGCTGGCACTGCGCCCTGATCGAGGGCGTGCTCGCGGGCTTCCCCGAACGGGCCGGGCGCCTCGACGTGACGCGCCTGCCCTGGCCGCGTCCGCGGCGGGCGCTGATCGACCGCCTCGGAGACGCTCACCAGTCGCTGCCGCTCCTGATCCTCGCCCCCGACGCCCCGGACGCCCTCGCCACCGGCCGCCACGGCGCCCTGCTTTTCGCCGACGACAAGGACGCGATCCTGCGGGCGCTGCACGAGCGCCACGGGTTTCCGGAGCCGCATCCGTGACGTGCGCTCCCCGTATCCTGGGAGCCCGGTGCCGCGCCGGCGCTGGTGGAGATCCTGCTGCGGGACGGATTTCGCCGCGCGGCACCGGCAACTTGGCGGGTGCGATCATGTTCGATGACGAGCACTGCAAAGGAGGTCGCCGGATGCGCGCTTTTGCAGCAAAGCCAAGCATTGCGTGACGCCGGGCCATTGACCATGAGGCGGGGATCCGCGCCTGACGACCAGACCGACGGGATCGCCCGGGAGGCGAGGACAAGCGTGACCGACCATCGCGACGACAGCCGCATCGCGACCGAGCTGACCCGGACCGGCACGAGCCCCGATCCGTTCGCGGCGGCCGTGCGGGCGACGCGCATGCCGATGGTGATCACCGATCCGCACCAGCCCGACAACCCGATCGTCTTCGTCAACGACGCCTTCTCGCAGCTGACCGGCTACCCCCGGGACGAGATCCTCGGCCGCAACTGCCGCTTCCTCCAGGGTCCCGAGACCGACCCGGCCGACGTGGCGCAGATCCGTGACGCGATCGAGCGGCAGGTCCCGATCGAGATCGACCTTCTCAACCACAAGAAGACCGGCGAGGCGTTCTGGAACCGCCTGCTCGTCTCCCCGGTCTTCGATGATCAGGGCCGGCTCACCTACTTCTTCGCCTCGCAATTCGACGCGACGCTGGAGCGCGACCGGCTGGTGCGCCTGCAAGCCGACCGCGACGCGCTGGAGCGGGAGATCGAGCGGCGCACGCACGCCCTGCGGCGGAGCGAGGAGCGCCTGCACTTCATCCTCAGGGCCTCCCGCCTCGGCTCCTGGACCCTCGACCTCGCCGACATGCGGCTGGTGGCCTCCGAGAGCTGCAAGCGCAATCTCGGCCGCGATCCGGGCGAGCCGTTCACCTTCGACGACCTGATCGCCGCGATCCTGCCGGAGGACCGCGACCGGATGCAGGCGGCGGTCCGCGACTCGATCGAGACCCGGAGCGACTACGACATCGAGTACCGGATCCGCACGCCGGGCGGGGAGGTGCGCTGGCTTCAGATCCGCGGCCAGCCCTTCTACGACGCGGACGGTGCACCCCTGAGCATGGCCGGCGTGACCCTCGACGTGACCGAGCGCAAGCGCGGCGAGGAGCACCGGGCCCTGCTCGCCGAGGAGCTGAACCACCGGGTGAAGAACTCCATGGCGACGATCCAGTCGATCGCCAACCAGACCCTCACTCATGCGACCTCGCTCGCTGAGGCGCGCACCGCCTTCAATGCCCGCCTGCAATCGCTCTCGGCTGCCCACGACATCCTGACCCGGGATGCCTGGGAGGGCGCGACCCTGGCGGAGATCGCCGAAGAGGCCCTGCGTCCGTTCCGCAGCGGCGCCGGCACCCGCTTCACGATCGGCGGACCGCCCATCCGCCTGCCGCCCCGGCTGGCGCTGGCCTTCGTGATGGCCCTGCACGAGCTGGCGACCAACGCGGCCAAGTACGGCGCGCTCTCCGACGATCGGGGCCGGGTGCTCCTGACCTGGGAGGTGACCGGCGATGCGCGCCTGCGGCTGCGCTGGGAGGAGACAGGCGGTCCTCCGGTCTCGACCCCGGCCCGGCGCGGATTCGGCTCGCGGATGATCGAGCGGGTGCTGGCCGCCGAGATCGGCGGCACGGCGGAGGTGGAGTACCGGCCGGGCGGCGTGGTGGCGAGGGTGGAGGCGCCGCTGCCGGAGGCGGGGCTGCCGGTGGGTGGGCCCGCGGGCGGTTGAGCCCGACCGGTGCCGGAGACACATGGATGCCGAATCGGTGAGCGATCCAGCAATCCTGCTTGACCCTCTCGGAAGCTCGGCCTTACGCAGGGATCCATGCAGAGGGGGTGGACAAGCTGGAGAGGCTTCCGTGCGGCGGTCGCTGTCGCTGCGCTCTATGCGCTTGCCCTGCAGGCCCTCCTCACCGGCGCTGTCGCCACCGCCCAGCCCGGTCTCCCGCATATCCTCTGCGCTCCGGACGTCGGCTCGTCGCCCGATGATCCGGTCAAGGCGCCTCCCGTTCACCACCATCTCGCCTGCTGTACGGCGGCGCACAGCCTCGATGTCCTGACCGTCCCGGTCCTCGGCTCGGCCCTCATCGCCTGGCCGGTCCGCAGGATCGTCGGCGCGTCCTGGCGTCCGGAGGTCGTCGCCCGTCCCCGCGCACCGCCCGGGGCCCATGCCAGCGCGAGAGCGCCCCCCATCGCCTGACCGATCGCCTCTTGGGATCAGTCACACGATGGATGTCAGTCATGGATTCCGTTCCGCGGGTCGCGCTGCATGCCGCCCTGCTTCTCACCCTGTTTGCCACCACCCCGGTCCTTGCCCAGTCCGCCGGTCCGACCTCGATCCCGCTCGACGAGATCACGGTCGGGGGCGCCGCTCCACCAGGGGCCGGCACGAGCCCTCGTCCCGGCGAGGCCGCCGGGTCCGTCACGGTCCCGAGCATTGCCCGGCAGCGCGCGGCGGTGAACGCGACGGTCGGCTCGGTCGCGTTCGTCGATGCCGCGGACGTCCAGAGCCGCTACGCCAACACCCTGCGCGACGTTCTCAAGGACGTGCCCGGGGTCTACGTCCAGGAGCGCTACGGCCAGGAGATCCGCCTCTCGGTGCGCGGCTCCGGCATCGCCCGCGGCTATCATCTGCGCGGCCTCGAATTGCTGCAGGACGGCATTCCGCTCAACCTGGCCGATGGCAGCGGCGACTTCTACCAGGTCGACCCGCTCGCCCTCCGGTCCATCGAGGTCTACAAGGGCGGCAACGCCCTGACCTTCGGGGCAACGACCCTGGGCGGCGCCGTCAACACCGTCACCCCGACCGCCCACACGGCGCTCGCGCCCACCATCCTCCGCATCGACGGCGGCAGCTTCAACACCATCCGGGAGAATGTCCAGTTCTCGCGCATCTCCGGTCCGGCCGACTTCCTGCTCAACGGGACCGTGACGAACTCGGACGGCTACCGCCAGCACGAGGCGCAGCGCACGCAGAACGTCAACGCCAATCTCGGCTACCAGCTCGCGCCGGGTGTCGAGACCCGGTTCTTTCTCGGCACCTACCTGACCGACCAGAAGCTGCCGGGTACCCTGACGCTCTTCGACGCCTTCAACACGCCCCGCTCGGCGAACCCGAGCGCCATCAGCGGCAACCAGTCCCGAAAGGTCGAGACGGAGCGGATCGCCAACCGCACGTCCTTGGTTCTCGATGTCGGCAAGCTCGACATCGACACCTGGGCGATTCACAAGAGCCTCTACCATCCGATCTTCCAGGTCATCGACCAGGACGGCTGGACCTACGGCATCGCGCCCCACTGGGCCGGCACGTTCGACGTGGCGGGTTTTCGCAACGACGCGATCCTCGGGCTGCGCGCCTTCGCCGGCCAGAACACCGCCTTGCAGTTCGTCAACATCGCCGGCCAGCGCGGCGCGCCGACGGCGAACGCCCTCCAGAGCGCGTCGAACTACGAGGCCTATGGCGAGAACCGCTTCTGGTTCCTGTCCGACCTGGCGCTGATGACCGGCGCCAAGGTCTTCTCGTCGAACCGCACCTACAGCAACAAGGGCGGATTGCCGGCGAGCCCGAACGTGCAGTTCGGCAATGCCACCTACGAGGGCGTCAACCCGAAGGTCGGCCTGCTCTGGCAGCCCTTGCCCGACATCCAGGTCTTCGGCGACATCACCCGCTCGCGCGACGTGCCGGACTTCTCCGATCTGGTTCAGCAGAATACCTTGAGGACCACCTTCGTGCCGTTGCAGGCGCAGCGCGCCTGGACCGTCGAGGCGGGATCACGCGGCCGGGTCGACCGGCTGGCCTGGGACGTCACGGTGTTCCGGTCGAACGTTCGCGACGAACTGATCAACTTCTCGATCAATCCCGGTCTCAACATCCCGGCGGCGACCTTCAACGCGCCGCGCACGGTCCATCAGGGCGTGGAGGCCGCCGTCACCCTCGACGTGGTGCGGGACCTGACGGGCGCCGGCGACACGGTCAGCGTCGCCCAGATCTGGACGCATAACGACTTCCGCTTCGTTCACGACCCCGTCTTCGGCAACAACCGCATCGCCGGGATCCCGGACGACGTGCTGCGGACCGTGGCCAGCTATCGGCATCCGAACGGCTTCTACCTCTCGCCCTCGGTCGATTGGGTGCCGCGCGGGGCCTTCGCCGACCACGCCAATACGCTGCGGGTCCCGGGCTACGCCCTGCTCAACATCCAGACGGGGATCGACTTCGAGAACGGGGTGTCGCTCTTCGTCGATGCCCGCAACCTCACGGATGCGCGCTACATCTCGGACATCTCCGTGGTGACCAACGCCGCCGCGACGGCGGGCGGCGCGGCGGCTCTGGCCGCCTTCTACCCCGGCAGCGGCCGGAGCGTCTTTGCCGGCGTGCGGGCGGCGTTCTGAGCCTCGGCCCGAGGTCGGTGTCACCAAGGCCTGCCGGCGCACGCGCCGGCAGGCCTGGTCCGGCCCTCAGTCCCCTTCCGCGCGGTCGCACGGGCCGGCCTGCGATCCCTCGCCGCTCAACCACCGGATCACCGGCGCCAGCCGCGCCGCCTCCCCGCCCTCCGGCATGTCCAGCCGCAGCGGCGCCCCCGCCACCACCCGATCCCCGAACGGCGCGACGAGGCGCCCGGCGGCGAGCGCCTCGCCCACCAGGGCGCTGTGCCCGATGAGCACGCCGTGGCCGGCGAGCGCGGCGTCGAGGGCGATGCCGTAGAGCGAGAACGCCGCCTCCCGGGCCGGCCGCAGGGCCCCGGCGCCGTGGCGGCCGAGCCAGCGCGGCCAGTCCTCGCGCCAGACCGAATCGTGCAGGAGCGTCGTTCCGCTCAGGTCCCGCGGGTGGCGCAGGGCCGCTGCCAGCGCGGGGGCGCAGACCGGGAACAGGTCGTCCGGAGCGAGCACGACCGAGGCGCAGCCGGCCGGCGCCTCGCCGAAATACAGGCCGAGATCGACGCGCTCGCGGAGGTAGTCCGGCGGGTCGTCCCGGGTCAGGATCGCGACGTCGAGGTCGAAGGTCGCCTGCAGGGCCGGGAGCCGGGGGGCGAGCCAGAGCTGGGCGATGCAGGGCAGGGCCGCGAGCGTCAGGCTGCGCGGCCGGCCGACCCCGCGCATCACCCGCACCGCGTGGTTCAGCGCGTCGAAGGCCATGGTCAGGGACGGCAGCACCGCCCTCCCCTCCTGCGTCAGGCACAGGCCGTTCGGCCGGCGGTGGAAGAGCGGCCGGCCGAGCCAGGCCTCGAGACCCTTCACCTGGGCGCCGATCGCCGCCGGGGTGACGTGCAGCTCCTCGGCCGCCGCCACGTAGCCGCCGTGGCGCGCCGCCGCCTCGAAGGCCCGCAGGGCGTTGAGGGAGGGCGGGGCCGCCCGGCCGGCCGGATCCATCGCGGGGCCTCGCATTCTCTCGACCAAGGAAACGAGGCCAAGAAAAGCTTGGCCAGAGGCTCAGCTTATCCCGTTTGCCGGCCGGTCCGGCAAGCCCGACACTCGGGTCCTGCCACCGACGGGACCCTCCAACCATGCGCCTCCTCCACGACGGCTATTTCGACCGCGGGCTCGACGCCGACCCGGAGCTCGCCGCCTCGATCCGCGGCGAGCTCGCCCGGCAGCGGGACGGGATCGAGCTGATCGCCTCGGAGAACATCGTCTCGCGGCTGGTGCTGGAGGCGCAAGGATCGGTCCTCACCAACAAGACCGTCGAGGGACTTCCCTACGCGCGCTACTATGGCGGCGCCGAGCATGCCGACGCGATCGAAGCCCTGGCGGTGACCCGGGCGACGCGGCTGTTCGGCTGCCGCTTCGCCAACGTGCAGCCCCATTCGGGCTCGAACGCCAATGCGGGCGTCTTCCTCGGCCTCTTGGCGCTCGGCGACACCATCCTGTCGATGGGCGTCGAGGCCGGCGGCCATATCAGCCACGGCCATCCGGCGACCCTGACGGGCCGTGACTACCGCATCGTCCGCTACGGCGTGGAGCGCGCCAGCGAGCGCGTGAATCTGGACGCGGTCGCCCGCCTCGCCCGCGAGCACCGCCCCACGATGATCGTCGCCGGCGGCTCGGCCTATGCCCGCGCCCTCGATTTCGCGGGCCTGCGGACCATCGCCGACGAGGTCGGGGCGCTCCTGATGGTCGACATGGCGCATTTCGCCGGCCTCGTCGCCACCGGGCTCTATCCTCACCCCTTCCCGCACGCCCACGTGGTGACCTCGACCACCTACAAGTCCCTGCGCGGCGCCCGCGGCGGGCTCGTGCTGTGGAACGATCCCGCCCTGTCGGACAAGATCAACTACGGGATCTTCCCGGGCGTGCAGGGCTCGGTGATGATGCACGCGGTTGCCGCCAAGGCGGCGTGCTTCGGCGAAGCCCTGCGGCCGGAATTCACGGCCTACAACCAGGCCGTCCTCGACAATGCCCGGGCGCTGGCCGGGAGCGTCGCCGAGGCCGGGATGCGCCTCGTCGCCGGCGGCACCGATTGCGGGCTGATGCTGGTCGATCTCTCGCCTCAAGGGATCACGGGCGACGTGGCGGCCAAGGCGCTCGAGGCGGCGGGCCTCGCGGTCAACAAGAACCAGATCCCGTTCGACACCCGCCCGCCCGAGGCGCCGTCCGGCCTGCGCCTGTCCTCGAATGCCGGCACCGCGCGCGGCTTCGGCGTGGAGGAGTTCCGGCAGATCGGCCGCTGGATCGCCCGGGTCGTCGCGGCGCCCCACGATGCGGCCGGGCTGGCGGCGGTACGGGGCGAGGTGCTGGCGTTGTGCCGGCGGTTTCCGATCTATGGCGGGGACTGAGCTGGATTGACAGACGACGAGCATCGGCCTCGTCGATGCAGGCTGACGGGGGAAAACGGAAATCGCGGGGACCTCCTCTCCCCGCGGGCGGGGAGAGGAGAAGCCCAGCGTCTGGATCGTCTACGAACAGTCCGCGACCGCCCCTACGGCGCATGCGCCCCGGCCCCGTCCACCACGCCGCCGATCAGGTTGCGCCCGAGCAGGAACTCGGCGCTGAAATCGGTGCGGATCAGCGGCTCCATCGCCACCGGGCCGGCCAGCGCCTGGGCCTCGGCGCGCCGCGCCGCCACCGCCTCGGCACGGTCGACGGCGCGGAACCGGATCCGCGTGCCGCCCTGCGCCTGAGCGAGCCGCCCGAGATCCGGGCCGATCACCGTGGCGATCTTCGGGTAGCCGCCGGTGGATTGCCGGTCGGCCATCAGAACGATGGGCCAGCCCTCGCCGGGCACCTGGATCGCCCCCATGGCGATGCCGTCCGAGACGATGTTGTAGCCCTTGGCGTGGGTAAGCGGCGTGCCGTCGAGGAAGCAGGCCATCCGGTCGCCCTTGGTGGTCACCGTCCAGGGCCCGGCCAGGAAGGCGGCGATCTGATCGTCGCTGAAGAAATCGTCCTGGGGGCCCATGACCACCCGGATCTCCTCCGGCGGGCGCACGAGCCAGGGCACCACGAGCGCGTGGGGATCGGCCGGGCCGGGGCGGGCCTCCGCGATCGTCAGCCGGTCGCCGGCCCGCAGGGCCCGCCCGTCGAGGCCGCCGAAGCCGGAGCGGGTATGGGTCGCGGTCGAGCCGAGGGTGGGGGCGATGTCGAACCGGCCCGAAGCGGCGAGAGTGGCCCAGGCCCCGGTCCGGCCCGCCCGCACCACCAGGTGGCTGCCGGGGTGGAGCGTCAGGGCGCAGGCCGGCGGCAGGGGGATGCCGTCCAGGCTGATCCGGAACTCGCCGCCGGCCAGCGCGATGCCAAGCGCTCCCCCCTCGGCGGTCACCTCCACGCCGCCGAGCGACACTTCGAGGGCGGTGGCCCCGAGGGGGTTGCCCAGCGCCCGGTTGGCCGTGGCGTGGGCGAGCGGGTCCATCGGCCCGGCGGCGGTGATGCCGTAGCGCAGGTAGCCGTGGCGGCCGCCATCCTGGAGCGTCACGCCGGGACCGGCGGAGAGGATGCTGAGCTTGGGCGTGTCGACCTTGGGGTTCATGCGGCCTCCCGGCGCTGGGCGACGACCTCGCCGGCGGCGGCGCGGCGATCGAGTTCCGCGAAGGTGGCGGCATCCACCGCCTCGAAGCGGAGCGTGTCGCCGACGGCGACCGGGAACGGCTCGGGCCTGTGCGGGGCGTAGAGCCGCTCCGGCGTACGGCCGACCACGTACCAGCCGGTCGGCATCGGGAAGGTGCCGACCGCGGCGAGCCCGCCGCCGATCAGCAGCGCGTTCGCCGGATGCGGCGGGCGCGGCGTGGCGCGGCGCGAGACCGCCAGTTCTCTCGGGAGGCCGCCCAGATAGGCGAAGCCCGGGGCGAAGCCGTACATGTAGACCCGGTACTCGGCTCCTGCATGGAGGGCGGCGACGCGCTCGATCGAGAGCCCGGTCGCCTGCGCCACGGCGCCGATATCCTCGGCATGATCCGGATCGTAGCAGCAGGGCAAGGTCCAGAGGGCGGCGCCGGCCCGCGCCGCGCCGGGCGTTGCCGCCAGCGCCAGCACCCGCGCGGCGAGCGTGTCCCGGTCGAGGACCAGGGGATCGTAGTGGATCATCAGCGAGCGGTAGGTCGGCACCGTCTCGCGCAATCCCTCCGGCGGCGCGGCGCGAAGCGCGTCGTCGAGGGCCAGCACCCGGTCGTGGATCGCCGGATCGACGGTGGTGCCGAACTCCGCCACCAGGGCGGCCTCGCCGGCATCGAGGAGGCGGGGGCTCTCCATCGGCGGTCAGGCCCGGAACGGGGCGAGGCGCACGCCGGCGCCTTCGAGCCGGGCGCGCACGGCCCGGGCGGTGGCGACCGCATGGGCGGAGTCGCCGTGCACGCAGACCGAGCGGATCGGCGTCGGCAGGCGCCGGCCGCTCGCCGCGATGATCGCTCCCTCCTGCACCATGGCGAGCACGCGCTCCGCGGCCTCGGCCTCGTCGGTGATCATCGCGCCGGGCTGGCCGCGGGGGATCAGGAACCCGGCCTCGGTGTAACCGCGATCGGCGAAGATCTCCTGGTGCACGTCGAGGCCCTGCGCCTCGCCCGCCGCCACTTGCGCGGTGAGCGCGATGGCGAGCAGCGACAGGGACGGATCGACGGCCTTGACCGCGCGCGCGATGGCGTCCGCCACCGTCCGCTCCACCGCCGCGAGATTGGCGAGCGCCCCGTGCGCCTTGACGTAGGTGAGGCGGTGGCCCGCATAGGCCGCGAGCCCCGCGGCGGCGCCGATCTGGTAGGCGACGAGCCGCTCGACCTCGCCGGGGGTGAAGGGCAGGACCCGGCGACCGAAGCCCCACAGGTCCGGGTAGCCCGGATGGGCGCCGACCGCGACGCCGCGCTCCCGCGCGATGGCGAAGGTGCGGGCCATGATCTCGGGATCGCCCGCATGCAGGCCGCAGGCGACGTTGGCCGAGGTCACGACCTGCAGCATCGCCGCGTCGTCGCCGCAGCGATAATCGCCGAAACCTTCGCCGAGGTCCGAATTGAGGTCGATGGACAGCATGGCGGGCACTCCGGACAATGAAGCGGGTGCCTGTTCCTGGCATCGCCCCGGCGCCCCTGCAACCCGCGGGCCGCGCCGCCCGGGGTTGTCCCCCGCGCCGTCCCTTCTTCAGAGCGCCAGGGCGCTCACCGAGAGGTCCAGGGCGCTCCTGGCGAGCCAGAGCACGCCCCAGCCGAGCAGGCCGAACCATGCCAGCACCAGCGGGACGCCGAGCGCCAAGGTGAGCACCATTGCGGCCCGGCGCAGCCTGGCCTCGTATGAGGCAGCGAAGGTTGTGCCCTGTCCCCCCGCGGACGCCTTCGTGTCGAACTGGATCATCGCTACCGGTCCCGGAGAAGTCGTACCGCCGCGGTGGCAAGGTGCGGGCCCACCGGGCAAGAGCGGCGAGTCGGCGCGGGAACGCCGGATGGTTAATAAAGTTCCATCACAGGCACGACATCTCATGCCGCGGATTGTGCCGGAGCGGAACGCGCCGGGATGAGACAGTGTGGTGGATTCTTAAACCTTGTGCGTTGACGCCACGGCGGCGTCCCGCCATCGTCCCAACACGGTCAGGTTGCGACAACCGCCGCGCGGCCCGCTTCCGCCGCGGTAACCGAGGAGCCGGGCAGGCCCTGCCTGCCGATCCGGAGGTGCGATCATGCGTGACGGACTACGCCGCTCCGTCGGCCTCGCCCTGTTGCTCGGCATCCTGTGCGCGCCTCCGACGCGGGCGCAGGGGCCCGCCGCCCCGCGCCCATGGAGCGACCCGCCGACGAAGCCAGCCGAAGCGCCGCCCGTGACGGAGGCGGCGAAGCCCGTCGAACCCGCTGCGGCGACACCGGCGCGAACGGCCTCGAAACCCGCCCGGATCGCGTCGCGGCCGCGCAAGGTGGAGCGGCCGGCGCTGGCGCGGCGCAAGGCCGAGCAGCGGGAGCGCGTCGCGTCGCGTCCGATCCGGCGCCCGGTCGCCGAGGCGCCGTCCCGCCGGGTCGTCGCGTTCCGGACTCCGTCGGAGCCGCGGCCGGTGCGGGCCGCTCGACCGCTCCCGCCGGACATGGCGGGTTACCGTGCGGGCTACCGCGACGTCGATCTCTGGATCGATGCCCGCGCCGACCGGATCCGGCGCGCCCGGGATGGCGGCCTTCTGGTCATGCGCCGCACCACCATCGAGGACCCGATGGGCCGCCAGATGCAGATCCTGCACCCCGTCGAGGACGAGGACGAATAAGCCCCGCTCACAGCCACGGCCGCAAGGCGAGGTGGGCGCCGAGGAGCAGCAGGCCGACCAGGAAGGCGCGCCGGAAGGTCGGCGCCGAGACCCGGCCGCGCAGCCACTGCCCGGCCGCCATGCCGAGGAGCGCCGGCGCCAGGGTCGCGAGGGAGGCGGCCCCGGCCGCGAGCGGCAGCGCGCCCTCCCGGGCGAGACCGGCGGCGAGCGCCACGGTCGAGACCGTGAAGGACAGGCCGAGGGCCTGGATCAGCCCGTCGCGGTCGAGGCCGAGCGCCTGGAGGTAGGGCACCGCCGGGATCACGAAGACCCCGGTCGCCCCGGTGACGAGGCCGGTCGCGAGGCCGACCGCCGGCGACAGCCAGCGCTCGGCACGGGCCGGCACCCTGACGGCGAGGCCGGCGAGGCCGGTCACCGCGTAGGCCACCAGTGCGACGCCGAGCGCGCTCGCCGGGCCCGGGCCCTTGGTCCCCGCGATCAGCCCGGCGCTCGCGACGGTGCCGATAGCGACAGCCGCCATCATCGGCCAGAGCCGCCGCAGCAGGGCGCTAGAGCGCGGCCCGGCGAGGAGCTGCCAGATATTGGTGACGAAGGAGGGCACGATCAGCAGGGCCGCGGCTTGCGCCGGGCTCATGACCGTGGCGAGCAGCCCGACCGCCACCGTCGGCAGGCCGAGCCCGATCACGCCCTTGACGAAGCCGGCGAGGAGGAAGGTGACGAGGATCACCGCCCAGCCGAGCGGGCCGGCGGTGCCGGCGAGGAGATCGGTCAAGGGATTCTCGTGTCAGTCGCGGCCGATCAGGTCCCGGAGCATCGTCTCCGGGCTCGGCAGCGGGCGGGCGGGGGCGTCCGGCGGGGTGACGCGCGGCGAGACCGACGCGTCGACCGGGTGCCCTTCGAGGAGGAGGCCGGCGGCCAGGATCGCGAGGGCGAGGGCGATGAGCCCGAGCGGCCCCGGTCCCCCGGGACGGAGCGGGATGCGCGGCGGCATGGATGAAGTCCTCCGTGGCGATGCCGGCAGCTTGGGCGGCGGCGGAGGGTGCAACAAGCCGTAAGGGGCGAACGGTGCCTTCGCGGGGGATGGAGGCCGCCCTCCGGACGGTCCGAGCCCGGAGATCAGGCTGCGGCGCGGTCGGCGAGCGCGCTCAGCACCCCCATCGCCTCCTCGCCCCGCGCCGCCGGCACGAACAGATGGTCGTGGTGGAAGGCCGAGACGGCGTTGACGGCGATCCCTGCTTCGGCGAGGCGCGCCGTCACGGCGGCGAGGAAGCCGACGGCGCTGAGCGAGGACTGCACCGCGAGGGTGATCCAGCGGCACGGGAAGGCGACGGGCAGGCCGGCCCGCGCGGCCTCCGCCTCGGACAGGATCAGGGTCGTGCCTTCCGCCTCGCGAAAGCTCATGACGACGCCGAGGCCCGCCGGCACCGCACCCACGCTCATTGTGGCGAAGACGTAAGTCCCGGGCCGCAACTCCGGCCGCATCCCCGCAAGGAGCCGGCCCAAGTCGACTTCGCCACTCATCAAGTCGACTTCGCCACTCATCAAGTCGACTTCGCCACTCATCAAGTCGACTTCGCCACTCATCAAGTCGACTTCGCCACTCATCAGGTCGGTTTCGCCGCTCATACGGCCAGCGGCTCCAGCACCCGGCGCAGGTCCTCCGGCAGCGGCACCGGGCGCTGCGTCGCCCGGTCGACATAGACGTGGACGAAGTGCCCCTGCGCCGCGGCTTCGTCATCGTCGTTGCGGAACAGCCCAACCTCGTAGCGCACGCTCGACGTGCCGCGATGCGCGACCCGGATCCCGGCGGTGACCCGGTCGGGAAACGCCATCGAGCGGAAGTAGCGGCACCCGGTCTCGACCACGAGGCCGATCACCGGGCTGTTCGCGATGTCGAGGGCGCCTTCCGCGATCAGCACGCTGTTCACCGCCGTGTCGAAGAAGGCGTAATAGACCACGTTGTTGACGTGGCCGTACACGTCGTTGTCGGCCCAGCGGGTGGTGATCGGCACGAAGCGCCGGTAGGCGGCGCGGGTCTCGGGGGGCGTGCGGCCGCTCAACGGACAAGCCTCGCGAACAGAGGGGAGGAACCGGACCGTAGGCCGGCCCGGCTCCGGCGATCAAGCCGTGGTCACGCCCCGAACGTCTCCGGATCCGGCCCCATCCGCCCGGCCGGATCGTCCATGGAGGCGATGCGGTCGAGGTCGTCGGCATCGAGGGTGAAGCCGTCGATCTCCCGGTTCTCGCGGATGCGGGCCGGGGTGGCCGATTTCGGGATCGCGACGGTGCCGCTGTCCCTGTGCCAGCGCAGGACGACCTGGGCCGGGGTGCGGCCGTGCTTCTCGGCGATGGCCCGGATCACCGGATCCTCCAGCACGCCGCCTCGGCCGAGCGGCGCCCAGGCCTCGGTGACGATGCCGGCCTCGTCATGGAAGGCGCGCAAGGCGCGCTGCTGGAAGCGCGGATGCAGCTCGACCTGGTTGATCGACGGCGTCGAGCCGGTGGCGTCGATCACCCGCTTCAGGTGCTCGACCGTGAAGTTCGAGACGCCGATCGAGCGGGCGCGGCCGTCCTCGCGCAGGCGCATCAGGGCGCGCCAGGTGTCGACATAGGCGCCGCGCTGCGGCACCGGCCAGTGGACGAGGTAGAGGTCGACATGGTCGAGGCCGAGCCGGGCGAGCGATTCCTCGCAGGCCCGCAGGGTCTCGTCGTAGCCGTGGCGGTCGTTCCAGACCTTGGTGGCGACGAAGATCTCCTCCCGCTCCAGGCCGGAGGCCGCGATGGCGCGGCCGACCCCGGCCTCGTTGCCGTAGACCGCCGCGGTGTCGATCGAGCGGTACCCGGCCTCCAACGCCGCCCCGACGATCGCCGGGGCCTCCTCGTCGGAGAGCCGCCACACCCCGAAGCCGAGCTGGGGGATGCGCTTCCCGTCGTTCAGGGTCAGGACGGCGTCGGACATGAGCGGAGCCTTTCGGCGGGGTCTGACAGGGAACCAACGCCTGATCTGGGTCGCACCCCGCCGATGTCGAGCGCCGTGGGCGACGTCGCCGGGCTACTTCACCAGCGGGCAGCCGCCCTCGGCCATCGGCCGGAAGGCTTGGTCGCCCGGAACGGTCTCGAGGAGCTTGTAATAGTCGTAGGGGCCCTTGCTGTCGGCGGGCGCCTTCACCTCGTAGAGGAACAGGTCGTGCACCGCGCGGCCGTCCTGGCGCACCGTGACGGTGCCGAAGAGCGGATCGTTGATCGGCTTCTCGCGCATCGCCGCCACGACCTTCTCGCCCTCGATGGTGCCGGTGTCGCGCACCGCCCGCAGGTAGGCCAGGGTGGAGGAATAGACGCCGGCGTGGTTCTCGGTCGGCATCCGGCCGTTCATCCGCTCGGCAAAGCGCTTGGCGAAGGCGCGGGTGCCGTCGGTGCGGTCCCAGTAGAAGGCGCTGGCGAGCTGGAGCCCCTGCGCCGCCTTGAGGCCGAGCGCGTGGGTGTCGGAGAGCTGCACGAACAGGGCGGCGAGCCGCATCTCGGGCATCACGCCGAACTCCGCCGCCTGCTTGACGGCGTTGATCATGTCGGCGCCGGTGTCAGCCAGAGCCAGCACCTGCGCGCCCGACCCTTGCGCCGAGAGCAGCGGCGAGGCGAAGTCGCCGGCATTGAGCGGGTGCTTGCTCGATCCCTTCACGGTGCCGCCGGCGGCCTTGAGCGCCACGGTGGCGTCGCGCTCGAGCGCGTGGCCGAGCGCGTAATCGACGGTGACGAAGTACCAGGACTTGAGGCCGCGGCCGGCGATGGCCCGCGCGGTGGCCGACCCTTGCGCCCAGGTATCCGAGACCCACTGCACCGTGGTCGGCGCGCAGGCCTTGCCGGTGAGGTCGGAGGTGAGGGCGCTCGAGGCCAAGGCCACCCGGTGGCGCTCGCGCATCAGGTTGGAGACCGCGAGCGCGACGGCCGAGTTCGGCAGGTCGACGATGGTCGAGACGCCCTCCTGGTCGAGCCAGCGCCGGGCGGTGGCGAGGCCGATATCGGGCTTGTTCTGGTGGTCGGCCGAGACGACCTCGACCTTGAGCTCGCCCGCCTCCTTGGCGAAATCCTCGACGGCGAGCTGGGCCGCCGTCACCGAGCCGGTGCCCGCCTGGTCGGCGAAGGGCCCGCTCATGTCGCTGAGCACGCCGATCTTGATCGGCGCCTTAGCGTCCTGGGCGAGGGCGGACGTCCCCAGGGCGAGCGACAGGGCGAGGCCGGCGGCGCCGGCGACCCGTGAGCGGAACGACATCGGGGGACCTCCCAGGATGATGGTGCCAGGACGTTTTTGTCAGAGCTTAAGCACGACCCGAGGGGGCCGGTTCGGGGCCCTGTATGTCAGGGGTCCGGGGCGGCGTCGATGCGGATCGGGCGGCGTGGCCGAGAAAGCTGGGGTCTGAGGCCGGGGGCTGGTGAGGTTCCGTGATCGTTGCCTGACGTGAATCTGGAGCGGGCACCTGGTTTGTGGACACGCCCTCCGCGGCGCGCATGAACCCTCCCCCGCAGAAGGGGGAGGGTTCATGCGCGAGGCTCCGAAAGTGGCGATCATGCCCACGCCCAACCATTGCTCCTTCGTAACCGAACCGCTAAGCTTCACCCCGACGGTTCCCTTCGGGGATCAAAAGGGAACGCGGTGAGGGCTTGCCCGATGCCGCGGCTGCCCCCGCAACTGTAAGCGGCGAGCCTTCCATCACTCACGTCACTGGGGACCCCTAAAAGTCCCTGGGAAGACGATGGCAGGCGCTGACCCGTGAGCCAGGAGACCTGCCGTCAGCCGTGGTCACACGCGAGCACGTCGGGCGGGGTGTCCTGATGGGTGTCGAGGCGATGGCGTGAGGCCGTCGCCCCGCTGTCGTTCGCGGTGACGTGCCACAGCCCCGCGCCGTCCCGCCATGCTCAGCCCCGCCTTCCCCCGATCGGCCGACAGGACGCGCCTGGCGCCACCTGCGCATCGTCCGGGATGGCAACAATGTAACTTTATAACGTTACATTTTTGGCGAGACCGGCTAGGGACGGGGCGGACGCCCTCCCCGGAAACCGACATGCCCGCGCAAAGCGCCCGACGCGCCACGACACTCGCCGCCACCCTCGCCGCCCCGCTCCTCGCCGTCGCTCCGGCTTGCGCCGAGGAGATCGCCCTCGACCGCATCGACGTCGCGGGCGCCCGAGGTCGCGAGCAGGCCGCCGCCGGCCTCAACCTCGCGACGCCGTCGCGCTCAGGCAGCCGCCTCGGCCTCACCCCGCTCGAGACTCCGGCGAGCCTCGACATCATCAGCGGCGAGACCATCCGGGCCCGGGGCCAGAACACCGTCGAGGAGGCGGTGACCCAGAACGCTGTCGGCATCACCAGCATCGGGGCGCCGGGCAACGGCAACCTCGCCTTCACGTCGCGAGGCTTCGCGGGAGCGGGATCGGTGCAGCAGCTCTATGACGGCACGAGGCTCTATGTCGGGGCCGGCACCGTCACCTTCCCGTTCGACACCTGGTCGGCGGAGAGGATCGAGGTGCTGCGCGGCCCGGCCTCGGTCCTCTATGGAGAAGGGGCGATCGGCGGCATCATCAACGTGGTGCCGAAGAAGCCGAGCTTCGTGCCCATCGGCGAGGCGCGGGCGGCGATCGGTTCCGACGGCCTCGCGCGGCTCGCCCTCGACAGCGGCGGGCCGGTCGGCGAGGACCTGGCCTACCGGCTCAACCTCAGCGGCAACCGGGCCGACGGCTGGGTGAAGCCCGACGGCGATTTTCGCAACATCGCCCTCTCGGCGGCGGTGACCTGGCGGGCGGCGCCGGACCTGAGCGTCACCCTCTCGCACGATCTCGGCTACAACGAGCCCGCCCGCTACTGGGGCTCGCCGCTCGTCGGCACAAGGGTGCGGGACCGGCTGCGCTTCACCAACTACAACATCCAGGATTCGCAGATCGCCTGGTTCGACAACTGGACGCAGCTGCGCACCGAGTGGAACCCGAGCCCCGACATCACGATCCGCAACACCGCCTACCGCCTCTCGACCGAGCGGCACTGGCGCGACGTCGAGCAATACACCTACCAGCCGGCCACCGGCCTGATCCGGCGCAGCGACTACATCGAAATCTTCCATCACGAGGAGCAGATCGGCAACCGCCTCGACGCGACGCTCCGCGGCAGCCTGCTCGGCTTCAAGAGCACGACGGTGATCGGCTTCGACGTCAACCACATCGACTTCCGACGCGACAGCAACGCGCCGTTCGGCGGCGAAACATTCGTCGATCCGTTCAACTTTGCGCAGGGGCGCTTCATCAACCTCGCCGGCACCCGCACCGACATCGTCTCACGTACCCGCCAGGCCTCGGTCTTCGCCGAGAACCGGCTCGAACTGACGCCCCAATTCGCCCTGGTGACGGGCCTGCGCTACGACGCGCCGAATGTGGCGGTGAGCCGGCCCCTGGCAGGAAGCCGCTTCGAGAAGACCTTCGATTCGACGAGCTACCGCGTCGGAGCCGTCTACACTCCGACGCCCGACCTCGCCCTCTACGCGCAATACGCCACCGCCGCCGATCCCCTCGGCAGCCTGATCACCACCAGCGTGGCGCAGTCGCAGTTCCAGCTCGCCACCGGCGAGCAGGTCGAGGCCGGCGCCAAGGGCCTGTTCGACGGCGGGCGCGGCGAGTGGACCTTCGCCGCCTACCACATCCGCAAGGACGACCTGCTGACCCCGATCCCCGACCGGCCGACGGAAGTGGCGCAGGTCGGCAGCCAGTCGTCCCGTGGCGTCGAGGTCGCCGTCGCCTACCAGCTGTCGGAGGCGTGGCGCATCGAGGCCAACACCGCCCTGCTGCGGGCCCGCTACGACAATTTCGCACAGACGATCGGCGGGGCGCTGCTGTCGTTCACCGGCAAGGTCCCGGTCGACGTGCCCCAGCGGGTCACCAATGTCTGGCTTTCCTACGCCTTCGCGCCGGGCTGGGTGGCGCGGCTCGGCGTCAACGATGTCGGGCCGGTCTTCAGCGACTTTGCCAACACGGTGAAGCGGCCGGCCTACACGCTGCTGAACGCCACCCTGGACTGGCAGGTGACGCCAACCTCGCGCCTGTCGCTGCGCGGGTACAATCTCACCGACCAGCTCTACGCGGTCTCGGGCAACGGCAATTCCTGGTTGCTCGGCCGGCCGCGCTCGGTCGAGCTCGCCTACCACGTCACGTTCTGATGCGGGGCTCTCTGACGAAAGGGCTGGTGAAGCGCCTGAAACGGTGGCTGCATCTCGGCCATCGCTGGCTCGGCATCGCCACCGGGCTCTTCGTCG
The DNA here is from genome assembly GCF_003058325.1 of Methylobacterium currus. Taxonomy (NCBI): domain Bacteria; kingdom Pseudomonadati; phylum Pseudomonadota; class Alphaproteobacteria; order Hyphomicrobiales; family Methylobacteriaceae; genus Methylobacterium; species Methylobacterium currus. Next base: position 109,221 of record NZ_CP028843.1, read on the forward strand.
TCGCCTGGTTCGCATCCGGGCTGGTGATGCTGGCCGTCGGCTTCCCCTCCCTCACCGCGGCGGAGCGGGTCGCGGCCTCGGGCCCGCTCCGCCTCGAGTCCGTGCGGCTGACGCCGCAGGAGGCGCTGGAGCGGTCAGGCAGCCCGCGCTTTCCCGCCCGTCTCACCCTGGCGATGCGGGGAGCAGAGCCCGCCTACTGGATCACGCAGGCCGATGGGCGGCGCCAGGCGCTCTCGGCCGCGACCGGACTGTCCTTCCCGCCCCTGACCGCGGAGCGCGCGGCGGCCCTCGCGGCGACCCATCCCCTGGCCCGTGGCGTGACCGATCTCGGCACCGTCACCCGCGACCAGTGGACGGTGACGGCCCGCTACGACCTGCTGCGGCCGTTCCGGCGGGTCGGTCTGGGCGACGCGGCCGGGACGGAACTGTACCTGTCGGTCGCCACGGCCGAGCTTGCCCTCGACACCACTCGGGCCGAGCGGATGTGGAACTGGGCCGGCGCCGTGACCCACTGGATCTATCTCACCCCGCTCAGGGCGCGGGCGGGCTTGTGGCAGGACGTGGTCCTGTGGATCTCGGGCCTCGCGCTCGCGGGGGGCCTGAGCGGCTACGCCCTCGGCGTCGTGCGGCTGATGCGCGGCCGGCTGACGCCCTATCGCGGCATTGCCGCCTGGCATCACCTCGCGGGGGTGGCGGGCGGCCTCGTCGTCGTCACCTTCCTGCTCAGCGGCTGGCTGTCGATGAACCCGCGCGGCTGGTTCGGGCCGCGCGGGCCCGACGCCGCCATGCGGGCGGCCTATGCGGGGCAGGCGGCGCCGGTCTTTCCCGCCGGCCTCGCCGACCTCGCGCGGGCGCCCGCCGGCCCCGTCGCGCTCGATTTCGCCTGGATCGGCGGACGGCCCCTCGTCGTCGCCACCGGGCCTGACGGTGCCGCCCCGTGCTGCGGCACCGCCCTGACCTCCGAGGCCGTCGTGGCGGCGGCCGGCGCGATGCTGCCGGGGGCCGCGCTGCGCTCGGTCACCCGCCTCGACGCACCGGACGCCTATTGGTACGACCGCCACGGCGCCCCGCTCCTGCCGGTTCTGCGCCTCGCCTTCGACGACCCGGCCGGGACCTGGTTCCACCTCGATCCGGCGACCGGGGTGATCCTCGGACGGACCGACCGTAGCGGGCGGGCGAATCGCTGGCTGTTCGACGCCCTGCACACCCTCGATGCCAGCCCCCTGGCGCAGAGCCCGGCGGCACGGCTGACGGCGATCGTCGCCCTCAGCGCCCTCGGCCTGGTGATCTCGGCCTCGGGCGTGGTCCTCGGCTGGCGCCGCCTGCGCCGCCATGCCTGACGCCGACAGCTTTTCCCGCCTGGGTGATTTGAGACGGGCACAACAAATGCCGCCCCGAGACGGTTCCGATTGCAACGCGGCGCCAGCCGGTGCGGCTCAGCACGATCCGATACCAATTCCGGAATCGCCCTCCATTGCGGGACCAATCCCAAGTTTCTCGAATACGCTGCCTCATCTCGCTGCCGCGATCGCGAAGACTCAGGCCGCCCCCCCGGGGACCGAGGCCGCGGATCAGGCGGTCGCCCGAGCAGGGTCACTGATCGAAGTGCACGCAATCGACTACGTTGACCCGATGTGGCGTAGATGTGGCGCGTCGAAGCCGCAAGGAATCGACCTGCGACGCCGATGACGCGACTGGAGTCGGCACTACCATCGGTTGTGCCGCCCTGTATCCACTTCCGATCGCTTCAGTCTCCGGATGATTTGTCGTGCGGCCAGCCCCCGGCAGCCCCTCACGTCACGGCTTCGACCAGGCTATACACGCCGGAAACGCCCTGATTGTGCAAGCAAAACACCAGTCGATGCCGTGACCATCGAAGCTATGCCACTGTATCAGCACGCAAAAATGTCGGAATGGTTCGGCGGGATTCAGATACCGATAACTTTCGCGGCGCATACTGACGCTGACCGCAGCCGCTGGACGAGCCGGGATGGCCCTGCACCTCAAGCAATTTCCCAGATTCCTGGCGGAGCGCCGCGGGCCGGTGATCCTCGGCCTGATCGTCGTAGCGCTCCTGTGGGTCGGCGTCGCGGTCAAGCATGAGAGCGACGTCAGGAACGCGCTGCAGGATTCGGAGCGCACCACGCACAATTTCGCGATGGTGTTCGAGGAGAACGTGCTGCGCTCGATCGGCGAGATCGACAAGTCCCTGCTCTACATGCGCCGCAGCATCGAGAACCGCAGCGGCCGTGAGGATTATGGCACCATCGTCAACACGACCGATCTCCTGAGCGAGATCATCGTGCAGGTGGCGATCATCGGGCCGGACGGGGTGATGCGGGCGACCAATGCCGGGCCGCAGCCGCCGCCTGCGACCGATCTCAGCGACCGCGACCATTTCCGCATCCATGTCGAGAGCCCCGAGGACGTGCTCTATATCAGCCGGCCGGTGATCGGGCGGGCGAGCGGCCGGGTCTCGGTCCAGTTCAGCCGCCGCTTCCTCGGGCCGGATGGGCGCTTCGGCGGCGTGGTGGTGGCCTCGCTCAATCCGAGCCACCTGACCAAGTTCTACGACAAGATCGACCTCGGCACGCCGGCCTCGATCTCGCTCATCGGCAGCGACGGGGTGGTGCGCTCGAGCGGCGGCGTCGGCGGCGGCTTCGGGGTCGGCGCCGATCTCGGCCGGACCGAGACCTACGAGAAGATCCGCTCCGGCCGGACCGGCACCTTCACCCTGGAGATGCCGGACGGGGCCGAGAGCCGGCTGGTGACGATCCGCAAGGTGCGCGAGCAGCCCCTGTGGGTGAGCGTCAGCGTGCCGGAAGCCGAGATCTACAAGGACGCCCGCGCCACCCTGCGGATGGACGCGGTGATGGCGGCTATGCTGACGCTCCTCGTCGGGATCGCGGTGGAAAAGCTCCTGCGCATCGAGGCCAAGCGCTCCGAGGCCGAGGCCCGGGTGGTGCGCCTGGCCTCCCTCGACCCGCTGACCGATCTGCCGAACCGCCGGGTGTTCCGCGCCTCCCTCGAGGCGCGGGCCGAAGCCTCGCGGGCGGCGCCGGACGCTGCCTACGCGGTGATGTTCCTCGACCTCGACCGCTTCAAGATCGTCAACGACACCCTCGGCCACAATGTCGGCGATCACCTGCTGCAGGCGGTGGGCGACCGGCTCGCCGCGACCCTCGCGCCTGGCCAGATCCTGGCGCGCCTCGGCGGGGACGAGTTCGCGCTGCTGGTGCCCCGTGCCGGCGACCGGGCGGCCCTGGAGGCTCTGGCGCAGCGCATCGCCGAGGCGGTCCTGCCGCCCTTCGAGATCGGCAGCCACCAGATCCGCTCCAGCGTCAGCATCGGCATCGCGGTCGGGCCGGAGGACGGCGAGAGCGCCGACGACATCCTGATCGCCGCCGACCTCGCGCTCTACGCGGTGAAGGCGGCCAAGCGCGGCACGGTCCGGTTCTACGACCGGCAGATGAGCGAGGGGCTGGAGGAGCGGCGCCAGCTCGAGAGCGACCTGCGCCGGGCGATCGAGCGCGGCGAGCTGGAGCTGCACTACCAGCCCTCGGTCATCCTCAAGACCGGCGAGATCGCCGGGTTCGAGGCGCTGGCGCGCTGGCGCCACCCGGTGCGGGGCAACGTGCCGCCCTCGCTGTTCATCTCGATCGCGGAGGAATGCGGCCTGATCCACGCCATCGGCGAATGGTCGCTGACCGAGGCCTGCCGCCAGGCCGTGACCTGGCCCGAGCGGCTGAAGATCGCCGTGAACCTGTCGCCGGTGCAGTTCACCGGCCCCGACCTCGTCGGGATGGTGCGCGGGGTGCTGGAGCGGACCGGCCTGCCGGCCCAGCGCCTCGAGCTCGAGATCACCGAGCAGATGCTGCTCGACAGCGGCGAGGCGACGCTCGCGATCCTGCGCGACCTCAAGGCCCTCGGCCTCCACGTCGCGATGGACGATTTCGGCACCGGTTACTCCTCGCTCAACTACCTGCGGAGCTTCCCGTTCGATCGCATCAAGGTCGACCGCAGCTTCGTCACCGGGCTCGGCACGGGCGCGCAGAACGCCGCGATCGTCCGCGCGGTCATCGACATCGCCCGGGTGCTCGGCATGCGCACCACCGCCGAGGGCATCGAGACGGTCGACCAGCAGCGCGTCCTGGCTCTCCTGGGCTGCGACGAGGTTCAGGGCTACCTGTTCAGCCGCCCGGTGCCGGCCGAGGAGGCGCGGACGCTGATCACGCGCTGGTGCGCCGAGAACCGCAAGGCCAAGACCCTGGCGGCGTGATGGCCCTGGCGGCGTGACGACCCTGGCGGCGTGAGGCGGCGCTCGACCGGGCCGGCCGGTTCGATCACCCGGAAGGCGGCCCGAGGGCGGGCTATGCCCGTCATGCGCGAGCGGGTCTCACCGAAGATATTCGAACGGAACCAGGGCCCGCGCCGTCGGTTGACGCGTCACGATGACAGCGCATTGTCATCGTGACAGCATGCAGCGAGCGAGCCGTGCCAGCGCCGATCGATTCCCCAGCCCCGCACGAGAGCGCCGATCCGGACCGCAGCCGCCGCGCGCTGACCGAGCTGATCCTGACGGTGTTCCGCCTCAACGGTGATCTGCTGGCGGCCGGCGACCGGCTCGTCCACGATCTCGGTCTGACCAGCGCGCGCTGGCAGGTCCTCGGCGCGATCGCGCTCTCGCCGGTGCCGCTGCCGGTCGCCCACATCGCCCGCAACATGGGCCTGACCCGCCAGGCCGTGCAGCGCGTCGTCGACGACCTGCGCCAGGCCGGCTTCGTGCAGATCGACCCGAACCCGCATCATCGCCGCGCCGGGCTCATCACCTTCACCGACAAGGGCGAGGACGCCTATCGGCAGGCGATCGCCCGCAAGGACCGCTGGGCCGACGGCCTCTGCATCGGTCTCTCCGCGGAGACCGTCGAGGCCGCCGACGCGCTCCTGCGCGATCTCCAGCGCCGCCTCGACGACGCGGCGAGCGGCGACGCGCAGGCGTCCTGACGCGCACGGCCCCCTTATTCCAGCCCCACGGACCGATCCGGCTCCAGCGAGGAGGTCGCCATGTCCAACAACCCGTCTTCGCCCCCCGCCACGCACGACGCGGAGGTCATCGTCGTCGGGGCCGGCCCGGTCGGGCTGACCACGGGCTGCGCCCTGCGCCATCACGGCATCGATTGCCTGATCCTGGAGGAGCGCACCGAGGTGCAGGCCACTTCGCGCGCCAACAATCTCTGGGCGCGGCCGCAGGAGCTTCTCGCCGGCATCGGCCTGCGCGATGCCCTGGCGGCGCGGGCCTACCCGATCCGGCTCGTGAACTTCTTCATGAACGGCACGCCGACGACGCCGATCCCGATCGACGAGGTGGCCAGCCCCTACCCGCAGGTCCTCTATAGCGGGCAGGACGTGATCGAGACGACCCTGATCGGGGCCTTCGCGGATCGGGGCGGCCGGATGGCCCGCGGCCGCAAGGTCGTGGCGGTCGCCCAGGACGAGGACGGCGTGACCGTCACGCTGCGGCGCGGGGAGGACGGCCCGGAGGAAACCCTGCGCGGCCGCTACCTCGTCGCTGCCGACGGCGCCCGGAGCACGGTGCGCCCGCTTCTCGGCCTGGATTTCGAGCCCGTGCGGTTCGAGGGCCGGATGAACCGCCAGGTCGATGCCCGGCTGTCCTGGCGGCGGTCGCTGGAGCCCGACCAGCTCTGGTTCTTCTACTACGAGCGCGGCTTCTGCGGCGTGATGCCGGTCTGGGGCGGCTATCACCGGCTGTTCTTCCTGGGCGACGACGCGGGCGTGCCCGACCGGGATCCGACGCTCGCCGAGATCCAGGCCCTGGCCCGCGAGGTCACCGGAGACGAGACGCTGACCCTGACCGACCCGCAATGGCTGACCCACAGCCGCTTCCAGTACGGGGTCTCGCCGGCCTATGCGCGGGGACGGATTTTTCTCGCCGGCGATGCCGGGCACCTGTCCCTGCCGATCGGCGGGCAGGGCATGAATGCCGGCCTCCACGATGCGGTCGAGATCGCCTGGCGGCTCGCGATGACGCTGCGGGGCGAGGCTGCGCCGGTCGTGCTGGATTCCTACGATGCCGAGCGCGGCGGCGAGCATGCCCGGCTCAGCGGCCAGCAGGCGAAGGGCTTTCGCCGGACGGTCTATCGCGGGCCCGTCACCGATGCGGCGCTCGGGCTCGCCGCCAAGGCCGTGCCGGGGCTCGGCGCCCTGCTCCAGGGGACGGACGACCTGCAGCAGCTCGCGGTGCGCTACCCGGACAGCCCCCTCAACGAGGACCACCTCGGGGGATTGGCCCATCCGCTTCAGCGCGGCCCCGCGCCCGGGGACCGGGCGCCCGAGGCGGAGGTCACGCAGGCGGGGGAGACGACCTCGCTGTTCCGGCTCCTGACCAATCCGGACGGGGTGACGACGGGCTGGACCCTGCTGTGCTTCGACGGCCGGTCCGCGACCTCAAGCCCGTCGCTCCGCGCGGCGATCGAGGCCGTCGCCCCCTGGCGCTGCGTGCGGCCGCGCCTCGTCCTCGCCGGCCCCTCGATCGAAGCCGGGACGGTCCCGGTGCTGTCGGATCTCGACGGCAAGGCGCACGGGGCCTACGGCCTCGAAGGGCAGCCGGCCGTCCTCCTCGTGCGCCCCGACGGCCACATCGCGTTCCGCGACGCGGCCGACCGGCCCGACCGCCTGGATGCGTATTGCCGCCGGGTGTTCGGCCCCCGGATCTGACGCCCTCACGCCGCGTAATCCCGGGACAGGCCGAGCTTGTCGGGCCTGTGCAACCGGACGGCCGCCGGGCGGGGGAGCCGGGAGGGCCAGGACGAGGGTGCGGGCGTGGATGAGGGCGCGGGCGCGGATGAGGGCGCGGGCGCGGCGCCGCGCCGGCGCGTCCAGGTCTCGTGCCAGAGGAGCAGCGCGCCGGCCGCCACGACGATCACGCCGCCGACGACGAGGTGCGGGGTCGGGACCTCGCCGAAGGCGAGATAGCCGAGGGCCATGCCCCAGACCAGCATCAGGTAGTAGAACGGCGACACCGCGGTGGCCGGGGCCGAGGCGAGCGCCCGGGTCCAGAGATACTGCGCGCCGACATTCGAGGTGCCAAGGAGCCCGAACAGAGCGGCATCGGGCCAGCTCGGCCAGCGGAAGCCGAAGACCAGCAGCAGCGAATGCGCCGCCGCCATCACGGCCATCTGCCAGATCAGCAGCGTGCCGGCCTTCTCGGTCTTGGCCATGCCCCGCACCGCCACCGTGACGGTGCCGTACATCACGGCGTTGCCGAGCGCGAACAGCGCCCCGACCTGGAGCGAGTCGGCGCCCGGGTTGGTCACCACCAGCACGCCCAGGAAGCCGACCACCAGCACGCCCCAGCGCACCGGGTCCGATACCTCCTTGTGCCAGAGGATCGCCACCACGGCGGCGAAGAGGGGCGCCGAGAAGCCGATCGCCGTGACCCCGGCGAGCGGCATCAGCCCCAGAGCCAGAACGGTCAGCGTCTGCGAGATCGCCTGCGACAGGCCGCGGGCGACGTGGGCCCCGGGCCGCTTCGTGCGGAAGACCCCGAGACCCGTCGCCGGCAGCATGAAGGCGCAGACCAGACCGAAGGCGATCGAGGAGCGCAGGAACATCACCTCGCCGACCGGGTAATGGGCAACGAGGTGCTTCGAGAAGGCGTTCGACAGGGTCAGCAGCATCGTCGCGCCGATCATCAGCGCGATGCCGACGGGGATGTTGTCGGCGGGGCGGACGGCCTCTGCCGCCGGCCGAAGGGCGGCGGTCGCGCGAGCGGCGCTCTGCATGGGGATCTCCGACGCTGAGGCATGGGGCGACCGCCCGGGCACCCGCCCGCCGCGGCCCATGCGGCACGATCAACGACCTGAAGCGGCGCCCGGTCGCCCGGAGGCAGGGCGCCGCCCTCGCGGGCGGGTCAGACGGCAGGCCGCTCGGCGGGCGGGGCGTCGGAGACGGCGTCGGATGGGGCGCTCATGAACCAGGGCTTCACCCCGACGCCGCGGCGCAGGGAGTACATGTAGAAGATCGGCAGGGTGGCCGGAAACAGGTCGCGGAACTCGCTGCCGTTGAAGGTGACGAACACCGCCTCCGGAAAGGCCGCCGCCACGGCCCGCTTCTCGACCATGTTCATGCGATGGTAGTCGAGGGCACCCTGCTCCGTGGAGCCCTCGCCGCGGTACCACTTGGCCGCGCAGGCGATCAGGCTCGCCAGGATCTCGCCGGAGGGCTCCTCCTCGGGGGCGCCCGCCCCGATCTCGCGGGCGAAGGCGACGACGTCGCTGAGCCGGGTGCTGGCGAAGCCGCGGGCCTGCGCGGCGGCATCGATGGCGCCGAAATAGGCATCCGCCGCCGCGGCTGGGTGCCCGTTCAGCGAGGCGTGGGTGTCGGTGAAGATCAGCCGGAAGATCGCCCCCGGCGCATAGGCCTGGCGCACCCGCTCGGCGAGCTGGCCGAGATAGTCGAGGCAGGCGAGGTCGGGTGCGGCGATCTCAGCCCGCGGGCCCTTGCCCCAGTACAGCACGAATTCGAGCGGACGCCCGGCGCGCATCGCCGCCTCGACCACCGGCACCAGCCGCTCGGGATTGCCGGGCTGCTCGCGCTTGAACGCCCAGGTGTTGAACGCCTTGATGATCAACTCAGGATTGAGACTCCCAGTCGCTTCTCCGCCTTTGCGAAATTTTTTCCGTGTTGATGCCAAGTCGATCGACCGCGTCGCGGGCCTGAGATAACTCGCGTCGCTGGGATAGGCCGATTGCATGTTCTTCACCCCCGTCTCGCTCAGCAACGTAACCCCGGAAGTAAACTTTTCTAGAGTCTGCATGGCGGCGGCCTGTTCATCGTCCCGATATGCGCGATAAGTGGGTTAACGACTTGCTAAAGTCAATCGAATTGCTAACAGATAGTTAACGGCTCCACATAATGAAGTTTGCCGGCTCACGCGCCCGGCGGCGCGGCGCAGGATGGCGGGAGGCAGGCTCGCGCGCCGCCGAAACCGCTGCCGCGTTGGACGCGATCTTGCCTTAAGGTAGCGGCGGCTCCCGCCGGGAGCGTGCGGGAGGCTTGCGAGAGGGCTCATGGACCTCAACAGCATCACGGAGGTGGCGGCGCCCCGCGAGAGGACCGCCTTGCCGGCCTGGCGGCCGGGCGACGCCTTTCTCGCCGGCGGGACCTGGCTCTTCTCCGAGCCGCAAGAGAGACTGAGCCGGTTGATCGATCTGCCCTCCCTCGGCTGGGAGCCCTGCGCGGTGATGGAGCAGGGCCTGCGGATCGCCGCGACCTGCACCATCGCGGCCCTCGACCGGATCGAGCTGCCGGCCTCCTTTGCCGCCGCCCCGCTGATCGGACATTGCTGCCGGGCCCTGCTCGGCTCGTTCAAGGTCTGGAACGCCGCGACGGTCGGCGGCAATCTCTGCCTCGCGCTTCCCGCCGGGCCGATGATCGCGCTCGCGGTCGCCCTCGACGGCGTCTGCCTGATCTGGATGCCGGACGGCGGCGAGCGATCGCTGCCCGTCCGCGACCTGGTGCGCGGGCCGCAGGCGACGGCGCTCCGGCCCGGCGAGATCCTGCGGGAGATCGGCCTGCCGGCGGCGGCCCTCCGGCGACGCGCCGCCTTCCGCCGCATCGCCCTCAGTCCCAACGGCCGCTCCGGGGCGCTCACGATCGCCACTCTCGACCCGTCGGGCGCCTTCGCCCTCACGGTGACGGCCTCGACCCGGCGCCCGGTGCGGATCGACCTCCCCGCCCTGCCGGAGGCCGGGGACCTCACAGCGGCGCTTGCCGCCGCGATCCCGGACGGGCTCTGGTACGACGACGTCCACGGGGCGCCGGACTGGCGCCGCCACGTCACCGGGCTCCTCGCCGAGGAGGCCCGGGCCGAGCTCGCGGGAGGCGGCGCATGAGGCTGACGGTCAACGGAACGGTGCACGAGGCCGCGCCCCGCGCCGGGCAATGCCTGCGCACCTTGCTGCGCGAGCTCGGCTGGTTCGGGGTCAAGAAGGGCTGCGATGCCGGCGATTGCGGCGCCTGCACGGTGCATGTCGATGGCGAGCCGCTGCATTCCTGCCTGGTGCCGGCCTTCCGGGCGGCGGACCGGAGCATCACCACGGCCGAGGGACTGGCCGGCCCCTGCGCGCCGGAAGGCGGCGTGCCGGACGTCCTCCACCCGGTGCAGGCGGCCTTCGTCGCCGCGCAAGGATTCCAGTGCGGCTTCTGCACCTCCGGCATGGTGATGACGGCCGCCGCCCTCGACCAGGGCCAGCGGCGAGACCTGCCGGCGGCCCTGAAGGGCAATCTCTGCCGCTGCACCGGCTACCGGTCGATCGCTGACGCGATCGCGGCGATCTCGCCGAAGATCGCGGCGATCTCGCCGGAGATCGCGGGCATCGGCCGACCCGTCCCGTCGACCTGCGAGCATAGCCCTCCGGCCCCGGCGAGCGCCGCCCTCGTCAGCGGCCGGGCCCGCTACACCCTCGACCTCGCTCTGCCCGGCGCCCTGCACCTGAAGGTGCTGCGCTCGCCCCATGCCCATGCGCGGGTCCTGCGCATCGACACGCGCGCCGCCCTGGCCCTGCCCGGGGTGGTGCGGGTGCTCACCCACGCCGACGCGCCGGACCGGCTCTTCTCCACCGCCCGGCACCAGAACCCCGCCGACGATGCCAGCGACACCCGGGTGCTCGACCCGGTGCTGCGCTTCGTCGGCCAGCGCGTCGCGGCGGTGCTCGCCGAGAGCGAGGCGGCCGCGGAGGCCGGCTGCCGGGCCTTGCGCGTCGACTACGCGGTGCTGCCGGCCTGCCTCGATCCCGAGCACGCCCTCGACCCCGACGCGCCCCTGGTCCACGGCGCGCGGCCGACGGGCGAGGATGCGCCGCCGCGGCATCCCCACCCCAACCTCGCCGCCGAGGCGCATGGCGAGATCGGCGACGTCGCGGCGGGTCTCGCCGCGGCGGATGTGGTGCACGAGGGCGTCTACCGCTCGCAGCGGATCCAGCACGCGCATCTGGAGACCCATGCGGCCGCAGGCTGGCGCGACCCGGACGGGCGCCTCGTCATCCGCTCCAGCACGCAGGTGCCGTTCCTCACCCGGGACGCGCTCTGCGCCCTGTTCGATCTCCCGCGCGAGGAGGTCCGGGTCGAGTGCGGCCGGGTCGGCGGCGGCTTCGGGGGCAAGCAGGAGATGCTGACCGAGGACCTGGTGGCGCTCGCCGTGATGGCGACTGGCCGGCCGGTGCGCTGGGAGCTGACCCGCACCGAGCAGTTCACCGCCACCACGACCCGCCACCCGATGCGGGTGCGGGTGCGCCTGGGCGCCCGCCGCGACGGCATCCTGACGGCGATCGCCCTCGACGTGCTCTCGAATACCGGCGCCTACGGCAACCATGCCGGCGGCGTCCTGCATCACGGCTGCAACGAGGTGATCGCGGTCTATCGCTGCGCCAACAAGCGGGTCGACGGCTATTCCGTCCACACCCACACCCTGCCGGCGGGCGCGTTCCGCGGCTACGGCTTGAGCCAGACGATCTTCGCGGTCGAATCCGCCATGGACGAGCTCGCCCGGGCGCTCGGCCTCGATCCGGTCGAGCTGCGGCGCCGCAACGTGGTGCGGCCCGGCGACCCGATGGTCTCGACGAGCCTGGAGCCGCACGACGTCCAGTACGGCAGCTACGGGCTCGACCAATGCCTCGACGCGGTCGCCGAGGCCCTGTCCGCGCCCCCTCCCCCAGGCCCGCCGGGCTGGCGCACGGGTTCCGGCATGGCACTCGCGATGATCGACACCATCCCGCCCCGCGGCCACGTCGCGCAAGCGCGCATCGCCCTCGGCGAGGACGGGCGCTACGTCCTGAGCGTCGGCACGGTGGAGTTCGGCAACGGCACCTCGACGGTGCATGGCCAGATCGCCGCCGAAGCCTTGGGCACCACGCCGGACCGGGTCGGCTTGCGCCAGGGCGACACCGACGCGGTCGGGCACGATACCGGCGCCTATGGCAGCACCGGCATCGTGGTGGCCGGCCAGGCCACCCTGCGCGCCGCGGATAGCCTGGCCGCGATCCTGCGCGAGCGCGCCGCCGCGCGCCTCGGCCTCGATCCCGCCGCCTGCCGGCTCGACGGCGACGCCGTCACGGCGGGCGACACCCGGATCCCGCTCGCCGATCTCGGTTCCGCGGAGGCTCTGGGACAGGCCGACGGCACCCCGCGCTCGGTGGCGTTCAACGTCCAGGGCTTCCAGGTCGCGGTGCATCCCGGGACCGGAGAGCTGCGTATCCTCCGAAGCATCCACGCCGCCGATGCCGGACGGGTGATGAACCCGGTGCAGTGCCGCGGCCAGATCGAGGGCGGCGTCGCCCAGGCGCTCGGCGCCGCGCTCTACGAGGATCTCCGGATCGATGCCGAAGGCCGGGTCGCGACCCCGTCCTTCCGCACCTACCACATCCCGGCCATCGCCGACGTGCCCCGCACCGAGGTGATCTTCGCCGACACCCATGACGGGATCGGGCCGCTCGGCGCCAAGTCGATGAGCGAGAGCCCGTTCAACCCCGTGGCGGCGGCGCTCGCCAACGCCATCCGGGACGCGACCGGCGCGCGGCTGACCGCGACGCCCTTCGCGCCCGACCGGATCTACCGCCAGATCAGCGATGCGACCCGCAGCGGCAAGGAGGAGCGATGGACCTGAAGCGCGACGACGGCCTGACCCGGCCGGGCGGATCGTCCCCAGGTGGATTTCTGGAGCGCACCTTCGCGCTCTCGGCCCACGGCACCACGATCCGCACGGAATTGCTCGCCGGGCTCACCACCTTCCTGACGATGGCCTACATCATCTTCGTCAATCCCAACATCCTGGGCGATGCCGGGATGCCGAAGGGCGCGGTGTTCGTCGCCACCTGCCTCGTCGCGGCGATCGGCTCGCTGGTGATGGCGTTCTACGCCAATTACCCGATCGCCCTCGCCCCCGGCATGGGGCTCAACGCCTACTTCGCCTACGTGGTGGTGCTCCAGATGGGCTACACTTGGCAGGCGGCGCTCGGCGCGGTGTTCATCTCCGGCCTGTGCTTCATGGCCGTCACGCTGACGGGCCTGCGCCGCATCATCGTCGAGGGCATCCCGCGCTCGATGCGCATCGCCATCACGGTCGGCATCGGGCTCTTTCTCGCGATCATCGCACTGAAGAGCGCCGGCGTGGTGGCGGCGAGCCCGGCGACCTTCATCACCCTCGGCGACCTGCACAAGCCGAGCACGGTGCTGGCCGTCCTCGGCTTCCTGATCGTCGCGGTGCTCTCGGTGCGCAAGGTGCGGGGCGCGCTGCTCGCCGGCATCCTGTCGGTGACGGCCTTGAGCTTCATCGTGGCCGACAACAGCTTCCAGGGCGTCGCCTCGCTGCCGCCCTCGATCACCCCGACCCTGTTCGCCCTCGACATCAAGGGCGCGTTGTCGGGCGGCCTGCTCAACGTGATCCTGGTGTTCTTCCTGGTCGAGCTTTTCGACGCCACCGGCACGCTGATGGGCGTCGCCAACCGGGCGGGCTTGCTCACCGAGGGCAAGATGGAGCGCCTCGACAAGGCCCTGATGGCGGATTCGTCGTCGATCTTCGTCGGCTCGCTGCTCGGCACGTCGAGCACGACGGCGTATCTCGAGAGCGCGTCCGGCGTCGAGGAGGGCGGCCGCACCGGGCTCACCGCCGCGACCGTGGCCGTGCTGTTCCTCGCCTGCCTGTTCTTCGCGCCGCTGGCCGGCTCGGTTCCGGCCTACGCCACGGCGCCGGCCCTGTTCTACGTCGCCTGCCTGATGCTGCACGAACTGGTCGATCTCGACTGGGACGACCTGACCGAGGTGCTGCCGGCCTGCGTCACCGCGCTGCTGATGCCCTTCACCTACTCGATCGCGAACGGCGTCGCCTTCGGCTTCATCACCTACGCGGTGATCAAGCTGCTCACCGGCCGCTTTCGCGACGTGAAGCCGGTGGTGTGGGTGATCGCGGGCGTGTTCCTGTTCAAGTTCGTCGCGACGGGCAGCGCGCATTGAGGAAGCGCAAGTCCTGTCGGATTTTGGCGCGCCGATCGACTTCCGGAAATTTCCATCCGGAAGTCGCATCGCCGGCCAGGCGTCCACCAAACGAAGGACGCCAAGTCGATCCGGAACTCTGATCATGCGCGCGGGCGCCTCAACCGATCAGGACTCGTCGCGATCTCGCGCCCTTTCGTCGAAAGGGCCCCATGGACCAGACCAGCCGCCGCGTCTTCCTCGGAACCCTGGCCGCAGGCGGCAGCTTCGCCGTCGGCGGAGCCTTCGCCGCCCCCGATGACGGTCACGCGGCCGGCGCCGACGTCGCCCCCGCCGGCACCTTCCTGCGCACGATCCCCCGCAAGGCGGGTGAGGCGCCCGCCTTCACGATCTCGCTCGATGCCGGCCCGATCAAGGCGACCTCGGGCGGCTGGGCCCGGGACGTCACGACGCGCCAGCTTCCCATCGCGACCGGGATCGCGGGCGCGCATCTGTTCCTCAATCCGGGCGGCGTGCGCGAGATGCATTGGCACACCTCCGCCGAGTGGGGCTACATCGTCGCCGGCCATTGCCAGGCGACGGTGATCGACGCCGCAGGCGAGATGGAGGTGGTCAATTTCGCGCCCGGGGACACCTGGTACTTTCCCGGCGGCCACGCCCACGCGATCCAGACCCTCGGGACCGATCCGTGCCACGCGATCCTCGCCTTCGACGACGGCCTCTACGGCGAGCACGGCACCTTCGGGCTCTCCGACTGGATGAGCCGCTTCGATCCGGCGATCCTCGGCCACGCTCTCGGCGTGCCGGAGGCGACGCTGGCGGCGCTTCCCCCGGGCGAGACCTACATCATGCAGGGGCCCGTCCTGCCCCTCGACGGCCCGGCCGCGCGCGCCGGGCGGCCCCTCGCGCCGTCGCGGTCGCATCGCTACGGGCTGGCGGGGAGCGAGGCGATCGTGGATGCCGCCGGCAGCACGATGCGGGTGGCGCCCGCGACCGCCTTCCCGGTCTCGTCGGGGATGACAGGCCTCCTCGTCCGGCTCGCGCCCGGCGCGATCCACACCCCGCACTGGCACCCGGGCGCGAACGAGTGGCACTACGTCCTGCGGGGGCGCACGCGCGTGACCTTGTTCGGGCCCGACAAGCGCCTGGCCGTGGCCGAGCTGGGCCCCGGCGACTGCGCCTGCATCCCGCGGGCCTGCGGGCATTCCGTCGAGAATACCGGAACAGAGACGGCCGAGATCGTCGGCGTGCATGACAGCGGCGTCTACAGCGAGACGTCGCTGGCGCTCTGGCTCGCCCAGGCGCCGCGCCACCTTCTCGCCGCCAATCTCGGCCTCGACGAGCAGGGAACCGCCGGCTTTCCGACGGCGTCGCGCGTCTTCAGCCGGCCAGCCTGAGGGCGCCGACGGCTCGCGAGGCATCCGAGCGCAGCATGAAGCGGGCCGACATCAGGCCCGCCTTCCTGTCTGATCGCCTCAATACTTCCGGACCAGGCTCACCAGCCGGCCCTGGATCCGCACCCGGTCCGGCCCGAGCACCCTTGTCTCGTAGGCCGGGTTGGCGGCTTCCAGCGCGATCGAGGAGCCGCGGCGGCGCAGGCGCTTGAGGGTCGCCTCCTCGTCGTCGATCAGCGCCACCACGATGTCGCCGGTATTGGCGGTCTCCTGGCGGCGGATCACCACCAGGTCGCCGTCGAGGATGCCGGCCTCGATCATCGAGTCGCCGCGCACCTCCAGGGCGTAATGCTCGCCGCTGGCCAGGAAGTCCGGCGACATCGCCACCGAGCGGCTCTGGCTCTGGATCGCCGAGATCGGCGTGCCGGCGGCGATCCGGCCCATGACCGGCACGCTGACCGACTGGCCGTTCTCGTCCGACGCCGTCGTCATCGCCGGGATGCCGGCGGGCCGCTTCGGCTCGTGGGCGCGCCCGCCCTCGACCACGCTGGGGTTGAACCGCACCACCTCGGCGCCGGATCCGGTTCCCCCGGATGCGGCCGCGACCGGCCCGGTCCCCGTGTCGGGCAGGCGGATCACCTCGATCGCCCGGGCCCGGTTCGGCAGGCGGCGCAGGAAGCCCCGCTCCTCCAGGGCCGTGATCAGGCGGTGGATGCCCGATTTCGACTTGAGATCGAGGGCGTCCTTCATCTCGTCGAAGGACGGGGGGACACCCGTCTCGCGCATTCTCTGCTGAATGAAGCGGAGCAGGTCCAACTGCTTACGCGTGAGCATGTGACACTCTCATCCCCGCGCTGGCGCGCTCCGGAAACAAATCGCGAACATGGTAAGCGTTCCGCAAGTGTTCCGCAAGCGGGTCTGACACTGCGGCGCGCGAACGCAGCAGAGGGGAGAGAACCCGGCCAGTTCGGGCGATGTCGGACAGGCAAACCGGGCGTGTCCTCGGGGGAAAACCGGCCGGCTCACTGCCGGAGAGACGTTCCGCGGGCGCTATCGGCGGGCCGGCTCCGGCCGGTGCGTGACGAGCGGGTCGGGCGGCGGCTCCGCGGTCGCGGAGAGCGGCCGGTTGACGTCGTCCGCCAGCGAGTCGACATGCGCCGGAGGAGCGGCGGCGACGTCCCTGCCGGCATCGGGCGCCGGGGACTTGCCGGCAATGACCTGGGGCAACCGCAGGCCGGCGGCGGTCGTCTGCGCCGCCTGCGCCAGCACGGGCGCGGGAAGCAGGATCACCGCCACGATGCCGGCACCCAGGATCGACTTCGTCCGACGCTCTCCTCTCGCCGACGGGCGTGGGCATACGAGGAGCCGGAATGGCTCCATCGAAGCCGGTTCGGCATGGCCGGGCGGCTTCCACGACGAGCGCTCCCCTCGCCCCTCAGCCCCGCCCCTTGCGCCCCTTGTATTTCGGCCGCTGGCCCGGGAAGCCCTGCGTCGAGCGGCCGGTCGGGCGTTCGGCGTAGGTGAAGGGCACCTCGCGGTCGGTGCCCGGGCCCATGTCGTCGAGGTCGGGCTCGCGGATGCGGGTGCCCTCGTCGGAGGTACCCTTGCCGCCGGGGCCGTAGCTCAGGGATTCAGGCCCCAAGGAGTCAGGCCCCCTGCGCTTGCGCTTGGCGCCGAAGCGGCCGGCCTCGCGCTCGACCTCGGCCTGTCCGGCCATCGGGTCGTCGGCGATGGCGAGTTCGGTGGCCTGGAGCCGCTTGAGCTCGTCGCGCAGGCGCGCCGCCTCCTCGAAGTCGAGGTCGGCGGCGGCCGTCCGCATCCGCTTCTCGAGGTCGGCCATCACCGCCTTGAGGTTGTGGCCCACCGTCACGGCGGACTTGGCCAGCCCCGTATCGACCTGGACGTGGTCGCGCTCGAAGACGCTCTCCAGGATGTCGGCGATGTTGCGCTTCACGCTCTGGGGCGTGATGCCGTGCTCCGCGTTGTAGGCGAGCTGCTTCTTGCGCCGGCGCTCGGTCTCCGCCATCGCCCGCTCCATCGAGCCGGTGACCTGGTCGGCGTACAGGATGCAGCGGGCCTCGGCGTTGCGGGCGGCGCGGCCGATGGTCTGGATCAGCGAGGTCTCGGAGCGGAGAAAACCCTCCTTGTCGGCGTCGAGGATGGCGACCAGCGCGCATTCCGGGATGTCGAGGCCCTCGCGCAGGAGGTTGATGCCGATCAGCACGTCGAAGGCGCCGAGCCGCAGGTCGCGGATGATCTCGATGCGCTCCAGGGTGTCGATGTCCGAGTGCATGTAGCGCACCCGCACGCCGTTCTCGTGCAGGTACTCGGTCAGGTCCTCGGCCATGCGCTTGGTCAGCGTCGTCACCAGCGTGCGGTAGCCGGCGGCCGCCACCTCCTTCACCTCCCCCAAGAGGTCGTCGACCTGGGAGCGGGCCGGGCGCACCTCGATCACCGGGTCGACGAGGCCGGTCGGCCGGATGACCTGCTCGGCGAAGACGCCGCCGGTCTGCTCCAGCTCCCACTTCGCCGGCGTCGCCGAGACGTGGATCGATTGCGGGCGCATCGCGTCCCATTCCTCGAACCGCAGCGGGCGGTTGTCGAGGCAGGAGGGCAGCCGGAAGCCGTATTCGGCGAGCGTCGCCTTGCGGCGGAAGTCGCCCCGGTACATGCCGCCGATCTGCGAGACCGTGACGTGGCTCTCGTCGGTGAAGACGAGGGCGTTGTCGGGCAGGTACTCGAACAGGGTCGGCGGCGGCTCGCCGGGTTTCCGGCCGGTGAGGTATCGCGAATAGTTCTCGATGCCGTTGCAGGCGCCCGTGGCCTCGATCATCTCGAGGTCGAAGGTGCAGCGCTGCTCCAGGCGCTGGGCCTCGATCAGCCGGCCCATCCGGGTCAGCTCCTCGACCCGCCACTTCAGCTCGTCCTTGATGCCCTTGACCGCCTGCTGCAGCGTCGGGCGCGGCGTCACGTAGTGGCTGTTGGCGTAGACCTTGACGAACTTGAGCGTGTTGATGGTCTTGCCGGTGAGCGGATCGAATTCCGAGATCGACTCGATCTCGTCGCCGAACAGCCCGATGCGCCAGCCGCGGTCCTCCAGGTGGGCCGGCCACAGCTCGATCACGTCGCCGCGCACCCGGAAGGTGCCGCGGGCGAAGTCGGACTGGATGCGCTTGTATTGCAGCGCCACCAGGTCGGCGACGAGCTGCCGCTGCTCGATCTTCTCGCCGAGGCTGACCGTGAACGACATCGCCGTATAGGTCTCGACCGAGCCGATGCCGTAGATGCACGAGACCGAGGCGACGATGATGACGTCGTCGCGCTCCAGGAGCGCCCGGGTGGCGGAGTGGCGCATCCGGTCGATCTGCTCGTTGATCGACGATTCCTTCTCGATGAAGGTGTCGGAGCGCGGAACATAGGCCTCAGGCTGGTAATAATCGTAGTACGAAACGAAATACTCGACGGCGTTGTCGGGAAAGAAGCTCTTGAACTCGCCGTAGAGCTGCGCCGCCAGGGTCTTGTTGGGGGCGAGGATGAGGGCCGGGCGCTGGGTCTCCTCGATGACCTTGGCCATCGTGAAGGTCTTTCCCGAGCCCGTGACCCCGAGCAGCACCTGGTCGCGCTCCTGTCCCTTCACGCCGGCGACCAGCTCGGCGATGGCGCGGGGCTGGTCGCCGGCCGGCGTGAAGTCGGACTTGAGGCGGAACGGGACGCCGCCCTCGGACTTCTGCGGCCGCTCGGGGCGGTGCGGGCGCCACAGCTCGCCGTTCTTGAACAGCGGGTTGCCCTCGGTGAGGAGCCTGGTCAGCGCGTCGACCGTGGCCGAGACGCCCTCGCTCGCGAGCGACCCGCGCTCCTCCACCGCCTCGCCGTCCGGCTCGCGCAGGCCGAGGGCCTGGGCCAGCGCCGGCTCGACATCGGCCGCCGTGCCGTGCGCGAAGGCGGCCTGCGGCGCCTCGCCGAAGCCGGCGGGGGTCGCTTCCTGCACGCGCTTGCCCTTGCGGGCAGGCCCGGAGGGTGCCTTGCCAGAGGGTGCCTTGCCGGAGGGTGGCTTGACGTCGGCCGCGTCCTTGCGCGGACGCCCGCGCTTCGGTGGCTCGGGCGGCGGCTCGATGGCGGGCAGGCGGTCGCGGTTCAGCGCCGGGTTCAAGAGCTCGGCGAGGAACGGATCGAGCGGCTTCAGCTCGGGCTTCGAGGCCTTGCCGGTCGACAGGCGGGGCTTCTTGGGGGCGGGCATGAACCCCATATGGCAACCCCTGCCGGAGCCGGAAAGGGCTCTCGTGACCGCACCTTGACCACCTCGTGCGGCTCACCGCACCTTGGCGACCGCGATCGCGTCGCCCGCGACGAGCACGAAGCCGATGCCGGCCCGGCGCAGGGCCTCGACCGCGGCGTGGCGGCTGCGGGCCGCCGGCCCCTCGTTCCCCTCCTCCAGGCGCCGGATGGTCGAGAGCGAGAGGCTGCTGGCCTCGGCGAGGTCGGTCATCGACCAGCCGAGCAGCCCGCGGGCGGCGCGCAGATGCGCGCCCTGGACCGCCTGCTCCAGGCCGTGCCGCACCGCGCCCGGGGGGACGGGGGCTATGGGGACCGGGCGGATCCGGTCGATCCGGGAATTCAGGCTGGCCCAGGTCTCGATCCGCCCGTCGGTGCCGCGCACCGGGACGAACACGCCCCGGAACAGGCCGCGCTCGCCGCCGGCCAGGGCCAGATGGTTCTCGACCACGAAGGGCTGCCCGGCCTCGACCCGCGAGAGGACGTAATCGTGGGTGCGGGCGCGCTCCTCCGGCACCAGGATCCGGGTCCAGTCGTCGTGGAACTCCTGCTGGGTCAGGCCGGTGAGGGTCAGGAGCTCGCGCGAGGCGATGCGGAGGGAGGCCGAGTAGGGCGAGGCGTGCATCCAAGTCTGCGCCTGCTCGAACAAGGCCCGCTTGCGGCGCTGCTCCTCGCGGTGCAGGCCGGCCATGCGCTCGGCATCCGTCACGTCCAGCACCACCCCGGCCACCGCCCGCGGCCGGCCCTCGGGGGTGAAGTAGGCGGTGCCGCGGTTCGCCAGCATCCGCAGCGACCCGTCGGGCCGGATCACCCGGACGGTGTGATCGTGGAAGACCCCCTCCCGCATCACCACGCTGTTGGCCTCGATGACCGGCCGGTCTTCCGGATGGACGAGGCCGAGGAACACGCCGAAATCCGCCCGCACGCTGCCGGGCTCGAAGCCGAGCAGCCGGTAGAGGCCCGGGGACCAGACCTGCTCGTTGCGGGTGAAATCCCAAGTCCAGCTGCCGGTCAGGCCGTGACCCTCGATCAGCCGCAGGAAATCCCGGTCCGGGAAGTCCAGGCCGGGCAAGACCGCCTCGGTGCGCGGCAGGCCCGTGGCCTGGCGGATCTCCGCCGGGAGGCCGCGCGGCGGGACGAGCCGGCTCACGGCAGCCTCGCATCGATCGGGCGCGGATCGACCGGCTCCGGCCCGGTGGCGGCCCGGGGCAGCGGATCCTCGGCCCCGAGCGGGGCGGGCAGGTCCCGGTCCCAGGGCGGGTCGGCGAAGCGGGCCGCCACGAACTCGACCAGGGCCCGGACCTTGGCGGGCGGGCGGCGGCGCGAGGGCATCACCGCGTGGATCGGCAGGGAGGGGATGGCCCCGAGATCGAGCGCCACCAGGCTGCCGCGGCGAAGCGCATCGCCGACCAGGAAGGTCGGCTGGTAGATCACCCCGAGCCCGGCGGCGGCGGCGGCCACCAGGGCGGCGCCGTTCGAGGCGCGCAGCGAGCCCGAGACCGAGACGGTACTGCCCTCGAAGCGCCAGCCGTCGCTGCTCGCCAGGGTGTAGCCGAGGCAGTCGTGGTCGCGGAGATCCTCCGGGCGGCGCGGCCGGCCATGGGCCGCCAGGTAGGACGGCGCGGCGCAGACCCGCATCCGGCACGGGGCGAGGGCCCGGGCGACCAGGCTCGAATCGCGCAGGTGGCCGATCCGGAGCGCCAGGTCCCAGCCCTCCTCGATCAGGTCGACCGGCCGGTCGTTGAGGCCGAGCTCGATCGTCAGCGACGGGTAGGCGCGTCCGAAATCCGCCAGAGCGGGGGCGACCTGCAGCACCCCGAACGAGACGGGCACGTTGAGCCGCAGGGTGCCGCGGGGCTCCGCCGCCTCGGCGCCGGCCGCCGCCTCGGCCTCGTCGATCTCGGCGAGGATGCGCTCGCAGGCTTCCAGATAGTGCCGGCCGGCCTCGGTCAGGGTCAGGCGGCGGGTGGTGCGGTGCAGGAGCCGGGCGCCGAGCCGGTCCTCGAGGGCGGCGACGTGCTTGGTGACGCCGCTCTGCGACAGGCCGAGCGCCCGCGCGGCGGCCGAGAAGCTGCCGGTCGCGGCGACGCGCACGAAGATCTGCATTCCGGTCAGCCGGTCGGGCACGGCTCGATCTCACTCTGGGCGTGTGAAGTGATGCTACGAGATGCCGGATTTCCGGACAATCTCAAAGGGTGCAGTCTGCGCAGGCCTCTGCAAGGGGTGACGCATGCGAAGGAGCGAAGCATGACCGCATCGATCGACCCGCGCACCCGCATCGGGCATGTCCATCTGCGGGTGGCCGATCTCGACCGGGCGCTCGGCTTCTATTGCGGGGTGCTCGGCTTCGCGCTGATGCAGCGCTACGGCACCCAGGCCGCCTTCGTGTCGGCCGGCGGCTATCACCACCATATCGGGCTCAACACCTGGAACAGTGCGGGCGGGACGCCGCCGCCGCCCGGCCATACCGGGCTCTACCACGTGGCGATCCTGTACCCGACCCGGGCGGCCCTCGCCGACGCGCTGGCCCGGCTCGACGCCGCCGGCATCCCGCTCACCGGCGCGAGCGACCACGGGGTCAGCGAGGCGCTCTACCTCGACGACCCGGACCGCAACGGGGTGGAGCTGTACCGCGACCGGCCCGAGGACGAGTGGCCGCGGGACGAGGCGGGGGGCTTGCAGATGGTGACCCGCCGCCTCGACCTCGTCGCCTTGCGGGCGGAAGCTCCCCCGCGGGGCGGGGCTACTCGCTAGGGGCGTCGGCCCCGGGGGTGCGGAAATAGGGCTCGACCGGGCCCTTCAGCTTCACGGTCATCGGATTGCCGAAGCGGTCCTTGGCATTGCCGGCGGCGAGGCGCACCCAGCCCTCGCTCACGCAATACTCCTCGACATTGGTCTTCTCGACGCCCTTGAAGCGCACGCCGACGCCGCGCTCGAGCAGGGCGGCGTCGTGGAAGGGGCTGCGCGGATCGGTGCTGAGGCGGTCGGGCGGGGTGTCGGTCATCGGTCTCGAGCCTTCAGGCATTCGGGCAAGGATCTGGGAATGCGTCGGCGCCCCAGTAGCCGCTCCCGCCGCCGCTGCCAATCCGCCTCCGGCCCACCCGGACGACGCCCACCCGCACTTTGGAATTTTCATAATTCACTTGATAATATAGATCAGATATCGCAAAGTAGAAAACCTCCAATATCTCGCATGGATCTTGCGTCCACAGACGAGGTGCTGCATTCAAGGCGCGCCGGACCCCGGCACGACCCGAGATGGAGGCCGCGATGGCGCGAGCGCTGTTCCTGATTCACGGCTGTGCGGGCTTGATCCGCGAAGGATGGCCGCCGGTCGGCCTGCCCTGGGAGCGGCTGGTCGGCCTCTTCAGCGAGTCGAGGAGCGGGCGATGAATCTGCATCAGCGCGAGCGCCTGAGAACCGAGGCCGAGGCGCTGGAGGCTCGGCGGCAGGATGCCTTGGAGCAGGCCCTGACGCTCGCCTTCTGGGAGGCCCTGGAGCGGGGCCCGATGCCGCCGATGGCGGCGCTCGAGGCGGCAGCCCGCACGGTCGGGACGCTCTACCGCCAGATCGCCTCCCTGCACGGCCCGGCGCCGCGCTGCGGCTGCGGCTGGCAGCCAGAGCCCGACGAGGACCTGATCCGCCTCGAGGCCATGCTCGCCGCGGCCCTGATCGAGCGGAACCGGCCCCGTCTCGCCGACCTGCCGGTCCAGGGGCGCGCCTGATGCGGTGGGACCGGGACCGGCGCGTGACGGCAGCGAAGAGCCCCGATCGCGTCGTGATCGGGGCCTGTGCGAGAGCATCTTCCGACGGATCGGACACCGGTCCGTCGCAGACAATGCGGCAAAATCAAAGACTTATACCATCGCGCTTTCGCATCGACACGTCGATGCGAAAGCGTCCGGCGCATCAGCGCCGGCGCCCGTCCGGGCCTAGCCAGCGCCTTCGAACGAGTCCGTTCGAAGGCGCGGCGGCATGAGAGCAGCATCCGATTGCCATGTGATCGGGCGCCGCTCTAGCGCGGCGCGGTCCCGTCCGGCCGGTTCGACGGCATCCCGCCGGGCGCGTCCGGATAGGCGGTGCTCGGCACGCTGCCCGTCCGGCCGACCGAGCTGCTCGGCGCCGCGGTGCGGCTCGCATCCGCCGCGCCGGAGGGACCGGGCGCCGCCGGGCACGGGCCGGGACCCGGGCAGGCGGCATGGTCGGTCGCGACCGAGCGGCCGTCCCGCTCGGCCGCCGGCTGGCCGCCGGGGCTGTTCGGGTAGGCCGCGGCCCCGCCGGGCTGCGGCGCGGGCGCGGCGGGGGTGGCCGAGCCCGGCGCCGAGGGTCCCTGGGCCAGGGCGGGGCCCGCGGCGAGCGCCGCGAGCAGGGGCAGGACGAGGAGCGAGAGGGTGGCGCGCATCAGATCTCCCGCCTCTGCATCGCGCCGGCGATGTGGTCGGCCTGGCGCAGGGCGAGCGCCACGATGGTCAGGGTCGGGTTGCAGGCCGCCCCCGAGGTGAACTGGCTGCCGTCGGAGACGAACAGGTTCTTGACGTCGTGGGTCTGGCCGAACTTGTTCAGAACGCCGTCCCGCGGCTTCGCGCTCATCCGGTTGGTGCCCATGTTGTGGGTGCTCGGATAGGGCGTGACCGGGTAGGTGACGGTGGCGCCGACCGCCTCGTAGATCGCCGCGCCCTGCTTGTAGGCGTGGTTGCGCATCGCGACGTCGTTGGGGTGGTCGTCGTAGTGGACGCTCGCAACCGGCATGCCGTGCTTGTCCTTGACCGTCGGGTCGAGGGTGATGCGGTTCGTCTCCTGCGGCATGTCCTCGCCGACGAGCCACATCCCGGCCATGCGCGGATACTGCTCCATCGCGCTGGTGAAGGAGCGGCCCCAGGCGCCGGGATTGAGGAAGGCCGCCATGAACGGCACGCCGAGGGAGACCGTCTCCATCTCGTAGCCGCCGGAGAAGCCGCGCTTCGGGTCGTGATGCGCCTCGTCCCGGATGATGCCCGCCATGGTGGTGCCGCGATACATGTGCACCGACTTCTCGAACACGCCGTAGACGCTGCCGGTCATGTGCCGCATGTAGTTGCGGCCGACCTGGCCCGACGAATTGGCGAGCCCGTCCGGGAACAGCGAGGAGGCGCTGTTGAGGAGGAGGCGCGGGCTCTCGATCGAGTTGCCGGCCACCGCGACGATGCGGGCCTTCTGGCGCTGCAGCTTGCCGTCCGCATCGGCATAGACCACGCCCGTCACCTTGCCCGAGGCGTCGTGCTCGATGCGGAGCGCCATGCAGTTCGGGCGGACCTCCAGGTTGCCGGTCTCCTCGCCGCGGGGGATCTCGGCGATCAGGGTCGACCACTTCGCTCCCGACTTGCAGCCCTGGAAGCAGAAGCCGATCTGCTGGCACGCGCCGCGGTCGTGCCGCTCCTCGCTGTTGATCGCCATCCGGCCGGTATGGACCTCCTTGTAGCCGACGCGGCGGGCGCCGGCCTCCATCACCTTGAAGTTGTTGTTGCCCGGCAGGCCCGGGATGCCGTTGGTGCGGGTCACGCCCATCCGGTCCTCGGCCTTCTCGTACCAGGGGTCCAGCTCGGCCCGGGTGATCGGCCAGTCGAGGAGGTTGGCACCGGGAAGCGCGCCGTAATGGTCGCGGATGCGGAACTCGTGCTCCTCGAAGCGCAAGGAGGCGCCGGCCCAGTGCACGGTGGAGCCGCCCACCGCCTTGACGATCCAGGCCGGCAGGTTGGGGAAGTCCCGCGCCACCCGCCACGAGCCCGAGGTGGTGCGCATGTCCGTCCAGGCGAGCTGGGCGAAGCTCGCCCACTCGTCGTTGACGAAATCCTCCATGTTGTGGCGGGCGCCGGCCTCGAGGATGACGGTGCGGATGCCCTTGAGCGCCAGCTCGGTGCCGAGCGTGCCGCCGCCGGCACCCGAGCCGACGATGACGACGAGGCCGTCGTCGTTCAGGTCGAATGTGGCCATGGTTTCCTCCGGTCCGCGCGGCCGGTCGCGGCCGGGCCGGCGCGGTTGTTCGTTGATTGTTCTTGCGTTGTCGCGTCGTGTGTCGACGCCGGATCGATCGGGCCGGCCGGTCAGACCTTCGGCAGCCAGTCGATGTCGTTGAAGCCGCGGTTGATGTAGCCGCCCTTGTCGGCGGACGATCCCTCGTAGCCGAATTTCGGCCACAGCTCGGGCTGGTTGTAGAGCGAGACGACGAGGTCGGAGCGGATCTTCTTGAAGAAGTCGGTGTGGCTGATGCCCTCGAGCACCGCGACCCGGTCGGCCTCCCAGCCGATCTGGGCGTAGGCGACCTTGTGGCGGGCCTGCGAATCCTCGTCGAGGCGGCGCACGCCCTCCTTCAGCAGCGTCTTCACGCCTGGGTCGGCGGCGGCCTTGCCGTCCCAGGGCTTGATCGCCGTGATGTAGTAGACGTCGCCGAGGAAGTCGTGCGGGTAGATGTCCCGCGCCATCTTCACCAGGGTCTTCAGCTCGGCCGGGGCCAGGGCGGCGCCGTTCTCGGCCCAGGCCTCCGAGACCTGGAGCCCGGCGCCGGTGGCGAGTGCCGCGGCCGGCGCCGCCACGGCGGCGCTCTGCAGGAAGCCGCGGCGGCTGAACCGCGTGCGCGGATCGACTTCTCTCATCGGGCGTCTCCTCTCGGGTGATGGTTGTCGTGTGGTTCTTGTGATGTGCCGGCCGGCCCGGGGCGCGTCTTCGCGCGCTTGCCGGTCTGGCGCGTCTTTGCGCGCTTGCCGGGCCGACGGAATCGCGATCAGCCGAAGCGGCCGCCCTTCTGGATCACCTCGATCTTGTAGCCGTCCGGATCGGTGGCGAAGAAGAAGCGGGCAAGCGTCTTGCCCTGGTGCTGGAAGTCCTTCACCGGGGTGGCGGGCAGGCCCTCCTGCGTGAAGCGGGCATGCTCGGCATCGACGTCGTCCACCACCACCGCGAGGTGGCCGTAGCCGTCGCCGAGGTCGTAGGGCTCGGTGCGATCGAAGTTGACCGTCAGCTCCAGCTCGAACGGCGACGAGGGATGGCGCAGGTAGACGAGCGCGAAACCGTCGAAGCCGACCCTCTCGGCGAGTTCGAGGCCGAAGGCGCGGGCGTAGTAGGCGCGGGACCGCTCCTCGTCGAGGACACGGATCATCGAGTGGACGGGCTTGGCCATCGGCAGCAGGAACCTCGTTTCGCGTGAGCAACCGCTCGGGTGTCGCCGCTTAGACTAGCTCCAGGGAAGCCGCCGGGGTGGTAGCGGGATGTGACGCCCGCGAGGTTGGCGCCTGAGGGAGGCGGAGGTGCCGGGGATGCTCCCTTCCGCCTGGAGGTCGGCTCCCGCGCGGGCGCCCGCCCGGCGATCGCCGCCCACCACGCGGAAGGGCCAGTTGTTGTTCCACCCCGCCGCGTGCGCAGGGGCACATCGCGGCCAGGGCGGGCCACCTATATTCCGATCATCGCAGCGGAAGCAGGCCGGCAGCTCCGGACTGTACTGCGAAAAAGGAGCCTGAATACCACATGAAGACCCGTATCGCCGCCGTCGTCACCGCTCTTGTCCTTGGCGTCGCTCCGATCTCGTCCGCGATGGCATTCAGCGCGAACTCCCCCGCCCATCCGTTCGGCCCCCGCGACGTCGAGACCACCGGCTCGATCGGCTCCCGCAATGCCAGCGTGCCGTTCTACGGCGCCTGCCCGATGAGCTCGGCCTCGGAGGGCAATGCCAACCAGCAGAACTTCCCGGTCAAGCAATACGGCCAGACCTCCGGCGGCTACCGCTGCTGATCTGACGGAGACGAACGATGAGCGAGATGCGCTTTCTGCGTGCCGTGTCCTACGGCATGATCGGTGTCCTGGCCGGCGGCCTCGCCATGACGGCATTCGGCACCGCCAACGCCCTGATCAACCTGTAATCCGATCGAAGGGCCGCCCCATGGGCGGCCCTTTCCGCATGGGCGGATCATGGACGGGATCCGGCGGGATTTCCGGCGATCCCGCCGGAACCGCAGAGCTTCGGCCCGCTTTGCCCCTGCGAGATGACCGCAGGAGACTGCCATGTCCCCGCCCTTTATGTCCCCGACCGCCCGCATCGCCTCCGCCCTTCTCCTCCTCGTCGCGAGCGCCGCCCCGGCCCTCGCGATCTCCGACCGGCGCGACCAGCCGACCCAGGCCGACATCCCCGACGGCGCGCGCGGCGACGCCTCCGGGATCGCGCCGCCCCAGGCGATCAAGCCCGACACCAAGGTCATGCCCGGCGATACCGGGCTCAGCGGGAATGCGCGCTCGCGCACCAACCCCCTCGACCAGCTCGATGCCAAGGACCGGCGCGCCACCGGCGGCGGCAACGGGGCGGGCGATCGCCGGTAACGAAACCGCTTGACGGCCAGCACGGTTAATCCTCGCGTGATAGGCGCGAGGGGAGGTGCCCATGGGTCTGCTCGATCAGGTCATCGGTTCGGTGCTCGGCAACGTCCTCGGCGGCGGCGGCCGGCCAGGAGACCATCAAGGGGGGAATCACGGGGGCGGCTCCGGAGCCATGTCGCCCCTGGTCAAGGCGCTGCTGATGCTGCTCGCCGCCAAGGCGATGCAGGGCGGCTTCGGCGACATCTTCGGCGGCGGCCGCCGGCCGGCGCCGCAATCCGGGCCCGAGGACGGCTATGCCCCGGACCCGCGCGGCTACGACACCCCCGACCCGCGGGACGACGCGCCCCGCAGCCGGCGCGGCGAGGACCCGGACAATCCCTATTCCGACCTCGCCGGGATGCTCGACGGCCCCGGGGGCGCTGCGCCCCCCTCCCCCGCCGGCGGTGGCGGCGTCCAGAACCCGTTCGACCAGGGCGCCGGGCCGTATTCCCGCCTCGACCGGGAGCAGCCGGAAGATGCGGCCGGCGGCGGCCTCGACCAGCTCATCGACAGGTTCCGCCGGGGCGGCCTCGGCGAGATGATCGAATCGTGGATCGGTCCCGGCCACAACCGGCCGATCCAGCCGCAGCAGCTCGCCCAGGCGCTGGGTCCCGACACGGTCGAGACCCTGAGCCGCCAGACCGGGATGGACCGGAACGACCTGCTGGCGCAGCTCGCCCAGGTGCTGCCGGGCGTCATCGACGGGTTGACGCCGCAGGGCCGGCGTCCGAACCACGACGAGATGCGCGGCTGGTGAGTCGGCGCCGGCGCCCGGCCGGTCCGGGCGCCGGCGCGCGAAGGTGACGCGAAGGACGGCGCCCATGGCCTACGAGCTCCATTACTGGCCGTCGATCCAGGGCCGGGGCGAGTTCGTCCGTCTCGCCCTGGAGGAGGCCGGGGCCGAGTACGTCGACGTCGCCCGCGAGGACGGCGTCGACGGCCTGATGGCGGGCCTGGAGGCGCCGCCCCGGCCGCCCTTCGCGCCGCCCTACCTGCGGGACGGCGACCTGGTGATCGGCCAGACCGCCGCGATCCTGCTGCATCTCGGGCCGCGCCTCGGCCTCGTGGCTGAGAGCGAGGCGGACCGGATCTGGACCCACCAAGTACAGCCGCGGAAGTCATGTGGGATGCGCTCCAATGATGGAGCAGACACCGCCTGGCTTGCGGTTGTAACGGTCGAAGAAAGCCTGGGCGGCTTCAACCAGAGCGTCGATGCTGGCGAACAGCTCGCAGTGTGTGACCTCGCGGCGGAACTGGCGCCAGAGCATCTCGATCGGGTTCAGCCACGGGCTGTAGGTCGGGAGGTAAAGCAGGACGAGGCGCCCGGCCGCGCCGCGCAGCACCGCCTCGACCTCATCGTCCTCGTGCGTGCTGGCATTATCCCAGGCGACGTAGACGGTCTCGGTCGGGTGCTTTTTCAGGAGCGCTTCGAGGAGTTCAGCGACCTCGCGTCGCCGCTTATGAGGGCGGGTGAGGACCACCGTCTGGCCGCTCTGCCAATCAACCGCCCCGAGCCCATAGCGCCGCGTCGGCTGCATCGGGGTCGGGATCATCACCTGCTGCCCCTTGGGACCCCACATCGGCCGCAAGGTCGGATACCAGCTGATGTTGAACTCGTCGGCGTAGTAGAAGACCGAGCCGGGCCTCAGGCCGTCGCGAGCGCGTTCGACCGCCTTTTTTTGACAGCATAGTCCGGATCCGGGCTGCTGATCGTGTGCTGGGGACGACCGAACCCCAGACCAGCCGAGCGCAACAGTCGATGGATGCTCGCCACGCTCATGCGCAAGCCCGTCTCCTCCGCCAAGCGGTCGGCCAGCCGGGCGGCGGTCCACATCGAGAACGGCAGGTCCAGGGCGCGGGGCCGTCGCCGCACCAGCTCGACCAGCCGCTCGCGATAGGCGGCTCCGGCTTTGGCCGGCTTGCCCGAGCGCGGCGCGTCGGAGAGTCCGTCGATGCCCTCGGCCTCATAGCGATGGACCCAGCGTCGGACCGTCTCACCGCTCTCGCGCACGATCGTGGCGACCTCGGAGATGGTGAGGCCCTGCTCGGCCAGCAGCAGGATCATCTGCGCACGCGTGCGGACCCGGACGTCACGCGTCATGCGATAGAGATCGTCAAGCCCGCGCAGCTGATCGACGTTCAGCTTGTCCAGATGCAAGGCGCGCATCGCGGCCCCCTGATAACACACCAGCATACCACAAAAATTATGAGGACGTACTCAGATCCAGCTCACCATCGCGGACGCGGTGGCCGAGGCCCATGACAGCCACCACCCGATCGCCTCCGCGCTGTATTACGAGGAGCAGCGGGCCGAGGCCGCCCGCCGGGCCGGGGACTTTCGCGAGAACCGGATCCCGAAATTCCTGACCTGGTTCGAGCGGGTGCTGGCCGCCAACCCCGCCGGCCCGCGCCACCTCGTCGGCGCCCGCCTCAGCTACGCCGACCTCTCGCTGTTCCAGCTCGTCGAGGGCCTCGCCTACGCCTTCCCGCGGGCCACCGAGCGGGCGCTCGGACCCACGCCGAAGGTCGTCGCGCTCCATCGGCTCGTGGCGTCCCGGCCGCGCATCGCCGCCTATCTGGCGAGCGACCGGCGCGCGCCCTTCAACGAGGACGGGATCTTCCGTCGCTACCCCGAGCTCGACGGCTGAGCGGCTGCGAGCCAAGTGCCGCGAAGCGGGGCAGGTGGATGAACGCCCCCTTGACCATCGCTCATCTCCCGGGTGACGCAGGAGAAGCGCCGCGTCGGCCCCGCTGCTGATTCGGCTGCGAGGCCGCGAGGCGGTCCGCGCCGACCCCGAATAGCCTCCGGCGGGCCGCGCGCGAACGGCGCGTCCTTAACCGTTAACGCGCCCCGAGAGGGGTGCCGGCGCGCCTTTTCCGAGCCGGAGCCGAGCCGGAACCCTGCCAAATCCTTGCACGGCAAAGGAAGTTTTCGGTTCGTTGCGGGTTCGCAACGGTGTGTCCGCAAGTGGACAGCAGGGGCCTCGATTTACAGAAAATTAACCACCCGGGCGCGAAAATATCTTAACGAATGGTTCACCAGACCGCGCCGCAAGGTGCGATTCGGGCGACGGCAAGAAAATTACCTTCCGTCAGGAACACGTTTTCGACAATATAAGAATCAAGATACCTCACCTCTGTCCGGAGGCGAGCAAGACAACGCGTCAAAAAATTGGGGGCTGGCGTGTACATCGTCGTCGACGAGCGGGAAAACGTGGCCGCGCAATACGTGGAAGGCTTCGGCGTGGAGGGCGTTGCGGCCAGGGGGCTGGACGTGCGGGACGTCCGTACCTGGATCGACGCCACGCCACCCCAGGATCTCGCCCAGGACCTCGCGGCGGTCCAGGGCTTCGTGATCGGCGATTGCGCCGACCGCACCGCCTTCACGGCCATCCTGCGCAGCCTGTCCGGCGCGCCGATCATCGCGCTCAACGAGACCCGCTCCCTGGAGCAGACCCTCGCCCTGTTCACCGCCGGCATCGACGACGTGGTCCGCAAGCCGGTCCATGTGCGCGAGATCATCGCCCGGGCCGGCGCGATCCGCCGCCGCACCAACCGCAGCGAGGCGAAGCCCGCGAGCACGCCGGACAAGAGCGGCCGCCTGACGGTCCATACCGACGGCCGCGATCCCGAGATCGACGGCGAGAGCCTGATGCTGCCGCGGCGCGAGCGCGACATCCTGGACTACCTCGCCCGCAACCGCGGCCGGCCGGTGACCAAGGGCCAGATCTTCAAGGCGGTCTACGGCGATCTCGACGCGGCGGTCGACGAGAGCGTGGTCGAGGGCCACATCAGCAAGCTGCGCAAGAAGCTGCGGATGCGCCTCGGCTACGACCCGATCGAGGCCAAGCGCATGGCCGGCTACACCTTCGTCGGCTGATCGCCGCCTCCCCACAACGAAGAGCCGCCCGCGACCCCGACGGTCACGGGCGGCTCTTTCCGTTCGGCCGTCGGCGGTCCCCGCAGGGACCGCCCTCCCCCGCTTAGCGGAAGAGCGATAGGACGTTCTGGCTCGCCGAGTTGGCGATCGAGAGCGCCTGCACCGCCAGCTGCTGCTGCGTCTGCAGCGCCTTCAGCTTCGTCGACTCTTCCTCCACGTCCGCATCCACCAGGATGCCGATGGTGCGGTCGTTGGCCTTCATCAGCGTGTCGACGAACGCCTTCTGACCGTCGATCTGCGTCTTGTTGGCGCCCAGCTTCGTGCCCGCATCCGTCACCTTGGCGATCGCCTTGTCGACCGCCGTGATCACCGCCTGAAGGTCCAGGTCGCCCTTGGTGCCCACCAGCTTCGAGATGTCGATGCTGGCGATCGAGTACGAGCCGAGGCCGGTATTCGAGTAGGTGTTGCCGGCCGTGTCGAGGATGCCCTGCGCCGGCGTCGTTCCGGCGTCGGTGCCTTTTGCGCTCCGCACCACCACGGTGCCGGCCGCCGCCGGGTTGGTGGGGCCGGCCGTGAAGCCGTAGCTCGCCGCGTCCGCGCCGCCGATCGTGATCGCGTTCGCGGCGACCGAGTTGGTCAGGGTGATCTTGCCGCTGGCGAGCGTGGCGCTCACCGTGCTGGCCGTCGCGGCACCCAGCGCCGAGTTGAGCATCGCCACGATGTCGGTGGTATTCACCGCGGTGTTGCTCGTCGAGGTCGCCGCGCCACCCAGCGCGGTGAAGCTCGCGGCGTTCAGGGTGATGGTCTTCGTCGCCGAGCCGTCGTTGATCGAGATCGTCTTCGTGTTGCCACCCGACAGATCGAAGGTGGTGATGGCCGTGCCGGTGACGATGGCCGGCTGTGCCGCTGTCGTCACGGTGCCGAAGCCGATATCGATCACCTTCTTGCTGGCCGACGATGCGTTGGCGAGCTGCACGTCGAGCGTCGCGGCCGTCCCGGCACCGGTGGTGGCGAAGGTCAGGCGCCCGGCCGTATCGAGGGCGGCCACCACCTTGCCGCTGAGATTGGCGTTGGCGGAGATCTGGTTGTTGAGGGCGCTGATAAATTCGTCGGTCGTGACCTTGTTCAGGTCCTTGGCCGCCGATTGCAGGGTTGCGGTGTTGAGCGTCAGCGTACCGGCCAGGCCGCTCACGTTCACCGAGAGCGAGACCTCGTTCGGGCCGGAGAAATCGGCCGTACCGGTTCCCGATCCGAAGCCGGTGGTCCCGGTCAGCGAGGTCGCGGCGACGATCTGCGCCGTCGTGGCGGCGGTGGTGACGCTGACCGAGTTGGTGTCGTAGAGCTTGATGTTCTGCACGTCGACGCTGACCTGCGAGAACGTGATCGTGCCGTTGGCCGTGCGCGCAAAGCCGCCGACCACGTTCTGGGTCGCCTGGTAGGCCGTGTTGGTGGTCGCCGAGTTGACCGACAGCCAGTTCTGGCCGCTCGAGTTCGAGGAATCGGCCGTCGCCTTCATCTTCGACTGGATGGCGGCGATCTCGGTCTGCACCTTGGTGCGGTCGACGCCCGGGGACAGCGCCGTCTGCAGCTTGGAGCGCATGTTCTGCAGGTCGGACAGGATGCTGTTGAGGCCGTTATAGGCCGTGTCGACCGACGACGAGCCGAGGCCGAGCGAGTCCTTGACCGCGCCGAGCGAGGCGTTGTCGGTGCGCACGGTGGTGGCGATCGACCAGTAGGCGGCGTTGTCCGAGGCGGCCGAGACGCGCTGACCGGTGGAGACGCGGTTGCTGGTCGTGTCCAGGCTCTGGTTGATGTTCTTGAGCGTGGTCAGCGCCGTCATCGCGGCGTTGTTGGTGAGAAGGCTGGTCACGGCTGATGCTTCCGGTGTTGTGGCGTGGCACGAATCTGCGAGGTTCCGGGCTCGCACCGGTGCAGCGGACCGACATCATGCTTCGGGCATGGCACTGATCGGCTGCGCTTTAACACATCCGGATTCTCACCGGGGTCAGCGGCTCGACATCATGTCTTGGGCTCGCGAGAACCCATCCGCTGCGCCTGCACCGACCTGGGACCGGCACCGCCGCCCGCCCCGTCGATAGGGAGAGATTGCACGCGATAGGTTGTTCGATGCTTAATCTTAAAGCGCCCCTGCAAATAAACCAAGACATTGATCGATAGAGCCAGGCTATAGAGTAATATTTGATCAACCATAACAAGAAATAAGAACAACAAAAAAGGCCACGCCGGCGAGGCGTGGCCTTGTGGTCCGGTGGGGGCGGCACCCGAGCGGCCGCCCCCGTCCCGGAGGAACTGCCCTTCTCCGCTTAGCGGAAGAGCGAGAGGATGTTCTGGCTCGCCGAGTTGGCGATCGAGAGCGACTGCACCGCCAGCTGCTGCTGCGTCTGCAGCGCCTTCAGCTTCGTCGACTCTTCCTCAACGTCCGCGTCCACCAGGATGCCGATGGTGCGGTCGTTGGCCTTCATCAGCGTGTCGACGAACGCCTTCTGCCCGTCGATCTGCGTCTTGTTGGCGCCCAGCTTCGTGCCCGCATCCGTCACCTTGGCGATCGCCTTGTCGACCGCCGTGATCACCGCCTGAAGGTCCAGGTCGCCCTTGGTGCCCACCAGCTTCGAGATGTCGAGATTGGCGATCGAGTACGAGCCGAGGCCGGTATTCGCGTAGGTGTTGCCGGCCGTGTCGAGGATGCCCTGCGCCGGCATCGTTCCGGCGGCGGTGCCGTTGCCGCTGGCATTGGAGCCGCTGCTCGGGACCGTGGCGGTGAAGCCGACGTCGATCAGCGTGTTGCCGGAGCTGGCGGCCACGTTGGTCAGCGTCAGCGCGACGTCCGACCCCGAACCGACCGACTGGAACGTCAGGCGACCGGCACTGTCGAGCGAGGCGATGGCCTTGTTCGCGCCGATCTTAGCCGTGATCTGGTTGTTGACAGCGTCGAGGAACTCGTCGGTCGTGACCTTGGTGAGATCCTTTGCGGCCGATTGCAGGCTGGTCTTGTTCAGGACGATGTTCGCGGTCACGGTCGTGGGGACCGGGGGGATCGCGTTGTTGTTCTGCGTCAGGGCGAGGTTGAACGACACCTCGTTGGTGGTGCTGAAATCCGCCGTGCCGGCCGTCCCCGCAGCAGCGCCCGGCCGGAAACCCGTCGTCCCGGTCAGTGCGGTCGAACCTACGAACTGAGCGGCGCTGGCAGCGGTGGTGACGCTGGTCGAATTGGTGTCGTAGAGCTTGATGTTCTGCACGTCGACGCTGACCTGCGAGAACGTGATCGTGCCGTTGGCCGTGCGCGCAAAGCCGCCGACCACGTTCTGGGTCGCCTGGTAGGCCGTGTTGGTGGTCGCCGAGTTGACCGACAGCCAGTTCTGGCCGCTCGAGTTCGAGGAATCGGCCGTCGCCTTCATCTTCGACTGGATGGCGGCGATCTCGGTCTGCACCTTGGTGCGGTCGACGCCCGGGGACAGCGCCGTCTGCAGCTTGGAGCGCATGTTCTGCAGGTCGGACAGGATGCTGTTGAGGCCGTTATAGGCCGTGTCGACCGACGACGAGCCGAGGCCGAGCGAGTCCTTGACCGCGCCGAGCGAGGCGTTGTCGGTGCGCACGGTGGTGGCGATCGACCAGTAGGCGGCGTTGTCCGAGGCGGCCGAGACGCGCTGGCCGGTGGAGACGCGGTTGCTGGTCGTGTCGAGCTGCTGGTTGATGTTCTTGAGCGTGGTCAGCGCCGTCATCGCGGCGTTGTTGGTGAGAAGGCTGGTCACGGCTGATGCTTCCGGTGTTGTGGCGTGGCGGGAATGTGCAAGGTTCCGGGCTTGCACCGGTGCAGCGGACCGACATCATGCTTCGGGCATGGACTGATCGGCTGCGCTTTAACACATCCGGATTCTCACCGGGGTCAGCGGCTCGACATCATGTCTTGGGCTCGTGAGAACCCATCCGCTGCGCCTGCACCGACCTGGGACCGGCACCGCCGCCCGCCCCGTCGATAGGGAGAGATTGCACGCGACAGGTTATTCAATGATTAAGCTTAAGGCGCCCCTGCGAAAGAGCCTAAATCTTGACAGACATTTACGAATAGACATCGCAATGATTGGTTAACCATAACTCAGAGTAAGCACAACAAAAAGGCCACGCCGGCGAGGCGTGGCCTTTTGGTCTGGCGTGGAGCGGCGGCCGAGCGGCCGCCCCGTCCCGGAGGAACCGTGCTCTCGGCTCAGCGGAAGAGCGAGAGGATGTTCTGGCTCGCCGAGTTGGCGATCGAGAGCGCCTGCACCGCCAGCTGCTGCTGCGTCTGCAGCGCCTTCAGCTTCGTCGACTCCTCCTCCACGTCCGCGTCCACCAGGATGCCGATGGTGCGGTCGTTGGCCTTCATCAGCGTGTCGACGAACGCCTTCTGCCCGTCGATCTGCGTCTTGTTGGCGCCCAGCTTCGTGCCCGCATCCGTCACCTTGCCGATTGCCTTGTCGACCGCCGTGATCACCGCCTGAAGGTCCAGGTCGCCCTTGGTGCCTACCAGCTTCGAGATGTCGAGATTGGCGATCGAGTACGAGCCGAGGCCGGTATTCGCGTAGGTGTTGCCGGCCGTGTCGAGGATGCCCTGCGCCGGCAGAGTGCCGGCGGCGGTGCCGTTGCCGCTGGCATTGGAGCCGCTGCTCGGGACCGTGGCGGTGAAGCCGACGTCGATCAGCGTGTTGCCGGAGCTGGCGGCCACGTTGGTCAGCGTCAGCGCGACGTCCGACCCCGAACCGACCGACTGGAACGTCAGGCGACCGGCACTGTCGAGCAGAGCGATGGCCTTGTTCGCGCCGATCTTAGCCGTGATCTGGTTGTTGATGGCTTCAAGGAACTCGTCGGTCGTGACCTTAGTGAGATCCTTTGCGGCCGATTGCAGGCTGGTCTTGTTCAGGACGATGTTCGCGGTCACGGTCGTGGGGACCGGGGGGATCGCGTTGTTGTTCTGCGTCAGGGCGAGGTTGAACGACACCTCGTTGGTGGTGCTGAAATCCGCCGTGCCGGCCGTCCCGACCGCGGCGCCCGGCCGGAAACCCGTCGTCCCGGTGAGCGACGTGCTGGCCGAGAACTGAGCGCCGGTCGCGGCGGTCGTGATGCTGGCGGAGTTGGTGTCGTAGAGCTTGATGCTCTGCACGTCGACGCTGACCTGCGAGAACGTGATCGTGCCGTTGGCCGTGCGCGCAAAGCCGCCGACCACGTTCTGGGTCGCCTGGTAGGCCGTGTTGGTGGTCGCCGAGTTGACCGACAGCCAGTTCTGGCCGCTCGAGTTCGAGGAATCGGCCGTCGCCTTCATCTTCGACTGGATGGCGGCGATCTCGGTCTGCACCTTGGTGCGGTCGACGCCCGGGGACAGCGCCGTCTGCAGCTTGGAGCGCATGTTCTGCAGGTCGGACAGGATGCTGTTGAGGCCGTTATAGGCCGTGTCGACCGACGACGAGCCGAGGCCGAGCGAGTCCTTGACCGCGCCGAGCGAGGCGTTGTCGGTGCGCACGGTGGTGGCGATCGACCAGTAGGCGGCGTTGTCCGAGGCGGCCGAGACGCGCTGGCCGGTAGAGACGCGGTTGCTGGTCGTGTCCAGGTTCTGGTTGATGTTCTTGAGCGTGGTCAGCGCCGTCATCGCGGCGTTGTTGGTGAGAAGGCTGGTCACGGCTGATGCTTCCGGTGCTGTGGCGTGGCGGGAATGTGCAAGGTTCCGGGCTCTCACCGGTGCAGCCGACCAGCATCATGCTTTGGGCATGCACTGGCCGACTGCGCTTTAACACATCCGGATTCTCACCGGGTCAACGGTTCGACATCATGTCTTGGGCTCGTGAGAACCCATCCGTTGCGCCTTCCAACGGCCCTCCGTGGCGCCGCTGACCTGCTCACTATCGAACCCGCCCCGTTAGCAACCGATTAAGTCGGTGGTAATACCCGCTATCCACACGGGCCCCAGGACGCCTCGGCCCCAGGCGTTCAGCAAGGTGACGGAGATGTCCGGCCGCCATGCACCGGCGATTTGAAGCAGATCGGCCTCATCACTCCGACGCTTCGCCCGATCGACCTTGCGGCATGTCGCCGTTGCCCACCGCGAAACGACGCCGGCATTGGCAAAGTCCGTGCAACCGGAGCTCCGATCGGCGCAAATCAGGCGCCGCGACCTTGCCCTTCGGCGGTCCGCCCATCGCGAGCGGCGCGGCGGATCACCGGTCGAGGCCCCGGCAGCCCCGCGCACCGGGCGGCGAGGCGAGAAAAAGCCCCGCGCAAGCCACCGGCCTTAGAGCCGTAGCCCCATCAAGAGGGAGCGTTGCGGGATATGGGAATTCTCGTCGGCCTGCTGATCGCCATCGGCTGCATGCTCGGCGGTTTCGTGGCCATGGGCGGCCACCTGATCGTGATCTGGCAGCCCTGGGAGTTCGTCATCATCGGCGGCATGGCCGCCGGCACCTTCGTGATCGCCAACCCGATGAAGACGGTGGTCGATTCCGGCAAGGCGACCATGGAGGCGTTCACCGGCAAGGGACCGAAGCGCAAGGACTTCCTGTCCCTGCTCGGCCTGATCCACGCCCTCCTGCGCGAGATCAAGACCAAGCCACGCAACGAGGTCGAGTCCCATTTCGACGACCCGGCGAATTCAGAGATCTTCAAGAACTATCCCGACGTGACCAAGGACCAGGGCCTGGTCCTGTTCATCTGCGACTATTGCCGGCTGATCCTGATCGGCGGCGCCCGCTCGCACGAGATCGAGGCGCTGATGGAGGAGGAGATCGGCACGCACAAGAAGTACGCGCTCAAGCCCTACGGGGCGATCAACACGGTGGCGGAGGCACTGCCGGCGCTGGGGATCGTGGCGGCGGTGCTCGGCATCGTGAAGGCGATGGGCGCCCTCGACCAGTCGCCCCAGATCCTCGGCGGCCTCATCGGCGCGGCGCTCGTCGGCACGTTCTTCGGGGTGTTCGCCTCGTACGGCGTGCTGGCGCCGCTCGCCCTCAAGGTGAAGGGCGTGCGCGAGAAGCAATGCTCCGTCTACGTCATCGTGAAGCAGAGCCTGATCGCCTACATGAACGGCGCCCTGCCGCAGGTGGCGATCGAGCACGGCCGCAAGGGCATCGCCGCGGCCGACCGCCCGACCATCGACGAGGTCGAGGCCGCCACCGTGCCGGGTGCCCAGAACCGCGAGGCGGCCTGAGAGCCGGGACACCCGACCCATGACCCCACCCACATCCGGCCCTTCCACGACCGGCTCCTCGACCCCGACGGTCCTCACGAGCCCGGCCGACATCCGCGCCCGCATCCAGGAGGCCGCCGGCCTCTCCCTGGACCGGCTGCCGATGCTGCAGCTGATCTTCGACCGCCTGGCCACCGCCTGCGGCGACGGGATCAAGCACCTCGCCGCCTCGTCGATCCTCTACTCGCTGAACGGCGTCGAGAGCGGACGCTTCGGCGAGTTCCTCGACGCCTACGACATGAAGGCGGTGGTGGGCATCTTCAGCGCCCCGGCCTGGGACGGCCACATCCTGGTCGGCCTCGACCGCGACTTCGTCTTCACCATGGTGGAGGCGCTGTTCGGGGCCGACGGCAGCGAGCAGCCGGTCGACGACGAGCGCGCCTTCTCGGCGATCGAGCTGCGCATCGCCCAGATGATCCTCGAGCAGGTCGGCCGGGCGCTCGAATCCTCCTTCGGCCTCGTCTCGAAGACGGCGTTCCACCTGGAGCGCACCGAGACCCGGATGGAGTTCGCGGTGATCGGCCGGCGCAGCAACAAGGCGATCCAGGCCAAGTTCCTGATCCAGGCGCTCAGCCGGGGCGGCGAGATGTTCATCATCATCCCGCAATCGGTGCTCAACCCGCTGCGCCCGAGCCTCGCCAAGGTGCTGACAGGCGAAACCAGCACCCGGCGCGACCCGCGCTGGGCGTCCCAGATCGCCGCCGAGGTGCAGAAGACCACGGTGCACCTGCGCGCCGTGCTGGAGGAGCGCCACCTGACCCTGGGCGAGATCGCCGGGCTGAAGGTCGGCCAGGTGATCGCCCTCGACGCCACCCCGGCGACGCGGATCAAGCTCGAGGGCAACGACAAGCCGCTGTTCTGGTGCCATGCCGGGCAGTCTCAGGGGGCCTACGTCCTGCGGATCGACGAGGCCATCAGCCAGGACAAGGAAGGGGCGGAGCATGGTGTCGCTGGTTGACGGAGTGCTGCTCGCCGCCCTGGTCGGTACGAATGCCTGCGTGCTGCCGCTCTACCTGAAGCTCAAGCGCCTCGACCGCGCCCAGGCCGAGTACGGACGGGCGGTCGCGGCCTCCGGCCACGCGCTGGCCAGCGCCGGCGAGGCGGTGCGCAGCTTCACCGGCGAGGGCCGCGCGGTGCTGGAGGCTCTGAGCGCCAAGATCGACGAGGCGAAGGCGACGCTCGACGCCCTCGAGGCCGGCCGGCGCGACGCGGCCCGGGCCGAAGGCGGCCGCTAGAGCGCGGCCCGACGACGTGACGACCGGTTCGTCGCGGACGATGCGGCACGATCGACGGCCGAGACCCACATCCGATCGCCGTGGGGTCGGGCGCCGCTCGCGCGCGGCGGCCGAGCGCCGCTCCGGAGCCTCGATTTTGCCGCATCCCCTGCACGATCCGGTATCGTTTTCGCGGGACACTGGTCGCTGCCCACTCCGTCGTGTTCCGCCCGGGCGCGGCGCAGGCACAGACACGGTCTCACGCACCGGAGGTCCCGACATCGACGCGTCGAGCGGGGACGACGGACGAAGCCGTGCGATCCGGCAGCGAGATCCGGCCGCAAGCCTCGGATCAGCTTGATCGCCTAGACCTGTCAGGGACATTTCGAGACTTCCACGCGAGCCCGCGATGAGCACGAGCCCCTTCCCCGACGCCGGCGCCAGCCCCGCCTTCCCGAGCCAGGGCTCCCAGCCGGCCTCCCCGCCGGCCGAGGACGGACGCAACCTCGATTCGATCCTGCGCATCCCGGTCCTGATGCAGGTGGTGCTCGGCTCGGCCACCATGCCGGTCGCCAACCTGATGAAGCTCGGCCGCGGCGCCGTCGTGCCCCTCGACCACCGGGTCGGCGAGCCGGTCGACGTGATGGTCAACGGCCGGGTGATCGCCCGGGGCGAGATCGTCATCGTCGAGGAGGACAATTCCCGCTTCGGCGTCTCGCTGACCGAGGTGGTCGGCCCGGCCGACGCCGCACAGAACGGCTGACCGCGTGAACGTCTCGGTGTCCCCTCCGGCCTTGCGCAGCGCCTCCCGGCAGCTCGCGCCCGTCGACCAGGTCGCGACCCTGCTCCTGGCCATGGGCAAGCCCGCGGCGGGCCGCCTGCTGAAATATTTCGAGCCGGACGAGATCAAGCGGATCACCCATTCGGCCTCGCGGCTCGGCGCGGTGAGCCCCGACCAGGTCGATACCGTGGTCGAGAGCTTCGCCGAGGAGTTCGCCGGCGGGGCGAGCCTCGTCGGCACGGTGACCGAGGTCGAGAAGCTCCTCACCGGCCTGCTGCCGGCCGACCAGGTCGCCGACATCCTGGCCGACCTGCGCGGCAACGCCAACCGCTCGGTCTGGGAGCGCATGGCGACGGTGTCGGAGAGCGTGCTGGCGAGCTATCTCGTCAAGGAGCATCCGCAGACGGCGGCCCTGATCCTGTCGAAGGTCAAGCCCGCCATCGCCGCCAAGGTGATGGGGCACCTGCCGCTGCCGGTGCGCAACACCGTGATGCGGCGGATGCTGAGCTTCAAGCCGGTGGTCGACGACGTGATGCAGGCGGTCGAGCGCGCCCTGCACGAGGATTTCCTGATCAACGGGTCGCGCAATTCCGGCGCCGACACCCACGCCAAGATGGCCGACATCATCAACAAGATGGACCGCCAGCAGATGGACGAGGCGCTCCACAGCCTCGCCGATTCGCGGCCGAAATCGGTCGAGATCCTCAAGGGCCTGCTCTTCACCTTCGACGACATCGTCAAGTTGGCGCCGCGCGCGCGCACCACCCTGTTCGACGCGGTGCCGAACGACCGCCTGGTGCTGGCCCTCAAGGGCACCGAGGCGGAGTTCCGCACGGTGGTCCTGAGCGCCCTCTCGGCCCGCGTCCGCCGCATGGTCGAGC
This sequence comes from Methylobacterium currus, assembly GCF_003058325.1. NCBI lineage: Bacteria > Pseudomonadati > Pseudomonadota > Alphaproteobacteria > Hyphomicrobiales > Methylobacteriaceae > Methylobacterium > Methylobacterium currus. Next base: position 151,257 of record NZ_CP028843.1, read on the forward strand.
ACGAGCTCAACGGCGGCGAGCCGGCCGCCCAGCGCGACGTGATGGAGGCGCGCCGCAGCATCACCGACCTCGCCATGGACATGGCGGGCCGCGGCGAGATCGAGATCAACCCGGGAGGCGAGGATGAAGCCCTCATCCGCTGAGCGGCGAGCGATGAGCGGGGCGACGGCGCCGGGTCGCGCGCCCGCGCTGCGATCGATCCGACACCGGACGACGCCCCGCGCACCGGCCGGGGCGGGGCGCGCGCCCCGCGCTTCGACGCATGGCTGACGAGACCGACCAGGAGAGCAAGACCGAGGCCGCCACCGAGCGGAAGGTGCGCGATGCGATCGAGAAGGGCGACGTGCCGTTCTCCCGCGAAGCGCCGGTCTTCGCCTCGATCCTCGGGCTCCTGGTCTGCCTGAGCCTGGTGGTGCGGGGCCAGGCGGCGGCGCTCGCCCGCGACCTGTCCTCGTTCCTCGACCATCCGGGCGGCTTCTCGCTCGCGAGCGGAGAGGACGCCCTGACCCTGATGCACGCCACCGGCTTCGCGCTCGCCCGATTCCTCACCCCGATCCTGCTGGTGCTCAGCGGGTTCGGGCTCGTCGCCTCCCTCGCCCAGAACGTCCCGAGCCTCGTCGCCGACCGGATCGCCCCGAAATGGAACCGCATCTCCCCGGCCTCGGGCTGGAGCCGGATCTTCGGCCGCTCCGGTCAGGTCGAGTTCCTGAAAGCCGTCCTTAAAGTCTCCTCGGTCAGTCTCGTCGTCCTCCTGCTCCTGCGCTCGGAACAGGGCAAAGCCGTGAGTGCCATGTTCGTCGACCCGAGCCAGCTCCCCGAGCTGATCCTGACGACCGCGATCCGCCTGGTCTCGGCCGTCAGCATCGCCACCATCGTGATCGTGGCAGGCGACCTCGTCTGGGCGCGCCTGCGCTGGCAGCGCTCGCTGAGAATGTCGCGCCAGGAGATCAAGGACGAGCACAAGCAGATCGAGGGCGATCCGAGCGTCAAGGCGCGCCTGCGCTCGCTCGCCCAGGACCGCACCCGCAAGCGCATGCTCGGCCAGGTCAGCCGCGCCACCGTCGTCATCGCCAACCCGACCCATTTCGCGGTGGCCCTGCGCTACGAGCCGTCCGAGGGGCCGGCACCGATCGTGCTGGCCAAGGGTCAGGACCTCATCGCCCTGCGCATCCGCGAAATCGCCGAACAGCACGGCATCGCGGTGATCGAAGACAAGCCTCTGGCAAGGTCGCTGTACGATGCTGTCCAGGTCGACCAAATGATCCCCGCGGAGTTCTACCGCGCGGTCGCGCAGATCCTGTTCTTCCTGTTCGCGAGACAACGATGATCCCTCACGACCACGATCTCGCGCAGGCCCGGACGGTCCCCCGAGATGTGATCGCGGCGGCCGAGGAGGTCTTCGCGACGGCGCTCCGCGATTTCATCAGCGAATTCTGCCTGCTCGACGGCAGCGTGCTGATCGGCTGGGTGCGGGGCGAGCGCCACGGCAACATCGCCGACCTCGTCGCCTCCTCGGCCGAGCCGTTCTTCAAGCACGCCACCCTGACCTATGCCGACGCCGCCGACGTCTGCCTCGACTGGGGCCGCTCGATGCAGGTGGTGCTCGACATGGAATTCGCGGCCAAGCCCGTGACGGTGTTCTTCAAGCTCGTCCTCGACGGCTGCTTCGTCGGGGTGGCGATCCAGCGCATCCTGGCCGAGGACGGTCCCCCTCTGCACCTCGACACCTTCGCCCGCGCCCTGTCGGATGCCCGCCTCGCCTGATTCGGGATGCTCCGTGCCCAGAAGGCCGTGGTTTTGAACTAACAGCGGCCTAACGCGTCCCCGCATCCACACTCTGATCGATTCTTAACAAAAAGGCTTGCGAAGCGGGCCCGCTGCGGCGCGCCGGTCATTGACCGGCCGCCGCGGCCCGGACATGAATTCGATCGGCGCAAATCGGACAGCCTTAGGAATTCAGACCTGTGCGCGCACGCCGCATCCGGGTCTGCCGAAGGTTCGACCCCGAGGGCAGAAGATGGGGCACAGGTTGGGACGGCGTGCCGCCGCGCCTCCCGCCTGGCTCGATGAGGGTACGACAGATGTATTTCTTGGTTGACGCCAGGAAATCGGTCAACGCGGGCTTCAAGGCTGGCTTCGATCGGGAAGGGGTATCTTCCTTTTCGCTCTCGCCGGAGGAGTTCACGAGCTGGATTGAATCGGCGTCCCGCAGCGACCTCGACGCGGTGCAGGGTTTCCTTCTGGGCGATTTCGACGAGCGTGCCCGCTGCGCGAGCGCGATCCGCCGGCAATCCCGCGCGCCGATCATCGCGCTGGCCGATTCGCGATCGTTGGAGCAGACCCTGGTGCTGTTCGACGCGGGGATCGACGACGTGCTGCCCAAGCCGGTCCATGTGCGCGAGATCCTGGCCCGGACCGAGGCGATCTGGCGGCGGGTCAACGGGGAGCAGGCGCAGGCCGCGGACGCCGCCGCCCGACCCTGCGAGGCGCAGGGAGCCCCGATCCCGCAGGCCCGGGGTCCCGAGCGGCTCCGGGTGTTCTTCGACGGTCGCGACCCCGAGGTCGACGGCGTGCCCCTCTCCCTGCCCCGGCGCGAGCGGCATATCCTGGAATTCCTGGTGCGCAACCGGGGCCGCCGGGTGACCAAGACCCAGCTCTTCAACGGCGTCTACGGCGTCTACAGCGACGGCGTCGAGGAGAGCGTCGTCGAGGGCCACGTCAGCAAGCTGCGCAAGAAGCTGGCGCAAGCCCTCGGCCACGACCCGATCGAGGCCAAGCGCTACATCGGCTACACCTACGTCGGGTAACCCGGAATCCCGCCGGCAACCGCGCCTGACCGGCAGAACGCCAGTCCTGGAAGAACGTCACTACTGGCAGAACGTCACTACTGGCAGAACGTCTTGGCCCCCGATGTCCACTGGCCGAAACCGGAAGCCACCATGTTGGTGATCACCCGGCAGACATACTGCTTCTGCGCCGGGTTGTTGTTCGGGCCGGCATGGTAGCGGGCCACCGCCAGGGTCCAGCTGCCCTCCCGGGCCTTGAGCTCCTTGAGGAAGAGCGTGGCATACTCGACGTTCTGGCGCGGATCGATCATCGCCTCGAGCGAGGAGAACTTCGCCCGGTGGTAATGGTGGTTGATCTGCATGCAGCCGAGATCGACCAGGCGCACGCCGCTGGCCTGCGCCTCGCCCAAGCGCCGGATCACGTCGGCGGCGCTCGTGCCGAAATAGGCCTTGCCGCCGATATTCATGGCAAAGGGCTGCAGGGAGCCGCGGTTGCCGCTCTCGGTCAGCCCGACGGCATAGAGCATGCCGAGGGGCACGCCGTGGCGCGCGGCGGCCTGCGCCATCTGCTGCTCGCAGACATTGCCGGTCGGCGGCAGCGGCGCCCTGGCGGCACCGGAGACCGTGGCGGCGGCCTCCGCGCCCGTGGCGGCGCTAAAGGTAAAGACCGCCGCGGCCGCGATCGCCGGAATGCGCGTCATCTCTCTGCTCCATGCTCCTGCGCCCGCCTTCCTCGGGCGCGTCGGGGATGCGGCGGGCCGGCTGGTCCGGGCTCGCGCCACCTTGCTGCTGCCCACCGGCGAAGGACGGGAGGGCCTGGCCGCCCGGTGCGGTCCCTGGCGACGCCTCGGGCTGGCCCGGCAGGCGGCCGGTTTGCACCGTGACGAGATCGGGCTGATAGCCCGCCTCGCGCACGAGCGCGCTCAGGAGGCCACCATCGCGCCGCAGGAGCTCCGCGGTCTCCTCCCGCTCGGCGCGCAGGGTCATCTCGAGGCGACCGTCCTGGAGCCGCATCCGGACCTGGACCTGGCCGAGCTCGGCCGGGCGCAGCTGCAGCGTCAGGAGCCGCACCGGCCCCTCCGCCTGGGCGGCGGCGCTCCAGGCGGCCGCGACCGCACCGGCCCGGACCGTGGCGGGGTCGGGCAGGGAGGCGGCCCCGGTCGCCACCGCATCGGCGATCTGGCGCAGGGTGGCGGCGGGCAGCGCGGCCGGGGCCGGCGCGGGCCCGGCTGCGGGCGCCGGGGCGAGGAGACCCGCTGCCGGGTCCTCGGCACGGCGTTCGCCGGGCGTGGCCGGGGCGACGGCCTCGATCGCGTGCGAGGGCTTGATCTCTTGCGCGGATTTAGCCTCGGGCAGAAGCCTGGCTTCGGAGACAGGCTTCGCTTCCGCGAATTTGGCCTCCCCGGATTTGGCCTCCGACGATGACGCCGCATCCGGCCCGGACGAGCGTGCGGTGGGGTCCGCCACGCCCGGACGCATCGGCTCGCCCCCCCCGGCGAGCGAGACGGCGCCGCCTGCCGCCGCGGCACGACCGGATTCCGACGCTCCCGTCCCGGCCGGAGGCGTGGACGGATCGGGCGCGTCGATGCGGACCGGACGACCGAAGGGTTGCTGCGTCGCGGCCGGGGCGGCCCCTGCATTCATCGGCGACGGCGCGCGGCCGGCCGTCTCGGCAGAGCCCGGAGCCGGGAGGCCCGGCAACGCCGCCCTGGCCGGCATGTCCCCGACGGGCTGCGGAGGGGATGCCGCCCCTGTCACGCTCGGCGAAGCGGAGAGTGGTCCGGCGGCGCTCGTGAGGGAAGGCGCCGCGCCTTGCCCGGCGCGAGCCGCCAGGACGGGCGGCGCGATCGGAGCGAAGTGGGTTTCCTGCGCGACCACGACCACGGCGGGAAGCGGCGCGGACGCGGCCGTCGTCGCCGACCCGGCCGCAGCTCCGAAGGCCGGCGGCGGAGGCGCGAAGGCCGGCGCGCCGGCCGCCAGCGGGAGCGGGATCGCCGCATCGGTGCGCGCCGGCCACGGCAGGGCCGCGAGCGCGGCACCGTCGGCCGGAACGGATGACGGCGTGGCGTCGGAGGCCCCGCTCTCGCCGTCCGGCGCGCCGTCGCAGCTCTCGGCTGCCGGAGCCGACGCCGCGCGCAGCCGTGCCTGGTGATGCGGCAGCACCTCCCGCGCCGCGGGATCGAGGAGGCCGGATGGCGAGGTGGAGAGCGCGGCGTCCTCGCCAGCGCCGGCCGACGACACTCCGGCCGCCGGGAGCCGGGTCGCCGAGGCGGCGCCTCCGGATCCCGACGCGGTCCCGGGCCCGGTCTGCGCAGGCGGCCGGCCGGCGGCCCGCTCCATCAGGTCGGCGAGGTCCGTGTCGCCCGGACGAGCGGGGCCGCCCGGGAGCGCGCCAGCGATGAGCGCGCCCAGGGGGGCGGGGCGCGGCGCGCCGGCGCGGGGGGCCTCGTCGGGCTCCGGAGCCGGTTCGGTCCCGGCATCGGGCGAGTCCGCGCGGGCGGGGCGCTCGCGGCTCTCGAGACCGCCGAGCACGGCGTCGAAGCCGGATCCGGCATCGGGGCGGACCGGGTCGCCGGTGGTGCGGGCACCGTCGAGGCGCAGCCGCGGGCCCGTCAGCATCGCGTCGAGGGGAGTCACGGGTCGGTCCTGTCGATCATCCGGTCGACCTGCGCGAGCGCTTCGCGCGCCCGGGCGATCGAGGCGGCCTCGGGAATCTGGTGCCGGCCGGCCGGCGGGGCGGCGTCGGCGGCCGGCGGGGCGGGGGGAGCCGCCGGCGCCGGCGGCGCGCCGCCGCGGATCTGGCCGGCGGTGGAGAGCGCAGCGTCGAGGAGGCTGCGATCGGACGGATCGAGCCCGGCCCGGTCGACGGCCCGCAGGGATTCGAGCCCTTCCTCGTAACGCCCATCCACGACGATCAGGGCGGCGGCGCGGTAGAGCCGGGCCCGGGCGGCGGCCTCGCTGTCGGGACCGGCGAGGCTGAGCGCCCGCTCGGCCGCGAAGGTCGCGGTCTCGCGCCGGCCCTGCTCCAGCCCGGCCCGGGCGACCAGCAGGTAGAGGTCGCGCCGCTCTCCCGGCTCGATCTCGTCGAGCATGCGCTCGAGACGGTCGACGCGGGCGCGGTCGCTGTCGAAATCGAGCCGGGTCAGCGCCGTGGCGAAGCGCTGGCGGAAATTGCCGGCATAGACCGAGCGGCGGAACCGCCGCAGGTACTGGATCGACAGGGCCTCGAAGCGCGTCGCATCCCCGCCCTGGGCGTGGATGAAGATCTCGCGGCGCAGGGCCCCCTCCTCCACCAGGGTGCCGGGGGCGAGCAGCCGGGCGAGGTCGAGGAGCTCGATCGCCTTGCGGGGCGCCTCGCGGACCGTGACCGCCGCCTGGGTCAGGGCGAGCTGGCCGGCGAGGCCCGGGGCTTGCGTGCGGGGATCGTAGCGGCCGAGCAGGGTCCTGGCGTCGCGCTCGCGGCCCTCCAGGTAGGCGAGCGCGCCCTGCACCAGGGCCGACAGGTCCTCCGGCACCTTGCCCGTCTCGCGCAGCCGCCGCAGCAGCGTCGGACCGCCGCCGCCGAGCGCGAAGGTCACCGCCGCACGCACGTTCTCAGGCGCCGCCCAGGCCTCCGGCTCGAGGGCGAGCAGGCGCTGCTCGATATGGCCGAGGAGCTGGCGCTGGGCGAGGTGGGCCTGGGTCGAGCCGCGGGCGATCCGGTCCTGCAGCAATTGCAGCGTGCGCACCAGCTCGACCGGCAGGCCGCGGGGCGCCACCGGCAGAGGCTCGATGGGCTTGGCCGGCGCACCATGCCCGCCATGGCCGTCCCCGCCCCCGCCATGCGCGGCATCGGCATGCCCGCCGCCGCCATGCGCGTCGGCGGCCGGCGCGGCATGGCCGTCGCCGTGGCCGTCGCCGCCGGCGCGGGCCGGCAGGGTCACCGGGAGCAGCCCGGCCGCGAGAAGGAGCCCGGCCAGCGCGAGGCGGGCGGCGTGGCGGCTCATTCGGGCAGCCCCCGCAGCAGGATCTCGATGCGCCGGTTCTCCGCCGCCTTCGGGTCGGCCGGGTTGCGGGGCTGGCGGTCGGCATAGCCCTCGATGCGCTCGATCCGGGCCTCGTCGACGCCGCCGCGCACCAGCATGTAGGACGCCATCTGCGCCCGGGCCGACGAGAGGCGCCAATTGTCGTAGGTCTCGGAGCGGAACGGCCGGCCGTCGGTATGGCCGCGGACCACGATGCGGCCGGGCCGGCTGCCGATCACCTTGGCGATCTTCTCGATCGCCCTCACCACCTTCGGGGTCGGCTCGGCCGAGCCGATGCTGAACATGCTGAAGTCGATGTCGTCGGTGATGCTGATCAGGATGCCCTCGCCCGAGCGGCGCACCTCGACCTTCGGGATCGGCGTGCCGGTGGCGAGCGGCGCCACCGCCTTGGCGACCTCGGCCTTCATGGCGGCGACCGCGGCGGTCTCGGCCGCCTTGTCCTTGGTGGCGTCCTTCGCCTGATCCTTGGCCTGATCCTTGGCAGCGTCCTTCGGCGCCGGCTCCTTGAGGGCGGCGGATTTCCCGGCATCTTTGGCGGCATCCTTCGAAGCCGCATCCTTCGAAGCCGCATCCTTGGGATCCCGGGGGGTGAGCGGCAGTCCGTCCTCGGCGGAGGCGACGCGGGTCACCGGATCCTTCGGGTCGCGCGGCTTGGCCGAGGAGGCGACCTGGCCCGCGGCGTCGAGGCGGTTCTCGGACGGCGCCGTCACCGCCGTGCCGACCTTGCCCGGCCGCTCAGTGCGGTGGCGCGGCAGCGGCTCGACCTGCCAGTAGAGCGGATCGAAGGGGTCGCGCGCCGCGTCGCCGCCGCTGATCCCGGGCTGGCCGGATTCCACCGCAGCCGCGTCGGCGCTCGCCGTGTCGCCGCGCTCGGACTCGGCGGCGAGCCGCGCCAGCACCGCGTAGGGGTCCTGGAACAGGGCCGATTCCCGCGCCCGGCTGCCCGGCGCGGCCTCGCTCGCCTTGTCGCCGGCCTTGCCCTCGCCCTTTCCCTCGCCCTTGCCTTCACCGCCCTTGCCCTCGGCCTTGCCGCCCTCGGCGCCGGGCTCGGAGGGGGTGTCGTGGGGATCGCGCAGGCCCTTCTTGTCGTGGGTGACCTCGGCGAGCTTCACCGGGTTGAAGTACTCGGCGATGGTCTGCTTCTGCTCCTTGCTGGTGGAGTTGATCAGCCACATCACGAGGAACAGCGCCATCATGGCGGTCATGAAGTCGGCGAGCGCGATCTTCCAGGCGCCGCCGTGGTGACCGTCCTCGTGGTCGCCGTGGCGCTTGATGATGATGATTTCCTGATGGCCCTCGGACATCTCAGGTCTCCGCCACCGCCGCCGCGATGAGGCGCGTCCAGGCGCCGAGCTGGGTATCGATCACGGTCTGGTCGGCGTTCACCTGCACCTCCGCCGTCTCGGCCGCCGTGAACGACACGCAGGCCGCAAGTGGCCCGAGGCGGGCGGCGAGCGCCGCCAGCAGGTCTTCGGGCCCGCTCACCCGCACTTGCGCCGCCTGCGGCTCGGCGAGGAGGCGCGTCAGGGCACCGCTCAGCTCGGCCAGAGCCTGGCGGCGCAGGGCATCGGTCAGGACCGGCACCAGCAGGCGGGCGATCCGCTCGGAGAGGGTCGCGTCGAGGGCGCGCAGGGCCGCCGAGAACCCGTCGGCCAGGGCCTCGGCCTCGGCCTCGCTCCAGTGCCGGCGTGCCTCGGCGAGGCGGGCCTCCGCCGCCTCGGCCGCCTGGCGGCGGGCGATCTCGGCCTCCTCCCGCGCCTCGGCCAGGCCCTGCTGCCGGCCGCGCTCCTCGGCGGCGGCCAGCAGCGCCGCGCGCTCCTCCGGCGTCTCGCGCTTAGCGGCGGCCGGTTTGACGAGGGGCGAGGCGGCGGCGGCAGGCTCCACGACGGGCGGCGCCGGAGCGGCGGCGGCACGCGGCAGCAGGCCTTCGAGCCATTCCACGCGCGACGTGTCGAGCAATCCGGCCGGCGCGCCGCCGGCCGGAGCCGGCTCGATCCGGATCGCGTCCGGCGTCCCGGCGAGCGCTTGCGGCTGGGGCGCACGCGGGGCGCGGGCGAGACCGGCCCAGGGATTGCCGAAGGTCTCGGGGGCTTGCACCTGGCCCGGGGCCGCCCGGTCCTGGGCGGCCGCCTGGGGCGGCACCGGGGTCGGCGCGAATTCCGGCAGGTAGCGGGCGATCACCGCGTCCATCACGCCGGCTCCTCACGCAGCAGCCAGCGCTTGAGGATGGCGGCGACCTGCTCCTCGTCGACGTCGATCATCTGCTCCAGGCGCTTCTGCGGCGAGTTCTTCGCCTTCTCGGCCATGTCCTCGATGAGGCTCGCCATGGCGGGCACCCCCTCGGGGCCGGCGAGCGCCGGCTGGCCGGGGACGGCCTGGCCGGGCGCCGGCAGGGCGCCGCCCTCGGCCATCGCCGGGCCCGCCAGGGCGGCGGCCGCGCCCGCGGCTTCCAGCGCCGCCATCTCGGTCTGGGCGGCCTCCGGCACGGCCAGGATGGCGCGCAGCGCCGGGCGCAGGCCGAACCAGATCAGGAGGCCCGCCACCACCAGGATGGTGGCCGCGTTGATGAGGGTCGCGGACTGGCGCACCATCACGTCGGCGATGCTGAGCGGCGGCACCGGCTCGAGGGCCTGGCCGTCATTGATGAAGCCCACTGCCGCGACCTTGACCGTGTCGCCGCGCTCCTTGTTCGCGCCGGCCGCCGAGGCGACGATCTGCTCGATCTCGGCAATCTGCTTCTCGACGGCCGTCGCGGCCTCCTGGCCCTGCTGGCCGTTGATGAGGCGCGAGCGGTTGACCAGCACCGCCACCGACAGGTGCTTCATCGCGTAGCCGTCGCTCACCGTCTGGATCACCTTCTGGGAGATCTCGTAGTTGGTGAGGTCCTCCTTCTTGGAGGTCTCGTTGCTGGCGGTGTCGTTGCCGTCGGAGCGGGTGCGCTGGTCGGGCAGGTTCTGCTGCGCGCTGGTCGGCCGCTGGGCGCTGCGGTTCTGGCTGTTCTCGTTCTCGCGCGTCGAGCGGACCGAGCGGGCGACCTGCTGGTCGGGGTTGTAGATCGTCTCGTTGGTCGAGGTCTTGTCGGTGTTGAGCTGGGCCGCGACGCTGACCTCGAAATTGCCGAGGCCGAGATAGGGGGTCAGGGCCCGGCGGATCCGGTCCTGCACCTCGCGGCTGACGTCCTTCTCCAGGCTCGCCATCTTGCCGGTCGGCGCCTGGCCGGCATCGTCGCCCGACAGGAGCAGGGTGCCGTCGGCTCCGATCACCGTGACCCGGTCAGGCTTCATGCCGGGGATCGCCGAGGCGACGAGCTGGCGGATCGCCTGGGCGCCGCTGTGGTCGTCGGCGGGCTCGGTGCGCACCACCACGGAGGCCGAAGGCGGCTGCTGGTCGCGCCGGAACGAGCCGCGCTCGGGCAGCACGATGTGGACGCGCGCGGCGCGCACGCCCTTCATGCCCTGGATGGTGCGGGCGATCTCGCCCTCGAGCGCGCGGACCCGGGTCACCTCCTGCATGAACGAGGTCATGCCCAGCGAGCCGAGATCGTTGAACAGCTCGTAGCCCGATCTCGAACTTTGCGGGAGGCCCTTCTCGGCCAGCAGCATCCGGGCCTGGGCAGTATTGCCGTAGGGCACCAGCACGGCGGCGCCGTCGGCGCTGACGTCGAAGCGGATGCCCGCATCCTTGAGCACGCCGCCGATGCGGGCGACGTCCTCGCGGGAGAGACCGGTATAGAGCGTCTCCTGCGCCGGGCGGCTCAGGTAATAGGCGCCCAAGCCCACGGCCAGGAACACCACGAGGCCGATCAGCCCGAGCGCGGCGAGGCGCCGGGGCCCGAGTTCGACGATGTTGCTCCACAGCCTCTCGGCTTGCTCGCGACCGGACATCTCGTCTGCCAATCCCGTCCCAGCACAGGCGACACTGCCTCACCGCTCTGTGACGCCCTTGCCTTGTGCGGAGATTGCGGAGCCCGCGTGCGCTGGCGCACGCGGCGTCGAACGGGCCGGTTGACGATTTTGATGATAGAAATCATCAATACAAACATGACGGCGATCATGAAAATCCGCCGGCCCGGAGAATCCCCATGAGCGACCAGACCCAAGCCGCCCTCGTCACCGGCGCCTCGTCCGGCATCGGCGCCACCTATGCCGACCGCCTCGCCCGGCGCGGCCATCCCCTGGTGCTGGTGGCCCGCGACGCCGCCCGCCTCGACGCGCTGGCGGGCCGCCTGCGGGCCGAGACCGGCGTCGCGGTCGACGTGCTGCCCGCCGACCTCACCGATCCGGCCGACCTCGCCGCCGTCGAGGCGCGCCTGCGCGACGACGCCCGGATCGGCCTCCTGGTGAACAATGCCGGCGCGGCGGCCCCGGCGGGCTTCTCCGCCGACGATCTCACGCCGCAATACCGCCTCGTCGACCTCAACGTGGTGGCCCTCACGCGGCTCTCCGGCGCCGCCGCGCAGGGGTTCCTGGGCCGCGGCGGCGGCAGTATCGTCAACATCAGCTCGGTGGTGGCCCTGGCGCCCGAGTGGCTGCCGGGCGTCTATGGGGCGACCAAGGCCTACGTGCTGACCCTGTCGCAGGCGCTCCAGTCCGAGCTTGGGCCGCGCGGCCTCTACGTCCAGGCCGTGCTGCCGGCCGCGACCCGCACCGAGATCTGGGAGCGCTCGGGCCGGGCGGTGGAGAGCCTTCAGGGCGTGATGGAGGTCGGCGAGATGGTGGATGCCGCCCTCAAGGGGTTCGACCGGCGCGAGGCGGTAACGATCCCGTCCCTGCCGGAGGCGGGCCAGTGGGAGGCGTTCGAGGCGGCGCGCCGGGCGATGGTGCCGAATTTTGCGCAAGCGCACGCAGCGGCGCGCTACCGGGACTGAGACGACGAAGCCGGGCCTGAGGCATCGTCGCGGTCCTCGTGGGAAAGACGTCCCGAAGGAGCCGGATCAAGGAGATCGGCCGCGCCGCCACCCAGGGGCTCGCCACCTCCTCCGACCCGCCGGCCGGGCCGGATCGCCTGCGCGGCCGGGTGCACGGCGTCCTGGAGGCGGTGCGGGCGGCCTGACGGCGCGTGCGTCAGAACCGCTCCACCCAGGGCCGCAGCTCGACCTCGGACGACCAGGCGTCGCGGGGCTGGCGCAGCAGGTCGAGATAGGCCCGCGCCACGCCCTCCGGCGTGAGGGTGCTGTCGGGCTTGTCGGCCGGGTCGGGCCGGCGGGCGCTGCGCACCGCGCCGTCGACGACGACATGGGCGACGTGGATGCCCTTGGGGCCGAGCTCGCGCGCCGCGCTCTGGGCGAGGCCGCGCAGGGCGAACTTGCCCATCGCGAAGGCAGCCGAGAGCGGAAACCCCTTCACGCCCGCGGTGGCGCCGGTGAACAGAATCGCCCCGTGGCCGTGCGGCTCCATGCGCCGCGCTGCCTCCCGGGCGACCAGGAAGGCGCCGAAGGCGGTGACCTCCACGGCCTGCCGCACGGCCTCCGGGTCGAGGGAGGCGAGCGGGCCGGGGACGCGGGCGCTGGCATTGTAGATCACCACGTCGGGCGCGCCGAAGCGGACATCGACCTCGCCGAACAAAGCCGCCACGGCCTGCGGGTCGGCGGCGTCGGCCGCGACGGTCACCGCCCCGGTCTCGGCGGCCAAGTCGGCGAGCTTGGCGATGTCGCGGGCGGCGAGGACGACCCGCAGCCCCTCGGCGGCGAGGAGCCGGGCGAGCGCGGCGCTGATGCCGGCCCCGGCGCCGACGATGAGGGCGGTGCGGTAGGGCAGGCTCACGGGCGCTCCTCCGGTCGCGCGGACCGGTCCTGCCGGGCAGGCAGGTCTTCCCGGGCGGGCAGGTCGAAGACCAGGCAGGTGGTGCTGGCGGTGGCGCAGAGCCGTCCGGACTCGTCGGTGAGGCTCGCCTCGGCCACGGCCTGGCGGCGCCCGGCATGGACCACCCGGCCGACCGCCGTGACGCAGCCGGAGACCTCCGTGACCGCCCGCAGGTAGTTCACCTTGATCTCCAGGGTCGTGTACCCGCGCCCGGCCGGCAGGGTGCTGTGGACGGCGCAGCCCATCACGCTGTCGAGGAGCGTCGCCAGGGCCCCGCCATGGACGCTGCCGATCGGGTTGTAGAGGTACTCGCCCGCCGGCATCCGCATCGTCACCCGGCCCGGCTCGGCCTCAGCCAGCATGATGCCCATCAGCGCTACGATCGGCGGCGGAGGCACCTCGCCGGCGATCAGCGCCCGCAGGAAATCGAGCCCGGCCAGGCCCTGGCCGGCCCGGGCCAGGGCCCGCGGATCGGCCCAGGTCACGCGGCGCTCCCTGACGCGGTGCTCCCGCTTCTGCGCCTCCGGCGACGAGGTGGCGGCCATGCTCACTCCCTTGGTCTTATTACATGACGTCAATCATGATACCATACTGATGATCGTCGTCCTCATTAATGTCAACGGGAGCGGAGCGTCGGATGCGAGTGACGCGCGAGCAGGTCCGGGAGAACCGGCGCCGGATCCTCGAGGCGGCCGGCCGCCTCTTCCGCGAGAAGGGGTTCTCCGCCGTGACGGTGGCGGAGGTGATGGAGGAGGCCGGGCTGACCCATGGCGGCTTCTACGGCCATTTCGCCTCGAAGGAGGACCTCGCCGCCCAGGCCCTGGCCCAGGCGCTGACCCCGGCGCCGCGGGAGCCCGGGACGGCGCCGGACCTCGCGGGTTTCGTCGCCGCCTACCTGTCGGCGGCCCATCGCGACCGGCCGGGCAGCGGCTGCGCGCTGGCGGCCCTGGGCAGCGAGGCGGCGCGCCAGCCGGCCCCCGTGCGGCGCGCCTTCACGGAGGGACTGGAGGCTCGGGTCGCCCGGATGCAGGAGGCCCAGCCCGAGGGCGATCGGGCGGCGGCCCTCGCGGCGATCTCGGGCCTCGTCGGCGCCCTGATGCTCGCCCGGGCGGTGGACGATCCCGCCTTGTCCGACGAGATCCTGGCCGCGGCGCGGGGGGCGCTCGGCAGCCCTTGAGTCAGGTCGGCAGGCTTTTGGTAACCCTCGCATGACCATCCTGGGGGGCGTCCTTGCCCGAGGCCGGTGATGGTGTTGCGTGTTGCGTTTCCGTACCTGCCCTCGGCGGCAGCCCTCGCCTGGGTGCTCGGCACCGGCCTGGCTGCCGCGACCGAGCCCGCGGCCCCGGTGCCGCCCGCCCCGATCCCTCAGGCCCTGCCCTCACAGATTCAGCCCGCCCAGGCTCAGGCGCCCGCCGCGCCCGTTCCGCCGGCGCCGATCGAGCCCGCCCGGCGCGAGGTGACGACCGAACCCTCTCCCGTGCCGGGCGGCGCGGCGCCGCTGCCGGTCGGCCCGATCAAGCCCGGGGCGGCCCCGAAGGTCGGTGAGACCCGGCCGGCCGAGGCGAAGCCCGCCGACGGCAAGGCATCTCCCAACGACGGGAAGCCTGCTCCCAAGAAAATCTCGCGCGAATTGCCGCCGCTGGTGGTGGCGCGGATGTCGCAGGACACCACCCCGACCCTGACGCCGGCGACCTTCCTCGACACCCTGCGGGCGGCCGAGCGCTACCAGGCCCTGGTCGAGGCCGGCGGCTGGCCGTCCCTGCCGGCCGACCTCACGGTGAAGCCCGGCGAGCGCAACCCGGCGATCCCGGGCTTGCGCCGTCACCTCGTGCTGACCGAGGATCTGGCCCCGGGCGGCCCGGAAAGCGACGCCCTCGATCCCGGCCTCGTCACGGCGCTCAAGCGCTTCCAGGCCCGGCACAACCTGCCGGAGACGGGGCTCCTCGGCCGCCAGACCGTGGCCGCCCTCAACGTGCCGGCGAGCGTGCGCCAGCGCCAGCTCGCGGCTTCCGCCAACCGGCTGATCGGGTCGAGCTTCCCGTTCGGCGACCGCTACGTCGTGGTCAACATCCCGTCGGCCGCGGTCGAGGCGGTGGATCACGGCAGCGTGGCGCGCCGCTACGTCGCGGTGGTGGGCAAGCCGGAGCGCGCCTCGCCGTCGGTCGAGACCAGGATCACCAACATCAACTTCAACCCGACCTGGACCGTGCCGGTGTCCCTCATCAAGAAGGACATCATCCCGCACATGCGCAAGGATCCGGGCTATCTTGCCAAGATGCATATCCGCATGCTCGACGGCCAGGGCCAGGAGGTGCAGCCGACCGCCGTCGACTGGTCGACCGAGCGGGCGGTGAACTACACCCTGCGCCAGGATCCGGGCTTCGACAACTCGCTCGGCCAGGTGCGGATCGACATGCCGAACCGGCACGCGGTCTACATGCACGACACGCCCTCGAAGTCGCTGTTTTCCCGCGACGTGCGCTTCCACTCCTCGGGCTGCGTGCGCGTCGCGGACGTGAAGGCGCTGGTCGGGTGGCTGCTCGACGGCACGCCGGGCCCGAACGGCCCCGGCTCGACCTGGGGACCGATGGAGATCGAGACCGGCATCGCCACCGGCGAGCGCCGCGACATCAAGCTGGCCAAGCCTATCCCTGTGACCTTCGTCTATCTCACTGGCTACGCCACCCCCGACGGCCGGGTGCATTTTCGCGACGACGTCTACGGCCTCGACACCGGCAAGGACCCGGGCAAGGACCCGGCCAAGGACCCGGCCAAGCCGGCCGACGTCGCGGTGACCGGGGCGCTTCCCAAGCCGGAGCCGGCCAAGCCCGCCGCGGCCAAGCCCGTCACCACCCAGCCCGTCACCACCCAGCCCGTCGCGGCCAAGTCTTCGACCACCAAGTCTTCGACCACCAAGTCCACCGCCGCCAAGTCCACCACCGCCAAGGCTGCCGGCACCAAGCCCGCCGACGTCAAGGAACCTGCGGCCGAGAAGCCGGCACTGAGGGCCGAGCCGAAACCGTCCTCCGCCAAGGCCCCCCCGACCGACAAGCCTGCTTCGTCGAAGCCCTCCGCCGCCATCGAGCGCCGGACTTCCGTGCCGCCGACCTGACCCGGCGCATCCCGCGACGGGTCCGCACCAGACTCGTCGCAGCGCCGCCCGGTCGTCCGAGGCATCCACCGCGCGGCTGCGCGATGTGCACGCCCTTCGCGACCAACACGACGATGTCTCTGCCGGCAAGGGCTCGGAGCGGATCTCCTCTGCGATGCTTCGCACCGGATCGCCGTCGCCTCACGCCGCATCGGCATCGCCGCTGTCGTGATTCACGCGACGGATGACGGAGCCAAGCGCTTCTCCCGGCGCTGCGCAGAACTCACCGATGACCCGGAAGACAGCCGCACGCTGTTCCTGCCGATCGAGACCGCCGTCGCCGTCCTGGCCTGAGACCGATCGCGCCGCCGGCGATCACATCCGCGGCCGCCCCCCGCGTCATCGCCGTCACGGCCACCGATCCCGGACGGGCTGAACCGTAACGGCAACCTCGAATGCTGGCACAACGACGCGCCAGACCTGCCGTTTTCACCATTCGTTAGAATTTTTCTCCCTCAGATCGCCGTTGTTAGATCAGACCGCAGCCTACGGCGCGGTGCCTGTGCGTGGTCGACCTCGCAACCCGGCGGAGCCTGCGCAGGAGGCCTGCCCTCTCCACCAAGGCTCAACGGCGGTGCGGCTTCCTTGACGAACCCACTTTCTGGAGACCATGCCCATGACCGCGGGAGGCGCGGCGCCCGTCTGCTCCGGTTCTTCGCGCGGGATCGCAGCGGCGCCGTCATGGTCGCCTTCGCGGTCATCCTGCCGGTCCTGCTGGCCGCGGTGAGCGCCGGCGTCGAGTACAGCCGGCTGCTCTACCGCAAGGCCCAGTTGCAGAGCGCCGCCGATGCGGGGGTGCTCGCCGGCGCCAACATGCTCAAGCTCGCCAATGCCGACGATGCCTCGGTGGCGAGCATCACCCGGCAGGCGATCCAGGCGCAGGCCCGCACCCCTGCCGACCGCCGCAGCAGCATCGCGGCCGAGATCGGCGACAGCCGCAGCTCCGTGGCGACGGTGATCGAGGAGACGGTGCCCTCGCTCATGGGCAAGCTGCTCAGCCTGCCCTCCACCACCCTGATCGTCCGCGCGAAGGCTCAGCTCGTCGGCTCGGTCCGCCTGTGCCTGCTCGCCCTCGACCCCTCGGCCAAGGGGGCGTTCGACATGGAGAAGAACGCGAAGATCACCGCCGACGGATGCTCGCTATATTCGAACTCCGTGAGCCCGAGCGGCATCCAGGGCAAGGACAGCGCGACGGCCCGGGCCATGTCGATCTGCTCGGCGGGCGGCTTCGACGGATCCAAGGCCCTGTTCACGCCGACGCCGATCACCGACTGCCCGTCCCTCGGCGATCCGCTCAAGGACCGTCCCCTGCCGACGCCGGACTTCGCCTGCACGGTGCTGAGCCCGTATGCCGATCCCGCCGCGAAGTCGCGGTCCCGGCGCCACAACGTGGTGACGGCGACCATCACCCTCGATCCCGGCACCTATTGCGGCGGCCTGCATATCACGGAGACCGCCATCGTCACCTTGCGCCCCGGTACCTACGTCATGAAGGACGGCCCGCTGATCGTCGACAAGAAAGCCAGCATGTCGGGCCAGGGGGTCGGCTTCTACTTCACCGGCAGCAAGGGCGGGATGCTGTTCGACAAGGACACCACCATCAGCCTCACCGCGCCGACTGGCGGTCTCATGGCCGGCCTGCTGATGGCGGAGGAGCGCACCGTGGCGAACCCGATCCCGGTGCCGATCGACATCTACGTCACGCCGCCGCCCCCGCCGCCGCCGGGCGGCACCAAGCCGATGCGGGAGTACCGCATCATCAGCAACAACGCCCGCACGATGCTGGGGACGATCTACCTGCCGGCGGGGCGGCTGATCATCGACAGCAGCCGGCCGGTCGCCGATCAGTCGGCCTATACGGTGATCGTCGCGAAGCAGATCAACCTCTACGAAGGTCCGAACCTCACCCTCAACGCGAATTACGGCGCGACCTCGGTGCCGGTCCCGGACGGGGTCGGGCCGAAATCCGGGACGGCGTCGCTCAGGAGCTGAGCACGATCAGGAAATCCCCAGGCCCCGCACCAGCGCGATGCTGACGACGAGCAGGACGCCCAGGGAGGCGGTGACCGCGAGCGTCACCCGGCCACCGACCCGCGCCACCACCCGCACGTCGACGCCGAGCCCGAGGGCCGCCATGGCGATGACCGTCAGGATGCCGGCGGTGCGGGTGAGGGGCGCCAGCGCCGCGTCGGGCACGAGGCCCAGCGACCGGGCGGTGGCGAGGCTCAGGAAGCCGAGGATGAACCACGGCACCAGCTTGAAGAAGCCGAGCTTTCTCCGCGCGCCGGCCGGGGTGCCGGGCTCGTCGCGCAGGCGCGAGGCGAGGAGCGACAGGCCGAGGACGACGGGCCCGAGCATCAGCACCCGCACGAGCTTGACCAGCGTCCCGACCTGGGTGCTGACGAGGCTCACCGGCACGGTGGCGGCCAGCACCTGCGGCACCGCGTAGACCGTGAGGCCGGCCAGCACCCCGTACTCGGTCGGGGTGGTGCCGAGGAGCGGGATGAGGAGCGGCAGGCCCAGCACCACCAGCACGCCGAGGATCGCCGTGAAGGCGATCGAGGAGGCGACGTCGTCGCCGCTCGCCCCGATCACCGGGGCGACCGCCGCGATGGCCGAGTTGCCGCAGATGGCATTGCCGCAGGCGATCAGGATCGACATCCGGGCCGGCAGCCCGAGCAGGCGGCCGATCAGGTAGCTGGCGACGAGCGCGATCACCACGGTGGCGACGATGCCGGTCAGCAGCGCCGGCCCCGAGGCGACCAGGGCGCCAAGGCTGATCGAGGCGCCGAGCAGCATCACGGCGACCTCGAGGAGCTGCTTGGCGCTGAAGGCGATGCCGATGCGCCAGCGCGGCCCCGGCTCCCAGACCGAGCGGATCGCGATGCCGGCAAGGATCGCGATCACCAGCGCCTCGACATAGGGGTGGTGGACGAGGCGCTCCTCCGCCGCCTGGACCAGGCTCGCCGCCGCCGTGACGGCGACGCAGAGGGTGAGGCCGGGCAGGACCGCGAGTGCGGTCCGCCCCATCGCATCAGGCCGCATCGTCGGGCATGCTCATGGAAAGAAGAAGCCGCGGGCACTCGCCGGCGGGACGTCCGGCACTCATCGACGGGACCTCACGGGCGGGACCTCACGGGCGGAAGCTCGTGCCGATGCCCGTCCGCGGCGGCTGGCCGAGCCAGAGCAGGACGAGGCCGAGGACCAGGGCGATCGGGGCCGCCGGCGAGAGGGTGAAAGGGAGGCCGAGGAGCTTCCACAGCGTCGGCTGCCCGCCCTCGGCCATCGCCTGCAGGCTCGCGGCCCGGTCCTTCATGAGCGCCACGGCGACGTCGCTGACCGAGGTGACGAGCACCGCATTGTTGGCGATCGAGCGGGCGCCGTCATAGACGATCCCGACGAAGCCGGCGGCGAGAAGCAGCAGGCCGAGGCAGCGACACAGGAAGCGGATCATCCAGGGCTCCGGACCGCGCCCCCCCCGGACGCGCGGCACCTTGAGTAGAGACAGGCCCTTGCGGGCGCAAGGATTTGCAGGCCGCGAGCGCCATCGCGAGCGCGGCACCGTGGCGGGTTGATCCCGGCTCGCCCCGCATGCCACGGCGCTCCCGACCGACAGCGAGGGGAGCGGCATGAACGGCAGGACGGGTGCAGGGCCGGAGCTGGTGATCTTCGATTGCGACGGTGTCCTGGTGGACAGCGAGCCGATCAGCCTCGCGCGCCTGACCGAGAACTTGCAGCGCATCGGCGTGCCGATCGACCTCGACACGGTGGCGCGGCGCTTCACCGGCACCAGCATGACCTCGATCATGGCGCATATCGCCACCGATTACGGCGTGCCGGCCCCCGAGGGCTTCGTCGACGCGGTGCGGGCCGAGACCCTGCGGGCCTTCGACGCCGAGCTGACGGCGATCACCGGCGCCGGCGCGGTGCTGGAGGCGATGCGCAAGCGGCGATGCGTCGCCTCGAGCAGCGATCCCCAGCGCCTGCGCCACGCGCTCGCGCTCACCGGCTTGCTGGAGCATTTCGACGGCCACGTCTTCAGCGCCGCCATGGTGGCGCGGGGCAAGCCCTTCCCGGACCTGTTCCTCTACGCCGCGAGCGAGATGGGCGTGGCGCCGGAGGCCTGCGTGGTGATCGAGGACAGCGTGCCGGGCGTCACTGCGGCGCGGGCCGCCGGGATGCCGGTCCTCGGCTTCTGCGGCGGCGGCCACTGGGCGCATGACCGGGCCGGGGCCGACCTTTTGGCCGCAGGGGCCCTTCGCGTCTTCGACGAATTCACCGCCCTGCCCCATCTTCTGGAGACGTGGGACGCTGCGTCCCGTTAAGGGACGGGGAGCCCTGGCACCGGTTTCGCATTGACCTGTCGCGCGCGCCCGGCACATTCGGGGCCGACGCGAGGCCGCGAGACCGTTCCAGCATCCCCGTCGCCGCCAGCCAACCGGAGCCCGCCGTGAGACCAGCCCGCATCGTCGCCTTCTCGGGCAACGTCCGCCGCCCCTCCCGGACCCGCGCGCTGGTGGAAGCCGTCGCGGCCGAGCTCGGCCGCCGCCGTCCGATCGACCTGAAGGTCTACGACCTCGCCGAGGTCGGCACCGGGCTCGGCGCCACCACCCGGCAGGGCCTGCCCCTGCCGATCGCCCACATGATCGAGGCGATGGAGGGCGCGGACGGGCTGATCGTCGGCTCGCCGGTGCATAACGGCTCCTATTCGGGCCTGTTCAAGCATGTGATCGACTTCCTCGAACCGGCCGCCCTCGCCGGCAAGCCGGTGGCCCTCACCGCGACCGGCGGCGGCCCGCGCCACGCCCTGATGGTCGAGCACCAGCTGCGCCCGCTCTTCGGCTTCTTCACCGCCCACGTGGCGCCGACCGCGGTCTATGCCGGCGAGACGGAGATCGAGGACGGAATCGTCACCGACGAGCGCGTCGCCGAGCGGGTCGCGGCGGCGGCGGCCGAGCTCGCCCATCTCCTCGACGTGGCGGAGGCGGCCCGCCGCGCCGGAACCGGACGAGCGGTGGCGGGGCTCTAAGCAGATTTCGCAAAGGCGGTGCCGCCGCGCCTTCGAACGGCTCGTTCGAAGGCGCGGCTAAGCCCGAACGGGTGCCGGCGCTGATGCGCCTGGCGCTTTCGCGTCGGCACGTCATGCGAAAGCGCGATGGTATGATTGCCGGTTTTGCGACAAGAATCCGCGGCACAACAAGAACTCAAGCGGACGAAGCGTTGGCCTGCCAACGCCAGTCTGCTCAGCCCCGCATCTCTCAGAGAGCCTGAGATCTCTCAGGGCACGCGCTCCTGGAGCTTGCGATAGGCCCGGCCATAGGCCGCATAGCTCGCGACGGTGCGGGCCATCATGGCGCGGCGATTCGCATCGAGGCGCGACAGGGCGCGGGCCGGGCGTCCGCCCCAGAGCCAGCCCGAATCGAGCACCTGCCCCGGATCGGTAGTGCTGCCGGCGGCGAGCAGCACGTCGGCCTCCACCACCGTGCCGGGGCTGAGGCGGGCGCCCATGCCGATGAGGCAGCCCGAGCCGATGCGCCCGTCGCCGGCGGTCACGTTGTGGCCGAGCGTGGTGTCGCGCTCGATCACCAGGCCCTCGGCCCGGGCATGAAGCGCGCAATTGTCCTGCACGTTCACGTTGGGCCCGACCACGATCGGGCTCGACGTCGCCTCGAGGATGCAGGAGAAGAACACGCTCGCGCCCGGCGCGAGGGCGACCCGGCCGTGCAGCCGGGCGGTGCGGGCGACGAATACCGCCGGATCGGGCGCGAACGCATCCCCCGGATTCGGGGCCGGCTCGCTCGCGGCCGCCTCGCGCAGGCGCTCGGCCCGCTCGGCCAGTTCCCCCGGCGCGAGGGGGCGCAGGGGCCGGGCCGGACTGCCGGCGCAGACGAAGCCCGCCGGCAGGGTGGTGCGCGGAAACACCGTGCTGCCGGCCTCCAGAAGCACCCCGTCCTCGATCAGAGACCCGTCGAGGACCACGCAGGCATCCTCGATCACACCATCGTCGCCCACCGTGCAGGCATGGATCACCGCGTCGCGGCCGACCGTGACCCGGTCGCCGACGATGCACGGATACATCTCGGCCGCGATGTGCAGGGTCGAGCGGGCGCCGAGCCAGAACCGGTCGCCGACGATCACGTCGTGCCCGTCGGCGCGGATCACCGACTCGTCGCCGAGCCAGCCTTGCGCCCCGAGGCTCGCCCGCCCGATCACCGCGCTTCCGCGGCCGCACCAGACCGGCCGGGCCGCGAAGGTGGGCTCGGTGTCGTCGAAGGGGAGGAGGAGGTCAGGGGTCACGGGGCGTTCCTCCGTCCGGACGGCCGCGCGGCCGGTCCCTCTGCCCCCGACATTGACGCCGTTCCGCCGCCGCCGCCAGCCCCGGGGTCTTTGGGCCGCGACCGTTCGTGCTAGAACGCCGCCCTCCTCACCGCTGGGACCCGCCATGACCCCTCGCCTCTCGATCCAGCCCGAGCCCTTCGACGTCGCGGCGGAGATCGCCGCCCTCACGGCGGAGCTGGGCGGGCGGGCGGGCGCCATCGTGAGCTTCACCGGCCTGTGCCGCGACGAGGACGGGCAGCTGGCCGCCCTCGAGCTCGAGCACTATCCCGGCATGGCCGAGGCCGAGATCGGCCGCGTGCTCGACGAGGCCGTGACGCGCTGGCCGCTGCAAGGCGCCGTCGCGATCCACCGCCACGGCCTGATCCGCCCGGGCGAGGGCATCGTGCTGGTGCTCGCGGCCTCCGCCCACCGGAGCGCCGCCTTCGAGGCCGCGAGCTTCCTGATGGACTACCTCAAGACCCGTGCCCCGTTCTGGAAGCGCGAGCACCGCGCCGACGGCACCCTCGGCGGCTGGGTCGAGGCGACGGAGCACGACGCGGCCGCGGCAGCGCGGTGGTGACCTCACCCTTCCAGAAGATCGTTCCACCAGCCTGCCGCCTCTTGGCGCCACGAACATAAGAACAAGGCACATGATGTTTTGATACGATAAAAATCGAAATCAGCACATCACCTGACATGGCAAGGATTTCTGTCAGAACATATCGGCATTGGATTGCGTGGCGCCCGACGGGTCGGTAGGGACGGCAGGGCCACTGACCGTCGAGGAGACAGCCATGACCCTGCCGGACGTCCTCATACCGACCTATGTGCAGATGCTGGAGGCGTTGTCGGCCTGGCTCGGCAAGGCCGAGCGGCAGCGGCCGGGCGGCGGGGCCGAGGCGCTTCTCACCGCGCGCCTGGCCCCCGACATGTTCCCGCTCTCCGCCCAGGTCCGTTTCGCCTGCGTGCAGGCTCAGGAAGGCGTGTTCCGGTTGCGCGGGGAGCCACTGCCGCCCTCGGTGGCAACCCTGATCGATGAAGGCCGGAACGCGGCCGACCGGCCCGGATCGATCGCGGATGCGCAGGCGAGGATCGCCGAGACGGTGGCGCTGGTACGGGCCTCGGCAGCGGATGGGCCCGCGGTCGACCCGGCGACGCCGATCGCGCATGCTCTGCCGCAGGGCATGGTGTTCGATCTCACCGCCGCGCAATACACGCGCGATTGGGCGCTGCCGCAGTTCTATTTTCACGTCATGGCCGCCTACGCGATCCTGCGCGCGCAAGGCGTCGAACTGGGGAAAGCCGACTACGTCGCTCACATGTTCGCGTATCTGCGCCCCGGCACCGCGACATGACGGTGGCGACCGTCAGGCCTGACGACAAACACGTCCGGCCAGTCTCGAAACCCGTCATCCGGGCCGGCAAATCCGTGTGAAGCGGGGATTACCGAGAATTGGAGCGATCGAACTGACGAAGCGCTGACCGGCCTGCGGCAGGATCGTGGCCATGCTCCGCAATCACAGACATCCCGACCCCCTGCCGTTCGACCCATTGAGCGCACGCAGCCTCGCGGTGGCCTGCGCCCTGGTCGGACTCGTCACTCTTCTCCTCTCCGAGCGGCCGACGCCCGGGGGGGTGCTCATCGCCTGGGCCGGCCTCATCGGCTGGGCGCTGCTGCGCATCATGGGCCGGCGCCGCGCGCCGCCGCCGGTGCGCCGGACGATCCGCCCGCCGCCCGAGCCGATCATCGAGGTCGTCGAGGTGAAGGAGTGGAAGCCCCGGCGCTCGGCCCCGGTCCTGGCCCTGCCCAAGCCCTTCGTGGCGGTTGCGCCGGAGGGATTGGAACCCTGGAAGACCTCCGCGCATCCCGCCGTGCTCGCCAGCGTGCGGCGCCGGCGCGAGGAGGGGTGATACCGCCGCGCCTTCGAACGGCCTCGTCCGAAGGCGCTGGCCAAGCCCGAACGGGCGCCGGCGCTGATGCGCCGGACGCGTGCGCATCGATGCGAAGGCGCGAGGGTATGAGACGGCTGCCGGACGATCACGTCCGGCGAGTGCAAGCGCGGAAGCCCGGTCGCCGAACGGCCGCTCGCGGCTATCTGTCCTTCACGGCGGCCTCGGCGCCGCCGGCGGAGAGAGTGCACCGGACATGGCCGTTTTTCCACCTCAGAACGTCGCTCGCCAGGAGCCAGCCCGCCCGGCCAGGGTGAGCACCCGCTCCCTCGTGCTGGCCGGGATCGGGGTGGTGTCGTTCACCGCCGCCCTGCTGCTGGCCTGGCACTCGGCCGACACGCTGCTGCTGATCTTCGCCGGCATCCTGTTCGCGGTCTTCCTCGAGGGGCTGACCCATTACCTCGGCCGCGTCCTCCCGCTCGGGCACGGGGCGCGGCTCGCGATCGTGAGCGTGCTGCTCACGCTCCTGGTGCTCGGCATGGTCGGGCTCGGCGGCGCGACCGTGGCGGGCCAGGCACAGCGCCTGGGGCAGACCTTGCAGCAGCAATCCGGCACGGTGAAGTCCTGGCTCGACGCCCGCGGGATCGACACCCGCTTCCTCGATTTCGGCAAGCTCAAGGATGCCGCGGCGCAGGACGGCCATCCGGAGGAAGGGCGCTCGAAGGGCCCCAGCGGCCTGCCGAGCCCCGGCACCCTGCTCTCGGGCGCCGGCAGCGTGCTCGGCCAGGCCTCGACGGTGGTGCTGGCGGTGTTCGGCGCCATCGGCAACCTGTTCATCGTGGTGGTGCTCGGCCTGTTCGTGGCGGCCGATCCCCGGACCTACCGCGACGGCCTCCTGCGCTTCGTGCCCTCGCGCCACCGCACCCATGCGGCCTCCGTCGCCGACGATATCGGCATCACCTTGCGCCACTGGCTGTTCGGCCAGCTCATCGTCATGGCGGCGATCTTCGTCTGCGTCTGGCTCGGGCTGACCCTGGTCGGCATCGACGGGGCCCTGGTGCTGGGGCTCCAGGCGGGCCTGCTCTGCTTCATCCCGACCATCGGGGCGCTGGTCGCCGGCATCGTCATCGTGCTGGCCTCCCTCGCCTCGGGGCTGAAGGGGGTGATAGCGGGGCTGTGCGTCTACCTGCTGGTGCAGACCCTCGAGAGCTACGTGCTGACGCCCTTCGTGCAGAAGCGGGCGCTCGACATCCCGCCCGCCACCCTGTTCGCCGGGCAGATCCTGCTCGGCGTGCTGTTCGGCCTCTGGGGCGTGGCCCTGGCCCTGCCCCTGATGGCGGTCGCCAAGGTGCTGCTCGACCGGCTCTACATCGAGGACACGCTGGGGGAGGATGCGGGCTGAGAGCGCCCTCCCCCTTGTCCCGCATCAGGCACTCTGCGGCCTGGTCACCTTGGCCTCGATCGCGTCCCAGACCGGAACCGCGAGGTCGGGGCCGCCGAGGCGCTTGATCGCCCGGATGCCGGTCGGCGAGGTGACGTTGATCTCGGTCAGGTTGCCGTCGATCACGTCGATGCCGACCAGGATCAGGCCGCGGCGGCGCAATTCCGGGCCGATCGCCGCGCAGATCTCCTGCTCGCGCGGGGTGAGGGCCGTCGCGCCGCCGGTGCCGCCCCGCACCATGTTGGAGCGGATGTCGTTGGCGGCCGGCACCCGGTTGACGGCGCCGAGGGGCTCGCCGTCGACCAGGATGATGCGCTTGTCGCCCTCCGTGATCCGCGGCAGGAAGCGCTGCACCACCCAGGGCTCGCGGAAGGTGACCGAGAACAGGTCGAACATCGAGCCGAAATTCGGGTCTTCGGGCAGCACCCGCAGCACCGCCGCGCCGCCATGGCCGTGGAGCGGCTTCATCACCACGGCACCATGCTCGGCCCGGAACTCCTCGATCTCGCGCTTGTCGCGGGTGATCAGGGTCGGGGGCATCAGCTCCGGATAGGCGGTGACGAACAGCTTCTCGGGGGCGTTGCGCACCTCGAACGGGTTGTTCACCACCAGCGTCTGCGGGTGGATCCGCTCCAGCATGTGCGTCGCCGTGATGTAGGCGAGGTCGAAGGGCGGGTCCTGGCGCATCAGCACCACGTCGACCTCGGCGAGGTCGATCCGCTCCTGGGCGCCCAAGGCCGCGTGGTCGCCCTCGACATCCTGCACCCGCAGGGGCTCGACCCGGGCGGTGACGCGCCCGTCGCGCATCGAGAGCCGGTCGGGGGTGTAGTGCAGGAGCGTGTGGCCGCGGCTCTGGGCTTCCAGCAGCAGCGCGAAGGTGGTGTCGCCGGCGATGCGGATCGCCTGGATCGGGTCCATCTGGACCGCGACGGTGAGGGCCATGTCGGGGATATCCTCCGGTCGCCCGGGTTATCGGGCGGCCCGCGCCCGATGGCAACGGCCGCGAAGGAAAGGAGGCCCCGCGCGCAGGGTTGCGGCGGGGCCCCAAGTCAGGGAGGAAACGCCCATGAGCGTCCAACGAGACGTAGCAAGTCCCATGCCAGGTCCGGGACGAGACCGTCCCGGTCCACGGTCGGGCGGCCCTGCGCCCACGGTCCGACGGCCTTGCGGTTGACCCGGCTCTCGGCGGGCGAGGTCAGCGCCTTGTCGGCCGCCTTCTCCTCCTCAAGGGTCTGCTGCAGCGGGCCGATCACGTCCTGGCGGCCGAGCTGCCGGGCATAGGCGATGATCGTGCCGTAGCGGGTGATCTCCTCGGCCTCGGCGATGATCCCGTCCATCGCCGCGCAGCGCACACCCTTCGGCTGCGGGCCCAGCGTCCGGAACACCTGCTCGAGCCGCCGGATCTGCCCTTCGGTCTCGCGCAAGTGGGTCTCGAACCCCGCTTTCAGCGGCGGGTCGCCCGCCTTGGCGATCAACTTCGGCAGCACCTTCGTGATCCGCCGCTCGGCATAGTCGATGTCCCGGAGCCTGTGCTGGAACAGATCGTCCATGCGCCTGATCGGCTTCGAGAACAGGCCCAAGGCGTTCTCCCTGGGAGGCGCGCCGCGTTCCGGCTCGACGCGGCCTTGCCGAGCCGAGGCGCGCCAGCATCCGGGAACGGCGGGCGGGGGCGTTGCCGGGGCGGGGGCGTTGCCGGGGTGGGGCCTTGCGCGGTGCGGGCGCCGTCCCGGACTGCCGGCGAGCGTCACCCGGCCGGCACGGTTCCTCGACGGCTCCGGGCCGGTATCACGACCCGGCCTGCGGGTCCTCGCTCCCGGGATCCCGGCTCTCGGGATCCTGGCTCTCGGGATCCTGGCATTCCGGATCCTGGCCCGGCCAGTCGACGATGCGGTCCGGCATCTCGTCGATCTCGAACTCCTCCTCGGTGCCGCTGACGCGCCCGTAGACCGAGATGCCGGCCTCGTGCACCGTGCGCCGGGTGCCGGAGACCAGGGGGTGCCACCAGGGCAGGTCCTGCCCGTCCCGCACCAGACGGTAGCCGCAGGTCGGCGGCAGCCAGCGCAGGCTGCGCACCGCCTCGGGCGTCAGCCGCACGCAATCGGGCACCCTGAGATGGCGCCGCGGGTAGTCGCGGCAGCGGCAGGTGCCGGCATCCAGCAGCGTGCAGCCGATATCGGTGTAGTGGATCTCGCCCGTATCCTCGTCCTCGAGCTTGAGGAGGCAGCAGCGGCCGCAGCCGTCGCACAGGCTCTCCCACTCCTCCGGGCTCAGGGCCTCCAGGCTCTTCTCGCGCCAGAACGGGGTCGCGGCCTTGCGGGAGGCGGGCGGGCGCGGGGGTTTGCTGCGGGCTTTGGCCACGGCTGTTCAGGGCCTTCGAGGCGCCGGATCGACGGCGCGAGGGTGGAATCGGGGCGGGAGGCCCCTCCTCTGCCGCGCCCGCGGCCCGCGGGCAAGCACGGCCGGACCCGGCTGCGCACTCCTGCGACGTCGTGTCGGCGCGCCGGCGCCCCATATAGGCCCTGGAAGCCTGCGACCGGCTTACCGTCTCGCGCTAGGATGCGAGGCTTGCTAGACCGTCAGACCGCAGCCTCCCGAGGATCTGCCCGAGGACCCGCCACAGTGCCCGAGAACCAGCCCCCCAACCGGCTGACCAAGCTCCGGACCCGCCTGTCCCACGGGATGCTCGGCTTCGACGCCTGGCTGAATGACGGCCTCTACAATGGCGGCCGGTCGTTCGGCGAGGCCTATGGGCGCTTCGCGGAGCGGATCCAGCGCCGCTTCCGGGTGCGGGGCGTCAGGCGCGTCGTCCTCGACCTCGCGAGCGAGGGCGTGACGCTGGGGCTCGCCGGCGCCGTGGTGATGCTGACGCTCGCCCAGTCGGCCTTCAACCAGACCAGCGAGAACTGGCTCAAGGCGCCGGACCTCGCCGTGACCTTCCTCGACCGCTACGGCACCGAGGTCGGACGGCGCGGCATCAAGCACGACGATTCGCTGCGCATCGACGAGTTTCCCGACATCCTGGTCAAGGCGCTGATCTCGACCGAGGACCGGCGCTTCTACGAGCATTGGGGCATCGACCCGATCGGGACCTTGCGCGCCGTGACGGTGAATGCCCGCGGCGGCGGCCACGTCCAGGGCGGCTCCTCGCTCACCCAGCAGCTCGCCAAGAACCTCTTTTTGTCGAACGAGCGCTCGCTCGAGCGCAAGGTCAACGAGGCGTTCCTGGCCCTCTGGCTCGAATGCCACCTGACCAAGAACGAGATCCTGAAGCTCTACCTCGACCGGGCCTACATGGGCGGCGGCACCTTCGGGGCGGCGGCGGCGGCGGATTACTATTTCGGCAAGAACCTGAAGGACATCACCCTGCCGGAAGCCGCCATGCTGGCCGGCCTGTTCAAGGCGCCGACGAAGTACGCGCCGCACGTGAACCTGCCGGCGGCCCGCGCCCGGGCCGCGGACGTGCTGCACAACATGGTCGAGGCGGGCTACCTGACGGAAGGGCAGATCCAGTCGGCCCTGCGCAACCCGGCGACCCCGGTGACGCGCTCGCGCGACATCAGCGCCGATTACTACCTCGACTGGGCCTTCAACGAGATCAAGAAGCTCGTCGACGAGGGCAAGCTCAAGAAGGAGCGGGTGCTGGTCGTCAAGACCCCGCTCGACCTCGCGATCCAGAAGCGGGCCGACCAGGCGGTGGAGAACGTGCTGCGCCAGTTCGGCGACGCCTTCGACGTCGAGCAGGCGGCGCTCGTGACCATGGACCCGGACGGGGCGGTGCGGGCGATGGTCGGCGGGGCCGATTACGGCCAGAGCCAGTTCAACCGCGCCACCGATGCGCTGCGCCAGCCCGGCTCGTCCTTCAAGCCCTATGTCTACGCCGCGGCCCTCGCCACCGGGCAGTGGCGGCCCGAGAGCAGGGTCGTCGACCGGCCGGTCTGCATCGGCAATTGGTGCCCGGCCAATTACGGCCGCTCCTTCGCCGGCACCGTGCCCCTATGGGTCGCGGTGGCGAAATCGATCAACACCATCCCGGTGCAGTTCTCGATCGCCATGGGCAAGCAGCTCGGCGAGACCCACGACGCCCGGGCGGCCAAGCTCGGCCGGGCCAAGATCATCGAGCTCGCCCACAAGATGGGCATCACCTCGAATCTGGTCGATTCGGTCTCGCTGCCGATCGGCTCGGCCGAGGTGACGGTGCTCGACCAGGCCGCCGGCTACTCGGTCTTCGCCAATGGCGGCAGGCGGGCCAAGCCCTATGCGGCGACCGAGATCCGCACCGGGGCCGGCGAGGTGATCTACCGCCACGACACCAGCGAGGCGCCCCCCGAGCAGCTGCTCTCGACCCGGGTCGTCGCCGACATGAACTACATGCTCAACAAGGTCGTCGACGAGGGCACCGGCCGCAAGGCGGCGGTGGAGGGCGTGCGCACCGCCGGCAAGTCGGGCACCACCAATGCCTACCGGGATGCCTGGTTCGTCGGCTATACCGGCAACCTCGTGACGGCCGTCTGGTACGGCAACGACGACCATTCCTCGACCAAGAACCTGACCGGCGGCTCGCTGCCGGCGATCACCTTCCACGAGGTGATGGCCCCGGCCCACCAGGGCATCGAGATCAAGCCGATGCCGGGCTTCGACTCCGACAAGGCCGGCGCCCGCACCGCGCAAGGCCCCGCCCCGGCGACGCCGCCCCCCGGCGCGCCGGCCGGCGCCCTGTCGCGCCGCTCCTTCGAGGTGCTGGGCGGCCTCGGCCACCTGTTCCGCTCGGTGGAGAGCCCGGCTCCGGGACGGGCGGCGTTCAACACGGTGGGCGGGCAGGTCGGGGTGCCGTGAAGCCCCGGGCAGTGAACGCATCTCCTGCAGCCGACGTCTCGTTTCGGGCAGGCGCCTCCGGCCAATCCGGCAGTTGCGCTTGACAGTGGTCGGGGCCGGCCCGAGACATTCCTCATTGTAAGGACCGTGTCTCGTTGAGCGATCGATGCCGGTGGCACCCGCACCGACGTCCTGCGCCACGGCGGATCGGTCGCTTAGAGCCATGGACCCATAGATGCGGGAGCAAGGCGCAGGTCTCGCGTCGCCAGCTCGCTTCAAGTAGGCGCATTAAATGTTGTTTATGTATTGGACCAGCACGGAAATCAACACTGCACCCGCAGGGCCGGCATGGAAACAGATCTATCCGGATTTTCGGGTCTTTACCGACGAGGATGTCGCCCCGCTTCTACCCGATGAGATCAAGCCAATTTTCGGACGGATTCGCCTACCGTCGGCGAAGTCGGATCTGGCCCGTCTGCTTCTCCTGCGCGAGTTCGGCGGCTTCTACATCGACGCCCACATCGGACCGACAGCCCCGGCCTGCCTGCTGAGTACGCTCGACAAGATGTTCGAGTATAACCTCATCCTTTTCGGAAAGGGGTGGGCGATGAACACTCCAGCCGATTTCGACTTGATGAACGGTGTCCTCGCCGCCCGCAGGAAGACGCCGGAACTCGACCCCCTGATCTCCAAGGTGACCAACAACATCGTTGAACAATGGCACAAGGAACAGGCGACAGCCGATTACGTTCCGTATAATCTGTTCTCTCTGACCGGAACCTATGCCATCGTCGAGTCCTATTTCGACCACGGCCCTCTTCGTCCGGAATTGAAGACTGAGTTCCGAGACAAGATTTTTATCCATTACATGAAGGACAACCAGCAATCTGGCTTCGAAATCGCCGCTTTCTACAATTACCGTAAGCCGGGCGGCCATTGGAGCGAGCGCCAGACGCAGGAACGCTTCTTCCTGGATTGAGGCGCGGGCGTTTGGCCGGCGCGGCGCGCGCGGAAGGACCGGCCCCGCGCCCCAAGCCCGCGAGGGAGCGGCCGTGACCTCTTCCCTCCGGCCGGGGCGCGGCTACAAAAACCCGTTCGGCCCCGGCCCGACCTGAGCTAGACACGGGCCACGATGCTGACCGAGAAAATCGCCCTTCCGGCCGCCGGGCGCGCCGCGTCCCCCGGCCATCGACTCCCGCCCCGGCTCCTGCGGGGGGCTTTGCGCCTGCGCCGGGTCGGGACCGTCGGGCTGGTGCTCTACACCCTCGCGCTCGGCGTCGGTCTGGGACTCGCCTCCGCGAACTGGGCGACGCGGGGGCGCTATCCGTTCGGGGGCGTCGCCCTCAATGCCTGGACGGCTTGGCCGAAGATCGGCTCGCGCGACGCCGACCCCTATGTGCGGGCGATCCATGCCCGCACCGGCGAGATCCCGCTGGCGCTCGGGGAGGGCCTGCTCCTCACCGCGCTCACCGACGATGCCGGACGCCGGCTCGATCCCTCCTGCCGCTACCGCGTCGCCGGCGCCACGCCGCCGGCCCGGGCCTGGACCCTGTCGGTGGAGCGGCGCGGCCACGCCAAAGAGGTGGCCAAGCAGGGGGCCGACCAGGCGGTCAAGCACGCGGCACCGGCCGGCGCGATGCCGCCGCCGCGCACCGGCTTCACCTCCACGGAGGTGCTGCGCGACCGCGACGGCCGCTTCTCGGTGATCGTGAGCCCGACCGTGCAGCCCGGCAACTGGCTGCCGATTCCCGAAGGCGAGGGCTCGATTCGGCTGGTGCTGCGGCTCTACGACACGCCGGTGGCGGCGAGCACCGGCGTGCTCGAGCGCGAGGGCGTGCCCTCGATCACCCGGGAGGATTGCCTGTGACGCCGCTCGGCCGCTTCATCCTCGCCACCCTGTGCGGCCTCGTGCTCGCCGGGCTCGTGCACGTCGCGACGGTGCTGGCGATCCCCTACCTCGCCGCCGGCGACGCCCTGGCGCGCTCGCGCGCGACGCTCGCCAACGACACCTCGGTGCTGGTCCACGCCGCCGAGACCGGCGGACCGGCGGAGCAAGCTCCGGCGCAGCCGGCAGAGGGGTGGCTGCCGCCGCAGGACCCGGCGGTGGCGGTCGGCGTCTGCGCCTACGACCTCGACGACGGCCCGGTGCGGATCACCGCCGAGACCGGCCCGCTCATCGAGACGCTCGCCCTGCATGGGCGAAACGGTGCCTACTATGCCATCACCGACCAGGCAGCCGTGCGCGGCACGGTCGAACTCGTGATCATGACCCGGCGCCAGTTCGACGAGGCCCTCGCCACCGCCGACGAGGACGAGCGCAACCGCGACGTGCGCATCGTCGCGCCGAGCCGGCAGGGCTTCGTCAGCGTGCGGGTGCTCGCCGCCCTGCCGAGCCAGCAGGCGCAGGCCAACGAGGCTGCCCGCTCGGTCTCCTGCACCATCGACGGGCCGGACGAGTAGGGCGATCGCCCCGATCGCGTACGATCGCCCTATCCCTTGCGCACCAGCACCACCTCGGCGGGCTCCGGCGGCACGAGGCCGCAGCGTGCCTCGGCATCGGCCGGCAGCAGCGGATCGAGCAGGGTCCGGCGCGAATCCAGGAAGGCGAGTGCCCGCTCGGCCGCCACCGCCTCGTCCTCGGGGGCAGCCACCAGCAGGTGCTCGAGGGCGTAGCGGTAGGAGGCGGAACGCGCCGCCGTCTCGCGCCGCACCCAGGCGATGAGGCAGCGGTTCTCGGCCACCCGCATCGCAGCGCTGCGCACGTCGCGGTCGTCGAGGGTGGTGATGAAGGGCAGGCTCTGCAGCCGCGTCAGGTCCGCCCGCACCACACGCGACGCCGTCTCGGCGAAGGCCGGGATGAGGCGGCCATCCGCCACCAGGTCGTCGGAGAGACGCCGGTAGCGCGAGACGACCGAGCGGAACGGGCCGGCGGTGATCGCCTCGACATAGGCCGCCGGATCGGAGAGGCGCCAGCCCACCGGCAGCACCCGGGCGCGGGTGAGATTGTTGAGGGCGGCGTCGAAGACGCTGCGCTCCCGGGCCGGCATCAGGAAGCGCCAGGCGCGGTCGCGCAGGGCCCGCTCGTCCTCCGTGAAGGGAAACAGCGAGGCCGGCTCGCCCCGCTCATGCGCGGCGAAGGTGCCGGCCGCGTCGATCAGGCTGTTCCAGGCGGTGGGCGCCGGGCGGCCGAAATCGCCCTGCTGGGCGCAGGCCGCCACCAGGGGCACGGCGAGAAGGACGCGGGCGAGCGGCAGGACGAGCGGCAGGACGCGGCGCGGCATCGGGCGGCGCAAGGCCTCAGCGCCGGCAGCGCCGCTCGGGCGCGGGCAGGCCGGGCTCGACGGCATCGGGCAGCCTCTCATAGCGCACTCCCGTGAACAGCAGAATCTGGCCGCGGACCGTGTCCGCCGAATGGGAATTGGCCGCACCGCCGACGACCGCGTCCGGGCGCGCCGCCGGGCGGGGAGCCGGGAACGGGATGATGTCCGCCGAGGGACGCCGCTGTGGGCCGACCATGTGTGCTCTCCCGCCTCCGTCACGTCCCTCCGGGACCGCCGCCCTTCGCGACCTCACCGGGAGACGAAACCACGCACATGGTTAATGGACTGTTTCCGGGGGCGCCGTCCCGAGAGGCGGCCGGCCCGCGGCGTAAACCCTCGGTGACCGGGCCGGTGCACGATCCCCGCTGTCCCCAGGCCGGGACCCGGCGGCTGCCCGCAGCCTTAAGCGTCGCTTTACGCACATCCTCGCATTCTGCGGATCGTCTCCAGTCCTGCGTACCCGATCGCCCATGGCCCGCTCCGCCGCCGACGCTCCGCCGGACATGTCCGGCCTCCTCGACCTCGCGCGAGACCGGCGTCTCGACATGAAACCGGTCCTGCTGCGGGTGCAGACGGACCTGTTCCGCGCCGCGCCCGTACGGGACGTCGCGACGATCCGGGCCTTCGAATCCCTGGCCTGCGGGCTGATCCCGACGGTCGATTCCGCCACGGCCGAGATCGTCGCCCAGAAGCTCGCACCGCTTCCCGACACGCCGCAGAGCGTGCTGACGCTGCTCGCCGCCCATGGCGGCGGCGCCCGCGACGCGGTGCTGTCCCTGAGCCCGGTCCTGTCGACGGCCCTGCTCGACGCCGCCGGCAACGGGCCGGAACTCGACGCGGTCATCGCCCTGCGGCACGATCTCAGCCGGGCGCTCGTCGACGACCTGAGCCTGCGCGACGAGCCGGATGTCGACCTGGCGCTCGCCCGCAACACGACGGCGCCGCTCGCCGGTCCCGCCCTGGAGCGGCTGGTCGAGCGGGCGCGCGGCCGGTCGGACCTGGCCGCGCTTCTGCTCGCCCGCGACGACCTGCCGGCGGTCGACCTCGCGCCCCTCTACCTGCAGGCGAGCCGCGAGCGCCGGGCGGCGATCCGCGACGGCGTCGCGGCCCGGGCGGCCCTGCGGCCGCAGAACCGGGCCGGCATGCGCGCCGCCGGGGCGGCGCTCACCGCCTTCGCCGCCCGCGGCGAGCCGGAACGGTTCGAGGTGGCGCTCGGCGAGGCCCTCGGCATGCCGGGGGTGAGCTTCCGCGCCACCGAGCCGGAACGGCGCGACCTGCTGGCGCTGGCGCTCCGCGCGGCCGACCTCGCCGAGGAGGAGGCGGTGTTCATCTTCCTGCGCCTCGATCCGTCCATCGCCCGCTCGGTCGAGGCGGTGTTCGGCCTGACCGAGCTGTTCCGCGCCATGGACGCCGCCACCGCCCGCGACCTCGTCGCCTCGATCCTCGGCAGCGATCCGACCGGACGCAGCGCCACCCCCGAGCAGCACCGTCCGGCCCATGGCCCGGCCTCGCCGCGCCTCCGCCCGGCCGTCGCCCCGGCCCTGCGCCCGGCCCTGCCGGAGCGGACCCGCAAGACCCGCTGACGCCAGGAGCGAGGACGGGGCGCGGAGAGCCGGCCCGGCGGTTTCCCCTCGCTGGCGAAATGGTCTAGGCGTGGCGCTCCGGACGCCGCGCCGCCCGCGACGGGATGGCGCACGACGGGACAACGAGAAACGTCTCGGGAGAGCCTCGTGAGTGCCAGCCTGCCGGTCGCCCTGCCCGATATCGGCGACTTCAAGGACGTTCCGGTGGTCGAGATCCTGGTCAAGCCGGGGGACCGGATCGCCGTCGACGACCTCCTGATCAGCATCGAATCCGACAAGGCCACCATGGAGGTGCCCTCGCCGGTGGCGGGCGTGGTGACGGAGATCCTGGTGGCGCCGGGCACCCGGGTGTCGCAGGGCACGACGATCCTGATGGTCGATACGTCCGGCGAGGGCGCCGCGCCCCAGCCGGCACCTGCGGCCCCGCCGATTCCCGCGCCGCAAGCCTCCCCGGCGGCGCCTGCCCCGGCCCCTGCTGCTCCGGCGACAGCTGTTCCCGCGCCCGATGTCGCCGCCTCGTCCGACATCCACGCCACGCCCTCGGTGCGCGCCTATGCGCGCGAGCTCGGCGTCGATCTCGCGGGCATCCCGGGCACCGGCCCGCAAGGGCGCATCCTGCGCGAGGACGTGCTGGCCTTCGTCCGCGGCCAGATGGCGGTCCCCTCCCCCGCCGCAGCGCCGGCCGCCAGCCCGCCGCCCGCCGCCGCGTCGCCCTCCGGGATCGGCGCCGGCCTGCCGGCCTGGCCGCAGGTCGATCACGGCAAGTTCGGCCCGGTGCGGCGCGAATCACTCTCGCGCATCCAGCAGATCTCCGGCCAGGCGCTCGCCCGCAACTGGCTGACGATCCCGCACGTCACCAATTTCGACCACGCCGACGTCACCGAGACCGAGGCGCTGCGGCGCGAGCTGAACGGCGCCGCGCGGCCGGGCAGCCACAAGGTCACGATGGTGGCGATCCTGATCAAGGCCGCCGCCGCCGCGCTCCGGGCCTATCCGCGCTTCAACGCGGCGCTCGACGGCGATGCCGTGATCCTGAAGGACTACGTCCATGTCGGCTTCGCGGTCGACACGCCGCGGGGCCTGCTGGTGCCGGTGGTGCGCGACTGCGACCGCAAGGGCCTCGTCGAGATCGCCCAGGAGATGGGGGAACTGGCCGAGCAGGCCCGCTCCGGCACGCTTCCCCCTTCGGCCATGCAGGGCGGCGGCTTCTCGGTCTCCTCGCTCGGCGGCATCGGCGGCGACGGCTTCACGCCGATCATCAACGCGCCCGAGGTGGCGATCCTGGGGGCGGCGCGCTCGCGCATCGAGCCGGTCTGGGACGGCAGCACCTTCCAGCCGCGGCTGATCCTGCCCGTGAGCCTGTCCTGGGACCACCGGGCGGTGGACGGCGCCGCCGCGGCCCGCTTCCTCTCCCACCTCGCCGCCGTGCTCACCGACCTGCGCCGGGGCGCCCTGTGATCCGGGCGGCGGTGCCGGCCGATTATCCGGCGCTGGCGCGGCTGTTCCAGGAGATGCAGGCCTATTATGGCGGGTCGTGCCCCCCTCAGGGAGAGGTCGGGGCCGCGCTGGCCGGGCGCCCGGCCGGCACCGAGATCCTGGTGGCGGAGGATGGTGCCGATCTCGCCGGCTTCGCCACCTTCTCGGCGGTCTATCCCGGCCCGGGCCTTACGGGCGGCCTCTTCCTGAAGGAGCTGTTCGTCGGTGCCGCCCATCGGGGTGCCGGCCACGGCCGCGCCCTGATGCGCGCCGTGGCGGCAGAGGCTTTGGCACGCGGACTGGGGCGGGTCGACTGGACGGCGGATGCGGGCCAGCCGCGGCTGCTGGCGTTCTACCAGGGCCTCGGGGCGGCGCCGAAGCCGGACAAGGTGTTCTTCCGGCTGGACGGAGAAGCGCTCGCGGCGCTCGGCGGGCCGGAGCGACGCTGAGGCCGGGGGCCTCCCCCCGAGGACCGGAAAGGGGGCGGATGCCGCTCGCCCCGGGAGCGGGGCGGGGCAGGATCGGGGCGCGATCCGCGCGACCGCGCTGCAATCAGGCCCTGCCCCTGCTCCGGCACGAGATGCGGTGCACGAGATACGGTCCACGAGAACGATCGCACCGCACCGGAATTCTACCGGCCGAGTTCAGGCCGTCGATCACACGCACCGAAATGGCTGGAACGCCACCAAAAACCTTTGCGCTTCACCTAGAAGCCGCTTCGTATCTGCCAGATTTTCCTGCAAGGCGGCGCGTTGTTCTTCAAGAGCTATCTGCAAAGTGCGGTAACGTAGCAGCGCATGTGCCGCTGCTTCCTGTCGTCGCCTCAACTCGTCCGCGGTCCGCTGCATCCCGACCGATGTCGGTGGAACCACCGATCGCCGCCCTTGGTCCAGATATTCGGCAAATGGCAAATCGAACAGGGTTTTTCCGGTGATATCCGTGATCTCGAACCCGTATTGCCGGGGGTTTGCCTTCTGCCGCATCAAATCGACGGTCATCGTCCCGATTGCATCGAACGCATCGAGATAAGCCACCTCCATGCTAGCAAATTCACAGCCGACATGGTCTTTGTTCACTCCGATCGGTGTCCACAAATGAAAATAGAAACGCGGCATATGAGAGCACCCGCTGGCGGCAAAATTCGTCGAGTTGGCGACAACGCATCGGATCAAGATCGATTTCCCGATGGCCGTCTCGAGCCATCGCGGCAAATTGAAGATAACCTATCGAATGCTGCCTTGCACATACACGGAATGATGCGGCGAAGGATAGCGGGTCTCGGCTGCCCGTAGCCTGCAACGGCCGCACATACCCTCAGGTCAACGGCTCCCGACCCATCCATCGGGTCCGCCGGCCTGCCGTGTTCCGACAGGGCGAGTCCTCCGGATCGCTCCATGCAGCTCAGGCCAAGTCAACATGGCCGGCATCCAAGATCGGTCGGCATCGGCCCATATCGGCGACCCGTCTGGAACGCTCAGGCACCTCCCGCGCGTCCACGGGGGCATACGCGTTCGCGGCGCGGCCTCAGACCCATGCGAGTGGTCCGCCAGGTTGGGGAGATACGCCCGATCGGGCGAGACGCGCGTCTGAAGGGCCGAAAGCCGCTTGCCCGCACGCGCGATCCGCCTCGGCCGCCGGGAGGGGGGTCGCGCCCGGCCTCGCGGCACCGACGGATCCCGGGCGCCGCGTTGCCGCCACCCGCGCCCGGGTCTAAGCTCGCCTCATGGACGAGAGCGATGCCCTCCTCGCCGCACTCCACCGGACGGCCGAGCCCAAGGCCGCCCAGGCCGTGGAGCATCTGCTCCGCCACGGGTCCGATGCGGAACTGGCGCGGATCAACGCCGTGCATCTCGCCGCGGCGGCGGGCCTCGACGACGAGCCGGTGATCGCCGCGCTCCTGCACGGCGCACGGCTCGGCCTGGTCGAGATGGCCTGGAACGTGCTGTGCCCGAGCTGCGGCGGCGTGATCGAGGCTCCGGGGAGCCTGCGCGGCGTGAAGGCATCGGGCTATCACTGCGCCTTCTGCGCCCTCGACAGCGAGCCGGTCCTCGACGACACGGTCGAGGTGACGTTCACGGTGAGCCCCCGGTTCCGGCGCATCGCCGCGCACGACCCCGACGGGCTTGGCCTATGGGACTACCAGCGCCAGGTCTTCTTCGGCTCCGGCGTCGCCTTCCCGGAGCCGGCGGAATTCGCCGCGCTGGCGCAGCGGGCGACCGTCGACTCGGTCGAGCTGCGCGCCGGCGAGCGGATGATCCTGGCGTTGCAGCTCGGGCCCGAGCCGCTGATCGTGCTCGATCCCGTCACCCACGCCGCCCACAGCCTCGCCATCGAGGGCGAGCCGACGCTCGAACGCCAGGACCTCGCCCTGGTCTTCGACACCGCGCGGACGACGGCGGGCCGCGGCACGTTCCGGTCCGGACCCTTGCGCCTCTCCCTCGACAACCGGAGTCACGGACGGGTACTGCCCACGATCTTCCGCGTCGGGCCGGAGCTCGACGCGCTGCTCGGCGGGCGGCGGCCCTTCCTCACCGCCAAGCGGCTCCTCAGCAACCAGACCTTTCGCGATCTCTACCGCACCGACACGCTCGACATCGACCAGCGGCTCAAGATCCTGAGCCTGACCTTCCTGTTCACCGACCTGAAGGGCTCGACCGAGCTTTACGCACGGGTCGGCGACCTCGTCGCCTACGACCTGGTGCGGGCGCATTTCCGGATCCTGCACGAAATCGTCGCCGCCGAGGGTGGGGCGGTGGTCAAGACGATCGGCGATGCCGTGATGGCGACCTTCATGGGCCCGCACCGGGCGGTGGCGGCGGCTTTGCGCATGCGGGCGGCGATGCAAGCCCTGAACGTACAGCGCGGGGCCGACGACCTCGTGCTCAAGATCGGGCTGCACGAGGGGCCCTGCCTGGCGGTGAGCCTCAACGACCGCCAGGACTATTTCGGGCAGACCGTGAACGTGGCGGCGCGGGTGCAGCAGCTCGCGGCGGCGGGCGGCATCTTCGCCACCGGCTCGGTCCTGCGCCACGAGGAGGCCGCGCGTCACCTCGCCGAGCACGGGATCACGGCCCGGGTCGAGCTGCGGGCCTTGCGCGGCATCGGCGAGCCGGTGCCGGTCCACGAATTCACCTGAGGTCCGGCGGAACGCCGTGATCGATCAGCCCAAGGCGCGACACCACCGTGCCGGGTGCCAGGATCGCGCCGGGGGCCACCACCGCGTTGGCCCCGAGCCGCGCCCCGTCCCCGACGAGGGCGCCGAACTTGGGGAGTCCCGTCTCGATCGTCGCGCCCTCGTGCCGGAACGCCACCGTGGCGCCGGGCCACTCGTTGCGGTGATTGGCGATGACGGCACCGGCCTCGAGGTTCACTCCCCTGCCGATCACGCTCTCGCCGACGAAGTTGAAATGGGCGAGCGCCATACCGGCGAACAGGAACGAAGCCTTCAGCTCCGCGCCCGGCCCGATCGTACAGGCCTCCTCCAGCCAGGCGCCGCCGCGCAACGTGGCGCCGTGGCCGATGACGCAGCGCGGCCCGACGACGAGCGGGCCTCTGAGCACCGCGCCGGGCTCGACCCGGGCGCTGTGATGGATCGCGACCGCGTCGGCGATGGAGAAACCCTCGCCGAGCCGGGCGAGCAGCTGGCGGACGATGTCTTCGCCGCGGTGAGCAGCCAGGGCGGCTCGTTCACGAGATCGGCGAGCGCGGAGGTGGGGAAGGCCGGGATGTGGCGGGTCAGCAGGCTCACGATCATCCCGGGCCGTCAGGCTCAGTCGCAGACGCGCACGCGACGGATATAGACGTCGCCGAACTCGTCGATCATCCGGCGGCGGACGGTGTAGCAGTCCGGGCCGTAGGCCGGGGCGTAGCCGTAGGCCGGGCCGCCATAGACCGGCGTGTAGCCGTAGGCCGGGGCGGGCGCGTAGCCGTAGGCCGGGCGCGCGCCGGCGGCGATCGCGCTGCCGAGGGCGAGGCCGCCGACCGCGCCGAGGGCGAAGGCCGGCCCGGCCCGCCAGCGTGCCTCGGCCGGAGCGGCGCCGGCCAGGGTCACGCTCGCCAAGGTCGCCGCGGCGACGCAGATGGATGCGATGCGCTTCATGGCAGATCCCCATGACGTAAGGGTGAACGAGGTTTCGCGGGCACCCGGAACGGTGATCGCGGTCCGTCCGCGCCCGATGCCCTTAGATTCGCACCGTCACGCTGAATGTTCGCTGAAGCGCGAGCGCAGGATTCCTTCAGGCAGGCTCGCCGGCCGGCTCACGTGGCGTCGGCGGCGGGCTTCGCCTGCACGATGCGATGGCCCGAGACCTCGGCGCCGGCCTCCGGGGCGAGGCGGCGGAACGACAGGGTGGACAGCCCGGAGAGGACCGCCACCGCCAGGAAGGCGGGCCAGAAATCCTCCGCCCGGATCTCGGTGCGGCCGTGCCACTCGGCGGCGGACTGGAGCGCGAAGGCGCCGAAGGCGACCCCGATGCTCAGGGAGAGCTGCTGGGCGACGCTGGCAAGGCTCGTCGCCGCGCTCATGTCGCGCGGATCGACGTCGGCATAGGCGATGGCGTTGACGGCGGTGAATTGCAGCGAGCGGAAGCAGCCGCCGATCAACAGCACCACGATGATGAGGGCATGCGGCGTGCCCGCCGTGAACAGGCCGTTGATCGCCAGCAGGCCGGCGGCCACCACCGCGTTGAGGGTCAGCACCGCCCGGAAGCCGAAGGCGCGCAGGATGCGGGCGGCGATGGTCTTCATGAACAGGGCGCCGGCGGCGGCCGCGAAGGTGATGAGGCCCGAGTGCAGCGGGTCGAGCCCGAAGCCGAGCTGCAGCATCAGGGGCAGCAGGAACGGGATCGCCCCGGTGCCGATGCGAAACAGGCTGCCGCCGAGCACCGCCGCCCGGAAGGTCGGGTAGCGCAGGAGATCGAGGCGGATCACCGGATGCGCGACCCGGCGGCTATGGGCGAGGTAGAGCCCGCACAGCACGAGGCCGGCGCCGGTGCAGGCCCAGGACGCGGCCTCGGGCAGGAGGTGGCGCCCGCTCGAGGCGAGGCCGAGCATCAGGCTCGCGAGCCCTATCCCTGAGAGGACGAAGCCGACGAGGTCGAGGGGCGGGCGCGCCTCCTCCTTGATGTCCTGGAAGTACCGGGTGGCGAGCAGGATCCCGGCGAGCCCGATGGGCAGGTTGATGAAGAAGATCCAGCGCCAGTGCAAGGCCGTGGTGATGAAGCCGCCGAGCGGCGGCCCGATCACCGGGCCGACGAGGGCCGGGATGGTGAGGGTGGCAAGCGCCTGGACCAGCTCGCCCTTCGGCACGCTGCGCAGCAGCACGAGGCGTCCGACCGGCACCATCATCGCCCCGCCCATGCCCTGCAGGAAGCGGGCGGCGACGAACCAGCCGAGGGAATCCGCCGCCGCGCAGGCGAGCGAGCCGGCCATGAACACCGCGAGCGCCCAGCGGAACACCGTGCGGGCGCCGTAGCGGTCGGCGGCCCAGCCGCTGATGGGTATGAAGATCGCCAGGCTGACCAGGTAGGAGGTCAGGGCCAGCTTCAGGGCGATCGGGTCCTCGCCCATATCCGCGGCGATCGCCGGCAGCGACGTCGCGAGCACGGTCGAGTCCGTGTTCTCCATGAACAGGGCCGTCGCGACGACGAGGGGGACGATCCGGGCTTGGCGCATGGCGCGGTATCTAGCGCCTGCCCGCCATACCGGAAGCGCGAATCGGCGGGGGCTCGCCCGCGCGGGGCGCGGGGATGGCGGCTTTACCCGTGATTTTACCCGGGTGTTATTGACGGTCGTTTTTTATCCGGGTAAAATAGCGACCGTCGACGAACCCGGAGATCCGCGATGGACGAACCCTTCACCTGCACCGCCTTCGAGGACGGGCGACGCCTGGCTGCCGGCTCCGCCGCCGCCGTGGCCCTGGCGGTCAAGCGATCCGTCGAGCGGGGCGCCAGCCCGTTGGTCTTCGACGACCGCTCGGGCCGGCAGATCGACTTCGACCTGCGCGGCAGCGACGCCGAGGTGACGGCGCGGCTGGAGCCGACGGCCCGCCCGGCGGGGCGCCCGAAGCTCGGTGTCGTGGCCCGTGAGGTCACCCTGCTGCCGCGGCACTGGGAATGGCTCGCCGCCCAGCCCGGCGGCGCCTCGGTCGCCCTGCGCAAGCTCGTCGAGGCGGCCCGCAATGCCGGCGCGGGCGGTGAGCGGCGGCGCGTCGCCCAAGAGGCGGCGGACCGCTTCATGGGGGCGATGCTCGGCGACGCCTCCGGCTACGAAGAGGCGTCCCGTGCCCTCTATGCGGGCGATGCCGACCGCTTTCGCACCCTGAGCGAGGACTGGCCGGTGGATCTGCGCGACCATGCCCGCTTCCTGGCCGGTCCAGCCTTCGAGAGCGAAGCGGCGTAGGTATCCTTCCGCCGGCCGGAGCGGGCCCGCTCCTCCACGATGGGTGTCGGGGAACGGCCCGCCTCAGCGCCTCACTCGGCCGCCACCCGCACCGGCAGGTCGGCGGCCGCGCGCCGGGGCGTGGAGACCTCCGCCACCGGCAGGGCACCGTCGTCGGTCAGGGTCACGAAGCGCCGGCCGTCATAGGCGTGGAGCGCGCCGGTCTCGATCTCGAAGAACCAGCCGTGCAGGGAGAGGCCGCCCTTGGCCAGAGCCGCCGCCACGCTCGGATGGGTGCGCAGATGGGCGAGCTGCACCACCACGTTCTCGAGGGCGAGCGCCCGCAGGCGGTCCTTCGGGTCGATGTCGTCCGGATAGGCCTCGCAGACGATGCGGTCGGCGGCGTGGCTGTGGCGCAGCCAGGCGGCGACGTTCGGCATCGCGGCGAGCGCCCCGGGCTGCATCAGCCCCTTCATGGCTCCGCAATCCGAGTGGCCGCAGACCACGATATCGCGCACGCCGAGCGCCACCACCGCGTACTCGATCGCCGAGGAGACGCCGCCATTCATCTGCGAGAAGGGCGGCACGATGTTGCCGGCGTTGCGGCAGACGAACAGCTCGCCGGGGCCGGCCTGGGTGATGTGCTCGGGCGCGACCCGGGAATCGGCGCAGGCGATGATCAGGGCCTTCGGCTGCTGCCCGTCGCGCACGAGGCGCTCATACATCCGCTGCTGCCCGGGAAAGACGCTGCCGCGGAAGGTGGAGATGCCCTGGATGATGCTGCTGTCCACGGGGGGGCCTTGCGTGAGGGTTGGGGGATGGGGGTGGGGCACGGCCACCCCGGAATCTCGCCGAGGCATGCCGGTCGTGCAGATTCGCCTCTCCCCGCAGGCGGGAAGCGGCGGAACCGGCGCCTTACCGGCCGACGGCCCAGCGGCCTCCCCGCCCGACGACATTGCCCCGCTCCGCCACCATCGGCTGACCCTGGATCTGGCCGGTGCCGTCCCGCTGCGATACCCGCGACCGGGGGTCGTGATAGGGGTCGGCGACGTAGCTGCTCATGAATCCGCCGCCGGCGGCCTGGCGGCTGCCCTCCCCGCCTTCGGCCTGTGCGGCGACCGGCAGCGCGAGGGCGGCGACCAGAACGGTCGTGGTCACGATCGTCTTCGTCATGTCATTCTCTCTCTATTGACTGTATAGACGGGCCCAAACGATCCCGTCAGGTGATGAAAATGATCATGAATGGAAATATATCCTCGTGATGTGCGACCGCGCACCCATGGGAACCGCGAAGAATAATCCCGCCTCCGATGCGATCGCGTGCGGTCCCGCACGTCTGTGCTGCATCAGGGCGCCCTCACGACGGATTGCCCGATGGAGCGAGCGCGTCCGCGCGCCCGGCTTGACCGCTCCGGCCCGCGCGGCCCATACCTCGCGCAACATCGAGGAGGCCCATGGTCACCATCGCGAGACGGCCTCCGGGCCTGCCCCCGCGCACCGGACCGGCGCTGCCCACTGGCGCCTCTCTCTCTGGCGCCCCCTCCCCCCGGTCCCGTCGCC
Organism: Methylobacterium currus; assembly: GCF_003058325.1. Lineage (NCBI taxonomy): Bacteria > Pseudomonadati > Pseudomonadota > Alphaproteobacteria > Hyphomicrobiales > Methylobacteriaceae > Methylobacterium > Methylobacterium currus. The sequence goes on from NZ_CP028843.1 coordinate 195,798, forward strand.
CGCTCTGATGGACCGCGATCCGATCGTCTTCGCCTGGCGCAGCGCCAAGCGCCGGCACGCCGCCGCCGTCGCGGTCGCCCTCGGGCTCGGCTTTCCGCTGGTCGGGCTCGGGCTGCTCGCCCTGCGCGACCTCGTCGACGAGCTGCTGGCGCTGGCCGAGCCGGGGCGAGGGCCGATCCACTTCCTCCACCTCGTCGTGCCGATGCCGGAGCGATGGGCGGAGCGACTGGGTGGTCACGGCCTGGTGCTGATGCCCGGCTGGCCGCTGCCGGAGAGCGCCCTGACCCTGTGGGCGCTGGGCTGCCTGATCGGCGTCGCCCTGTCCCTCGCCCTCCTCGGCTGGGGCGTGGCGCGGCTCTGCGTGACGGCGCAGGCCGAGGCGGTGCGCCGCCTGCGGGAATTGGCCGAGGACGCGATCCTGCGCTCCGGGCCGGCCGCCCGGGACGATGCGCGGGCGCTCGCCGGGCAGGTCGGGGCGGCGATCCGCGCCGCGGACGGGCTTCTGGCCGTCGGCATCCTGGTCCCGGCGCTGGCGGCGGGCGCCGTGCTGGTGACGCTGGCGGTCGCCGCGGCGGTGGCGCCGCGCCTCATCGCGGTGGCGGGCATCAGCCTGGTGGCGGCGGCGCTCGCGCGCCAGCTCCTCATCGCCCGCACCGAGCGCCGGGACGACCAGCGCCGGCTGGAGGGCGCCGCCCTGGAGCGCGGCCTCACCGACCTGGTGCGGCGCCTGCCGGCGGTGCGGGCCCACGGCACCACCGCCTTCGAGCATGCCCGCCTCGGCCACGTCGCGGAGCGGGCCCGCCGGGCCCTGACGGCGACCGAGGACGAGCTCTCCCGCGCCCGCGCCCCGGCGCTCGCGCTCGCGGTGCTGGTGCCGACCCTCGTGCTCGCCGCCGCCCTCTGGCAGGGGCCGGCGCCGGCCATGCCGGTGAGCCCCGGCGGCCTGTCGGCGGTGCTGGGTGCGCTCGCCGTGGCGTCGAGCGCGGTGGCCGCCTTCCTGCGCCAGAACCGGCGCCGGCGTGCCGCCCTGCCGGCCTTCCGGGAGATCGCCCGCGCCACCGCGTCGCTCGAGGCGCGCGCCCGGGCGCCGCGCCGGCTGCGCAGCCAGTCGGCACATCTGCCCGATGGTGGTCCCATCGTGCTCTCGAACGTCGCGGCCTACGATCCGGCCTCGGGCGAGCGGTTGATCGGCCTCGACCTGACCGTGCCGATGCCGGGCCACGTGGCGATCCTCGGCGACCGCGGCAGCGGCGGGCGGGTGCTGGCGGCGCTGATCGCCGGCCAGCTCGAGCCCACCGTCGGAGCGGTGACCTATGCGGGCACCGATTTGCGCTCGGTCGAACCGGCGGAGCGGGCCCGGCGCATCGCCTATGCGGGCGCCGAGCCGGTGCTGATGACCGGCACGCTCCTGCAGAACCTGCTCTACGGCGATCCCGCCTTCGCCGACGGATCGAGTCCCGATGCGGGCGCGCCGCCGGCCGGCGAGCTGGAAGAGCGGCTGGTCGAGGCCCTGTCGGTCACCGGGCTCGACCGGCTGGTCTACGGGCGAGGGCTCGCCAGCGTGCTGCCGCGCCGGCTCGACGCGGCCACCGCCGCCGCGATCGTCGAGACACGGGGCGCCCTGCGGGCCGCGCTGACGGCGGATCAGGCCGCCCACCTGATCGAGCCGTTCGACCCCGCCCGCTACAACCGCCAGGCGACGGTGGGCGAGAACATCCTGTTCGGGGCGCCGGTCGGCTCGGCCTTCTCGGAGGCGCGGCTCGCCGGCCATCCCTTCACCCGGGCGGTGCTGGAGGCGGAAGGGCTGACCCGGCCGATGACCGAGATGGGGCTGGCCATCGCGCGGGCCACCGTCGAGATCTTCTCCGACCTGCCGGACGACCACCCGCTCTTCGACGCCTTCTCGCTGTTCCCGGCCCGGGAGCGCGGCTTCTTCGAGGACCTGGTGGCGCGCCAGCCCGAGGCCTCCGGCTGGCGCCGCGGCCCCGCCGGCCAGCGCGACCGCGCCCGGCTGATCGGCCTTTGCCTGCGCTACAGCGAGACCCGGCACCGCTTCGGCCTCATCGACGAGGCGATGGAGGCGCGCCTCGTCGCGGCACGGCGCACCTTCGCGGCCCTGCTGCCGGCCTCGCTCCAGGGCTCGGTGGAGTTCTACGACCCGGGCAAGGTCACCGCCGCGGCGAGCCTGGAGGAGAACCTGCTGTTCGGCCGCATCGCCGGGGCCGAGGCCGGGGCCGGGGCGCGGGTGCGCGCCCTGATGCAGGCGGTCCTGCGCGAGCGCGGCCTGGAGCGGACGGTCTACCGGTTCGGCCTCGCCAGCCAGGTCGATCCGCGGGCGGCCGACAGCGGGCTGGGAGGGCGCGACGGCTTCACGGCGTCCGAGCGCATGGCGATCGACCTCGCCCGCTGCCTGGTGCGCCAGCCCGACATCCTGGTGATCGGCCTTGCCCTCGACGATCGCGGCGCGCCCGAGATCATGGCCGGGATCGAGCGGCTGCGGGCGGCCCGGGCCGGGCGCGGCCTCGTGGTCTGCCTGCCGGACGAGTGCCGGCCGGATCAGTCCGGGTCGAATCTTGCGGCCCCCTTCGACCTCGTGCTGCGGGCCGAGCGCAACACGGTGGTGCGGACCAGTCTCCCCGGCCCGTCGGCGGATGCGCCGGAGGTAGGTCTTCCCGTCACGGCCGCGCTCGGGCAGGATGCTGCACGATCCACAGGCCCGGTGCGCGAGCACACCCGCTTAACGACAGATTAGGCCGTCCGGGGGAACCTTCGTCTTGTGCTCATCGTTCGTGACGCACATCTCTCGTGCACAGCCCACCATAGTGTCTTGCCGGACCGTCCGGCCGGAGCATCCGCCATGTGCGTCATCGCACATCCAACCCCGACAACCCCCATCACGGTCGCCGGCATGACAACGAGGGGTCCTCTCATGGAAGCCGGCCTGACGCTCCGGTTCTGGGGCGTCAGGGGGTCGACTTGCGCCTCCGGTCCGGAATTCGTGGAATTCGGCGGGCATACCCCCTGCGTCGAGGTCCGCTGCGGCGAGCGGCTGTTCGTGATCGATGCCGGCACCGGCATCAACGCGTTCGGCGCCCATCACCGCGACCGGCTGCCCCAGCGGGTCGACCTGCTCCTGAGCCACCTCCATCTCGACCATGTCGGCGGCCTGCCGTTCATGAAGCCAGCGATCCTCGACCCCTCGCGCGAGATCCACACCTGGTGCGGCAACCTCGACGGGGCGAGCGCCGCCGAGCCCCTCGACCGGCTGTTCTCGCCCCCGCTCTTCCCGATCACCCTCGACGTGCTGCCCGCCCGCTTCGTGCATCACGGCTTCCGGGCCGGCGAGAGCCTGACCTTCCCGGACGGCGCCGTGGTCGACACCATCCCGCTCCAGCATCCCCAGGGCGCCACGGGCTACCGCTTCCGCCATGGCGGCCGCGCCGTCTGCTACATCAGCGACCTGGAGCATTCGGAGCCCTGGCCCGATCCGGCTCTGCTCGACTTCGTGCGCGGTTCGGACCTCGTGATCTATGACGGCATGTTCACGCAGGGCGAGTACCCGGCCTGCCGCGGCTGGGGTCACTCGACCTGGCAGAAGGGCGTCGAACTGTGCCGCGCCGGCGGAGTCGGGCGGCTCGCCATCGTGCACCTCTATCCGCAGCACACCGACGCGCTGCTGCGCGAGCTGGAGTGCCAGATGCAGGCCGACATGCCCGGCGCCTTCGTGGCCCGCGAGCGCCAGGAGATCACCTTCGCGGCCGTCGCGGCGGCAAGCCCGCGGCGCCGGCGCGCCGCGCGGATCGCGGCATTGGCCTAAGTCTCTCTCACGCAACTCCCGATCGCCGTCGTTGCTCGCCGAGGCAGCGTCAGCGCAGCGGGAGTTGCGTGAGGGGCACTAGAACGCCGCGGCGGCCCAGCCCGAGAGCAGCCCGGCACCCAGCACCAGCACGAAGGCGGCGGCCCACAATTCGAGCACGCCGACCGCGATCGCCCCGCCCTGGCCGCGGCCCCCGGCAAGCCGCAGGGCCAGCGCCTTGGCGAAGACCGCGAGCGCCGTCAGCAATCCGGTGGTGATCGCGGTGCCGAGCGCCATCGCCAGGGTGGCGGCCACGCCGGCCCACAGGATGCCCTGCGACAAAGCGAAGACAAGCACCAGGACCGCACCGGCGCAAGGGCGGGTCCCGGCGGCCAGGACCACGCCGGCCTGCTCGCGCAAGGTCGTCAGCCGCTCGACGCGCGTCCCGTCGGCGAGGCCGGCATGGCCGCAATCGGGCCCGCAGGCCGGTCCCGCCTCGCGGTTGAGGAGCCGGGCGAGCTGCCCGGCCTTGCGCCAGGTCACCGCCGCCCCGAGCAACGCCACGCAGGCGAAGCCCGCGGTCTCGATCACCGTGCCGGCCTGGTTCAGGCCGGCGGCGGTCAGGCGCAGCAGGACCGCGCCGCCGCCGACCAGCGCCAGGGCGACGACGGCCTGGAGCAGCGCCGCGAGCAGGCTCAGGGTGAAGCCGCGCTTCAGGGCCCGCTCGCCGGCCATCAGGTAGCCGGCGATCACCGCCTTGCCGTGGCCGGGCCCGGCGGCGTGCAGGACCCCGTAGGCGAAGCCGAGACCGATGAGGGTCAGGGTGCCGTCCCGCCCGGCCTTGACCGCCGACACCGCCGCCTGGAGCGCCTGGGAGAAGCCCGCCTGCATGGCGAGCAGCCAGGCCCCGAGGCTGGTGGCGCCGGTGGGCGCCGCCTCGCGAAAGCCGATGCCGAAGGGCGAGCGCGGCGGCGCCCGGAAGCCCGGCGCCAGGAGCCCGAGCAGGGCCGCGAGCACGGCGCAAGCGGCCAGGATTGCGAGCGCCGCGAGGACCAGGCGCTGGAGCCCGCGGGAGGGGGGGTTGAGGCTGAGCGTGCTCAGCATGCGACGACGATCCGGTTGGCGAACTGCACCCCGTAGGTCGACGCGGCGGTCATCGCCTCGAAGAACGCCTCGGACATGCCGGTGGCGGCCGGCACCGGGGCCGCACTCTTCGGCCGGTGGGCGGTGGCGCGGCAGCCGGCCGGGGCGCCCTTGAGCGTCGCGAAGCCGTCGCCGTCGGCGAGGCTGAACGCGACGAAGTAGGTCGGGTCGAAGACCTCGAGCGAGGCGGTGCCGGCGACCGGCGCCTTGAGCGGCAGGGTGAAGCGCAGGGTGAGCTGCCCGTCCGTGAAGGTCATCGCCGGATCGGTCGCGGGGCCGACATCCTGCTTGCGGCCGTCGACCTTCAGCTGCGTGAAGTAGCCCTGCTCGGCGAGGTTCTCGGCATTGTCGCGCGCGAGCGCCGCCAAGGCCGCCGGGTTCACCGGCCCGGTCGTCGATTGGCCGAGGCCCTGGACCGCGAAGGCGGAATAGGTCGGATCGAAGGTCCAGGCGTGGCGCACCGCCCGCAATGCCCCGTCCGGCCCGTAATCGAGCTCGGCCCGAGTGGTGATCCAGACATGCGGATGCGCGAGGGCCGGACTCGCCGCGACGAGCGCGGCCCCGGCGAGGAGGAGCGGGAGGGAGCAAGAGCGCGGCATGACGATGTCCTTCGGCGACGCTCGCCCCTCCTGGTCAACCACCGGTAAAGCGCGCGGCGCCTCCGGCTTCCGCACTGGTCCCGCCGCATTGCGGCGGGAGCGGGGCGGGAGGAGCCGGTTTGCCCCTCCGCCGCTCTTCTGCCACTCCAAGCGGGATCACACCCGCGGGAGCACCGGGCATGAAGGACTTTCCGGCCGCCTATCAGGTCAGCGAGGGCTCGGCCCTGTCGGTCGACCGGCCGTTCTACGCGCGGATCGCCGCCGAGACCGGCGGGCGCGAGCGGGTCGACAGCTTCACCATCCCGATCCGCACCGGGCGGGCCTGGAGCGTGCCGGCGGGCCATGTCTTCCGGATCGTGGCGCCCGAGGGGCCGCAGGTCGGCGACCTCAACATCTGGAACCGGCACGACCCGCGCGAGCGGCTCTGGGCGGCGCGCACCCGCCAGCTCCAGGGCGCCCATGTCTCGACCTTCGACCGGCTGTGGTCGACCCTGCCGTTCCTGCGCCCGCTGGTCACCATCACGGCCGACAGCTTGAGCCATTACGGCACCGACGAGTATGGCGGCCGGGTCCATGATCTCCTCGGCACCCGCTGCGACCCCTATGTCAACAAGCTGCTCACCGGCCAGGACTTCCACTTCCACTGCCACTCGAACCTGGTCCGCGCGGTGATGCCGTTCGGCCTGACCGAGTTCGACGTGCACGACGTGCTCAACGTGTTCCAGGTCACCGGCCTCAACCACGACGACATGTACTTCATGCGCGACTGCCCGGCGAAGGCGGGCGACTATCTCGAGTTCTTCGCCGAGATCGACCTGCTCTGCGCCCTCTCGACCTGCCCGGGCGGCGACCTCTCGGTGCCGCTCTGGGGGCCGGATGCCCGCGATCCGATCGAGGTCTGCCGCCCCTTGGGCGTCGAGGTGTACCGGCTGGCGCCGGAGCTGACGGAAGGCTGGCAGAGCCCGGGCGTGGCGCCCTATCGCGGCCAGCACGGGCTCCGCGCCGAGAAGGGCTGGTGGGACAAGGCCTAACGCAGGGGTAGCGCGAGGCAGACCGCCACCAGGATCACCGCGTAGGCGACGGTCCGGAACATCCGGTCGGAGGCGAGGCGAAAGCCGTGCGATCCGGCCGCGAGGCCGAGACCGTAGGGCAGGAGCAGCGGCAGGGCCTCGGCGAAGCGGGGCCCCGACAGCACCCCGGTCGCCGTGAACACGACGCCCGACACCAGGGTCGAGAGGCCGAAATAGGCCATCAGGTTGTCGCGCACCTGGGCTCCCGAGGCGCGCTGGCTGGCGAGCCAGAACACCGCGAGCGGCATGCCGCCGAGCGCGGCAAAGCCGCTCGCCAGCCCCGAGGCGCCCCCGGTGGCGAGCGAGAGCGGCAGCGACGGGACGCCGCGATAGCGCCAGCCCGAGACGAGCGCCGCCAGCGCCAGCAGGATCGCGCCCGCGGTGATCCAGCGGGTCAGGTCCGGATCGAGCCGGGTGAGGAGCCAGACGCCGACCGGCAGCAGCAGGGTGGAGCCGACGAGCAGCGGAACGACCTCGCGCCAGGTCGCCCGCGGGGCGGAGCGGAGGCCGAACCACAGCGAGAACGGCGCGTCGACGACCCAGATCAGCCCCACCGCCGCCGCCGGACCGACCGCGGCGGCCGCCACCGGCACGAACACCATCGCGAAGCCGAAGCCGGTGAAGCCGCGCACCAGACCGCCGACCAGGGCGGCGAGGAACAGGGTGGCGGCCCGGACATCGAGGGGCAGAAGGGTGGCGAGATCGGGCGACATGAGGCCACCACGCCGCCACGGCTACGGTTCGTCAAGGTGTCGGCCGCAAGAGTGCGAGGCGTGTTCACGGAACGTCCCGCGGTGGCGGCGCAGTCGTTTCCCGGCTACAGAACGGCGCGCTTCGCGCCGGGACGGATTCGCGGCATGATGCGGGCGCCGCCTGCACCCATTGCAAGGATATCCACGCGGCGATGAGCGAACCCATCCGCATCCTCGGCATCGATCCGGGCCTGCGCCGCACCGGCTGGGGCCTGATCACCGTCACGGGCACCCGCCTCGCCTTCGTGGCGAGCGGCACCGTGACCTCGAACGGCGACGACGACCTCGCCACCCGCCTGCGCACCCTGCACGAGGGCCTGACCAAGGTCGTCGCCACCCTACTGCCCGACGAGGCGGCGGTGGAGGAGACCTTCGTCAACAAGGACGCGCAGGCGACTCTGAAGCTCGGCCATGCCCGCGCCGTGGCCCTGCTGGTGCCGGCCCTCGCCGGCCTGCCAGTGGCGGAATACGCCGCCAACCTGGTGAAGAAGACCGTGGTCGGCGCCGGCCACGCCGAGAAGGACCAGGTCGGCGCCATGGTGCGCTTCCTCTTGCCGAAGGCCACCGCCGACACCGCGGACGCTGCCGACGCGCTGGCGGTGGCGATCACCCATGCGAGCCACCGGGCGGCACGGGCCCGGGCCGCGACCCACGCCGCGGCGGCAGGACCCGCGGCGGCGCGGATCGCCCGCGCAGTCGCGCGGGGTTAGGGTGGAAACCCGGTCGGCTCAGCGGCGCGAGCGGCTGCGCCCGAGGTGATCCTTCGGAACATCCGCTTACCGCCCGTCTCGGCGACCCTGCCCGGGATCACCGCGCGATGATCTCGCGGATGCGGGCCGCCAGGGCATCGACGGCGAACGGCTTGGTCAGCACCGCCATGCCGGGGTCGAGCTCGCCATTGGTGAGAAGCGCGTTCTCGGCATAGCCCGTGATGAACAGCACCTTGAGGTCCGGCCGGGTCGTGCGCGCCGCATCCGCCATCTGGCGACCGTTCAGGCCGCCGGGCAGCCCGACATCGGTGACGAGGAGGTCGATCCGCGCGTCGGATTGAAGGATCGTGAGCCCGCCTGCCCCGTCGGCCGCCTCCAGAGCGGTGTAGCCGAGTTCGCCGAGCACGTCCGTCACCAGCATGCGGACGCTGGGCTCGTCGTCCACGACCAGCACCGTCTCGCCGGCCTCGGCGACCGGGATCAGGCCGCCCTGCGGCAGCGCCTCGTCGCGCTCCGCCTCGCCCCCGTGGCGGGGCAGGTAGATGCTGACCGTCGTGCCTTCGCCCACCGTGGAGTGGATGCGGACCTGGCCGCCCGACTGCTTGGCGAAGCCGTAGATCATCGACAGGCCGAGGCCCGTGCCCCGGCCGAGCGGCTTGGTGGTGAAGAACGGGTCGAACGCCTTGGCGACCACCTCCGGCGCCATGCCGGTGCCGGTATCGGCGACGCTGAGCGACAGGTACTCGCCGTCCGGCATGTCCTGCCGTCGGGCCGCATGCGGGTCGATCCGGCGGTTGGCGGTCTCGATGACGATGCGCCCGCCCTCCGGCATCGCGTCGCGCGCGTTGATGCAGAGGTTGAGGAGGGCGTTCTCCAGCTGGGACGGGTCCACCAGGGCCGGCCAGAGATCGTCCGGACCGGCCATCTCGAGCTGCACGCCGGGTCCGACCGTGCGCTGGATCAGGTCGAGCATGCCCCCGACCAGGGCGTTCACGTCGGTCCCCTTCGGCGCGAGCGTCTGCCGGCGCGAGAAGGCCAGGAGGCGGTGGGTCAGCGCCGCCGCCCGCTTCGTCGCCCCTTGCGCGGCGACCATGTACTTGTCGATCTCGGTCAGGCGGCCCTGGCTGATGCGGGTGTTCATCAATTCCAGGCTGCCGGAGATGCCGGCCAGCAGGTTGTTGAAGTCGTGCGCGAGGCCTCCGGTCAACTGGCCGACCGCCTCCATCTTCTGCGACTGGCGGAGCTGCTCCTCGGCGTTCATCAGCTCGGCCGTGCGCTCGCCGACGCGCTGCTCCAGGGTCTCGGTCAGGGCGCGCAGCTGGGCGATGGCCCGGTCGCGCTCCTGCTCGACGGCGCGGCGCTCCTCGACGTTGAGGAGCACCCCGGGAAAGCTCAGCGGCGTGCCGTCCGGCCCAAAATCGACCCGGCCGTTGGCCTCGATCCAGTAATAGCGTCCGTCCGCCCGGCGCACCCGATACTGATGCGCGTAGGCGCCGCCCCGGGCGACGACCTCGTCGATCGCGGCGGCCAACCCCGCCTGGTCGTCCGGATGCACGGTCGCGACGATCTTGGCGAGGGGGATGCCCTCGCGGCCGAGGGCCGGATCGAGCCCGAAGCTGCGGGCGAATCCCTCGTCGACCGTGAACCGGTCGGTGGGCAGGTCCCAGTGCCACGTACCGATGATGGCACCAGCCTCGAGCGCCAGCTGCACGCGCTCGATATTGGCGCGCGCGAGGGCCTCGCTGGCGCGCAGCCGCTCCTCCGCCTCGCGCCGTACGGTCACGTCGTTGAAGATGATGGCGATCTGCCGGTCGGCGGGGGCACCGACGGGCACGGCCCGCACGTCGAACCAGCGCGAGAAGGCCTTGGCGTAGCTCTCGAAGTTCTCCGGCTCCCTGGTCCTGGCGACGCGACCGTAGGTCTCGAACCAGAACCGTTCGAGTTCCGGCGCGAACTCGGTGACCCACTTGCCGCGCAGATTGACCCCGGCCTCGCGCTCGAAAGCGGGGTTGGCTTCGAGGAACCTGTAATCGACCGGCCGGTCGTCGGCGTCGAACTTGACCTGGACGATGGCGAAGGCGGCATCCACCGTCTCCAGGATCGTCCGGAAGCGCTCCTCGCTGACGCGTAAGGCGGCCTCGGTCGTGCGCAGGCGCAGGACCTCGGCCTCAAGCTCCTCGCGGGACAGGGAATCGAGAACGGCCGCCGACACGAACGATGCTTTCCTCATGCCAACCGCTGGCCGGCGGAGGCCTTGTAAACGATACGAGCGGAGATGCCCCGGACCGGATCATGGGAGTCATGACCGTGCGGACCACGTCAGTTCCGGATCACGATTGCAAGCACCGCGCGACATCGGCCGATAGCGGGACGGGCAGGAGAAGCCGGCCCCGCGAGGCTCTGGCGGCCTCGTACGGCACAATTGCGGGCAATTTACGAGTGCTCGGCAAAGGCTGCGCTCCGCACCGGTTCACGCGAAGGCCGTTCTGGGCGATGCTGGCGAAGACCGTGAGACGGCCGAACTCGGCATGCCGCCGAATGCCGGCGGCTCGGTGAGGGATCACTGACGGCGACCCGTCCACACCGAATCGACGCGCCGGTCGAGCCGGTCGGGCTCCGACCCCAGGCAGCTCTCGCAGAGCCCGTCTCCGGCTCGACACCGCGAATCTCGGCAGACCGGCGTCGCCTCACCGCCGCAGGTCTGCCGAAGGCCCATCAATGCCGGCCGCCGACGAAGGACACGATGCTGCGGTCGAGCCGCCCGGAATAGGTCGAGAGGGTTCCGGCGAGGCCCCGCACCGCGTCGGCGAGGTCCCCGGTCTGCGTCGCGGCAGCGGACACGCCGGTGATGGTGCCGGACATCGCGGAGGTCGATGCGGCCTGTTCCTCCACCGCCGCAGAGATGGAATGCGTCAGGGAGGACAGTTCGCCGACGGCCTCGGTGATGCCCTGGATCGCCTGCACGGCGTCGCCGGTGGCGGCCTGGATCGTGGCGACCTGCTGGGTGATCTCGTCCGTGGCCCTGGCGGTCTGGCCGGCGAGCTCCTTGACCTCGGCGGCGACCACCGCGAAGCCGCGGCCCGCCTCCCCGGCCCGCGCCGCCTCGATCGTGGCGTTGAGCGCCAGCAGGTTGGTCTGGCTGGCGATGGACTTGATCATGCCCACCACCGCATCGACCTTGCGGGTGTTCTCGGTGAGCCGCCGCACCGTCGCGTCGGTGGCCTCGGCCTGGGAGGCGATCTGCCGGCTGCGCTCCGAGACGCGGCCGACCTGGTCGGCGACGTCCCGCACGCTGCCGGACATCTGATGGGACGTGTCCGCGACCGCCGCGGCGCGCTCGCGGGCATCCGTCGCCGCACCGGTCAGCCCCTCGGCGGATTGCGCCATCTCGCGCGCCGCCGCCGTCACCGCATCCACCACCTCGCGCACCTCCTCGGCCATGCGGGTCTGCCCGGTGACGATCGACCAGGTCAGCATCGGGCCGAGATAGGCGCCGTCCGGTCCGTTGATCGCCGAGACCTGGAGGTCGAGCACCTCCGGCCCGAGGCGGATCTTGGTCCGGTGCGGCAGGTGGCTCGCGTCGGCGAGCATCCGGCGCTGGTGCGACGGGTTCTTGTGGAAGACGTCGATCGACGAGCCGACCAGATCGGCCACCTTCACGGGCAGGTGCCGCTCGATCGAGCCGAGGGTCGCCCGCGAGGTCTCGTTGATGTAGGTGATGCGGAACTCGTCCCGCGGATCCGCCATCATCACGGCGACCGGCATCCCGTCGACCATCTGGGCGAGGCGGACGGCGTCCCGCTTCCTGGCGGTGATGTCGAAGGCGAACTTCATCACGCTCTTCGGGACCCCGTCGGGCCCGAGCACCGGAAGGTAGGTGGCGCAGAGCCAGACCGCCTTGCCGCCCTTGCCGATCCGCTCGAACTCGCCGACCTGGTGGATGCCGGCGCGGAGCTGGCGCCAGAACTCCCGGTAGGCCTCCGAGGCCGCGACGCCGGACGCGACCAGAAGCGAGTGGTGCTTGCCGATGAGCTCCTGCGGTGTGTAGCCGACCAGCGCCTGGAAGTTCGCGTTCACCCCGGCGATCGTTCCGTCCAGGGTGAATTCGATCGTGGCCATGGCACGGTCGAGAGCAATCAGTCTCGCATCCTCGATCGGTTTATGCCTGCCCCAAGCCATGCCGCTTCCCCAGTGGTGTGAAGATATTCCTCAATCAGACAAGGGTAAAAATTTCCTAAAATGACCGTTATATGTTGTCATTGACCCAGCGTATCGGGACGGCTCATGCGGCTGATCGGCACCCCACGACCGTTCGGCCGGGCGCCGCCCGGGGGCCTTTGCTGAGACATCGAGCCCGTTGAAGGATCACGTCTCGTCCGCTTCGGCGGATGGCACGAACAGGACGAGCCGAGCTCCGGCTCGACCCGTCATGGCAGAACGCCGCGCCGTTCGGACACGGCCGGTCACGCCCCTGCGAGGGGTCGAGCAGACTTGTCTTAAAAAACGATCGTTCGTATGAATGGGGAAAATCGAGGGAGGGCGCCGATGATCCCGAACGCCGTGCGTGAATTCAACTTCGGCCTGGGCGAGACCGCCGAGGCGATCCGCGACAGCGTGCGCACCTTCGCGCAGGAGAGGATCGCGCCGCGGGCCGAGGAGATCGACCGCACCAACACCTTCCCGCGCGACCTCTGGCCCGAGATGGGCGCGCTGGGGCTGCACGGCATCACGGTCGAGGAGGAGTATGGCGGCCTCGGCCTCGGCTACCTCGCCCATTGCGTGGCGATGGAGGAGGTGTCGCGCGCCTCGGCCTCGGTCGGCCTGTCCTACGGCGCGCATTCGAACCTGTGCGTCAACCAGATCCGCCGCAACGGCTCGGACGTCCAGAAGCAGAAGTATCTCCCCAAGCTCATCTCCGGCGAGCATGTCGGGGCGCTCGCCATGTCGGAGCCGGGCGCCGGCTCGGACGTGGTGTCGATGCGCACCCGCGCCGAGAAGAAGGGCGACCGCTACGTCCTGACCGGCTCCAAGATGTGGATCACCAACGGCCCGGTCGCCGAGACCCTGGTGGTCTACGCCAAGACCGATCCGCAGGCGGGTCCCCGCGGCATCACCGCCTTCCTGGTCGAGAAGGGCATGAAGGGGTTTTCGACCGCCCAGAAGCTCGACAAGCTCGGCATGCGCGGCTCGGATACCTGCGAGCTGGTGTTCGAGGAGTGTGAGATTCCCGAGGAGAACGTGCTCGGCCAGGTCGGCCGCGGCGTCAACGTGCTGATGTCGGGCCTCGATTACGAGCGCGCGGTGCTGGCGGCGGGGCCGCTCGGCATCATGCAGGCCTGCCTCGACGTGGTGATGCCCTACGTCCACGAGCGCAAGCAGTTCGGGCAGGCGATCGGCGAGTTCCAGCTCGTCCAGGGCAAGCTCGCCGACATGTACGTCTCGACCAACGCCGCCAAGGCCTATGTCTACGCGGTGGCGCAGGCCTGCGACCGCGGCGAGACCACCCGCGAGGACGCTGCCGGCGCGATCCTCTACGCCGCCGAGCGGGCGACGCAATGCGCGCTCGACGCGATCCAGCTCCTGGGCGGCAACGGCTACATCAACGACTATCCGACCGGGCGCCTGCTCCGCGACGCCAAGCTCTACGAGATCGGCGCCGGCACCAGCGAGATCCGCCGGATGCTGATCGGCCGCGAGCTCTTCGCCAAATCCGCCTGAGGTCGCACCCGATGCCGGTCATCCCCACCAGCGCCGACCTCGCCTCCGGGGCGGCGGAGCAGAACCGCGCCGCTTGGGGCGAGCTGCGCGCCAGCCTGAAGGCCCACCGCGCCAAGGCCGCCGCCGGCGGGCCGGAGCGCGCCCGCGAGCGCCATGTCGCCCGCGGCAAGCTCCTGCCCCGCGACCGGGTCTTACGCCTGCTCGATCCGGGCTCGCCCTTCCTTGAGGTCGGAGCGCTCGCCGCGAACGGGCTCTACGGCGAGGACATCCACGCCGCCGGCATCATCACCGGCATCGGCCGGGTGGCGGGCCGCGAGGTGATGGTGGTCTGCAACGACGCCACCATCAAGGGCGGCACCTACTACCCGCTCACTGTCAAGAAGCACCTGCGGGCGCAGGAGATCGCGCTCCAGAACCGCCTGCCCTGCCTCTATCTCGTCGATTCCGGCGGCGCCAACCTGCCGCAGCAGACCGAGGTCTTTCCCGACCGCGAGCATTTCGGCCGCATCTTCTACAACCAGGCGCAGATGTCGGCCGCCGGCATCCCGCAGATCGCCTGCGTGATGGGCTCCTGCACCGCCGGCGGCGCCTACGTGCCGGCGATGTCGGACGAGAGCGTGATCGTGCGCCGCCAGGGCACGATCTTCCTCGGCGGCCCGCCGCTGGTGAAGGCCGCGACCGGCGAGGTGGTAAGCGCCGAGGATCTCGGCGGCGCCGACGTCCATGCCCGCCTCTCCGGCGTCGCCGACCACTACGCCACCGACGATTCCCACGCGCTGGCGATCCTGCGCCGCATCGTCGGGGGCCTCAACACCGTCAAGCGCCCCGACCTCGACATCGCCGCCCCGGTCGATCCGGCCTACGACGTGGCCGACCTCGACGCCCTGGTGCCGACCGACCTGCGCAAGCAGTACGACGCCCGCGAGCTGATCGCCCGCCTCGTCGACGGCTCGGAGTTCGACGAGTTCAAGCGGCTCTACGGCACCACCCTGGTCACGGGCTTCGCCCGGCTGCACGGCATGCCGGTCGGGATCCTGGCCAATAACGGCATCCTCTACTCGGAGAGCGCGCTGAAAGGCGCGCACTTCATCGAATTGTGTTGCCAGCGGCGGATCCCGCTGGTCTTCCTCCAGAACATCTCCGGCTTCATGGTCGGGCGGGAGGTCGAGGCCGGCGGCATCGCCAAGAACGGCGCCAAGCTCGTCACGGCGGTCGCCACGGCGGCGGTGCCGAAGCTCACGCTGATCGTCGGCGGCTCGTACGGCGCGGGCAATTACGGCATGTGCGGCCGGGCCTACTCTCCCCGGTTCCTGTTCGCCTGGCCGAACTCGCGCATCTCCGTCATGGGCGCCGAGCAGGCGGCGAGCGTGCTCGCCACCGTCAAGCGCGACAACATCGAGGCCAATGGGGGCGCCTGGAGCCCGGAGGAGGAGGAGGCGTTCAAGGCGCCGATCCGCGCCGGGTTCGAGGAGGAGGGCTCGCCCTACTACGCCACCGCGCGGCTGTGGGACGACGGCATCATCCTGCCGGAGGAGACGCGCCGCGTGCTCGCCCTCTCGCTCTCGGCCTGCCTCAACGCGCCGGTGCCGGAGACCCGGTTCGGCCTGTTCCGGATGTGAGGATGCCATGACGACACGCCGCCTCGCCTCCGTCCTCATCGCCAATCGCGGCGAGATCGCCTGCCGGGTGATCCGTACCGCCAAGGCCCTCGGGATGCGCACCATCGCGGTCCATTCCGAGGCCGACCGCGACGCGATGCATGTCGCGCTCGCTGACGAAGCCCATTGCATCGGCCCGGCCCCGGCCGCCGACTCGTACCTGCGCATCGACCGCATTCTGGAGGCCGCGCGGGCGAGCGGGGCCGATTGCATCCATCCAGGCTACGGCTTCCTGTCCGAGCGGCCGGACTTCGCCGACGCTTGCGCTGACGCCGGCATCGTCTTCGTCGGCCCTCCCGCATCGGCCATCCGCGCCATGGGCCTCAAGGACGCCGCGAAGGCCCTCGTGGCAGAAGCCGGCGTGCCGGTGGTGCCGGGCTATCACGGCGCCCGCCAGGATCCCGACTTCCTGGCGGCCGAGGCCGCGGCGATCGGCTTCCCGGTCCTCATCAAGGCGGTGGCCGGCGGCGGCGGCAAGGGCATGCGCCGGGTCGAGGGACCGGAGGGCTTCGCCGAGGCCCTCGCCTCCGCGCAGCGGGAAGCCCAGAACGCCTTCGGCGACCCGCGGGTGCTGGTCGAGAAATACGTCCTGTCGCCGCGCCACGTCGAGATCCAGGTCTTCTGCGATGCCCACGGCAACGCCGTCCACCTGTTCGAGCGCGATTGCTCGCTGCAGCGCCGCCACCAGAAGGTGATCGAGGAGGCGCCCGCCCCCGGCATGCCCGACGAGGTCCGCGCCGCCATGGGCCGCGCCGCCGTCGAGGCCGCCAAGGCGGTGGGCTATGTCGGCGCCGGCACCGTCGAGTTCATCGCCGACGGCCGTGAGGGCCTGCGGCCCGACGGCTTCTGGTTCATGGAGATGAACACCCGGCTCCAGGTCGAGCATCCGGTGACCGAGGCGATCACCGGCCACGACCTGGTCGAGTGGCAGTTCCGGGTGGCCTCCGGCGAGACGCTGCCCGTCGGCCAGGACGGGCTGACCATCCACGGCCACGCCGTCGAGGCGCGGCTCTACGCCGAGGACCCGGATCACGGCTTCCTGCCCTCGACCGGGCCGTTGCGCGCGCTCGACCTGCCTGCGGGCGAGGGCATCCGGGTCGATACCGGCGTGCGGGCGGGCGACCGGGTGACGCCGTTCTACGACCCGATGATCGCCAAGGTGATCGCCCACGGGGCGACCCGCACGGAAGCCCTCGACCGGCTGGCGGAGGCGCTGGGCCGCACCCGGGTGGCGGGGCCGAAGACCAACGTCGCCTTCCTCAAGGCGCTCGCCGAGGCGGAGGCGTTCCGCGAAGGCCGCTTCGATACCGGCTTCATCGACCGCGACCTGGCGAGCCTGACGGCGCCGAGCCCGCGCCGCGACGCCGCGATCCGCGCCGGGATCCGGGCGCTGGTGGCGCGGGAGAGCCCGGCGCGCACCGGCTCGCCCTGGGACGCGGCGGACGGGTTCCAGCTCGGCGAGGTCCGCCGCCAGGCGTTTCCGTTCGTGCTCGAGGGCGAGCCGGCCGAAGCCGTGCTGCACTGGAGCGCGTCCGGGCCGGGCGTGGAGTACGGCGATCCGGGGCCTGAGCCCGCCTCCCTGGCGGTGATCGATGCGCCGGGCGGCGTGCTGGTGCTCTCCGAGGGCCGCCAGATCGCCCTCTCCCCGCCCGATCCCTTCGCGGTCGATCTCGACCACATCGATCAGGGCGGCACCATCAAGGCGCCGATGCATGGCCGTCTCGTCGCGGTGCTGGTCGCCCCGGGCGACAGGGTCGTGCGCGGCCAGCGCCTCGCGGTGGTCGAGGCGATGAAGATGGAGCACGCGCTCACCGCGCCCGCCGACGGCCTCGTGGCCGAGGTCGCGGCGGAGGCCGGCCAGCAGGTCGCCGAGGGCGCACGCCTGATCACCCTGACGAATGAGGACGCCGCGTGAGCACGCTTCCCGCTTCGACCCACCCGCGTGGCGGGCTGTACTTCGAGGATTTCGAGGTCGGCGCGACCTTGCGCCATCGCCTCACCCGCACGGTGACGCAGATGGACAACATGCTGTTTTCCAACATGACGCTCAACCCGCAGCCGCTCCACATCGACGCGCATTTCTGCGCCACCGAGACCGAGTGGGGCAAACCGCTGATGAACTCGCTGTTCACGCTCGGGCTGATGATCGGCATCTCGGTCAACGACACCACCGTCGGCACCACGATCGGCAATCTCGGCATGACCGAGACCCGCTTCCCCGCCCCGCTGTTCGAGGGCGATACCGTGAGCGTGACCACCGAGGTGGTAGCCAAGCGCGAATCGCGCTCGCGGCCTGAGGCCGGCATCGTCGAGTTCGTCCACCGCGCCTACAAGCAGGACGGGACGCTGGTGGCGGAGTGCCGCCGCCAGGCGATGATGCGCAAGCGCCCCGCGGCGGAGGCCTGAGACCCCATGCGCTCTCTGCTGTTCGTGCCCGGCGACTCCCCCCGCAAGCAGGAGAAGGGCCTGGAAGTCGGCGCCGACGCCCTGATCCTCGACCTGGAGGATTCCGTCGCGCTGGCGGAAAAGCCCAAGGCCCGCGAGGTCGCAGCCAGCTTCCTGGCGCGGATGCGGGATCAGGCCGGCCGGCCGGCGCTCTACGTGCGCGTCAACGCCCTCGACTCCGGCCTCACGGAGGACGACCTCGCGGCGGTGATGCCGCACGCTCCCGACGGGATCATGCTGCCCAAGGCCGAGGGCGGTCCCAGCCTGGCGCATCTCGGCGCGCGCCTCGCGGTCCACGAGGCGCAAGCGGGCCTTCCCGACGGCGCCACCCGCATCCTGCCGATCGCCACCGAGACGGCGCGCGCGGTCTTCGCGCTGTCCACCCTGCCGGGATCGAGCCCGCGGCTTTCAGGCGTCACCTGGGGGGCGGAGGACCTGTCGGCCGATCTCGGCGCCGAGACCAACCGGGGAGAGGACGGGGCCTGGAGCGCGCCGTTCCAGCTCGCCCGCAACCTGACGCTGATGGCGGCCGCCGCCGCCGAGGTCGACGCCATCGACACCATCAACGCCCATTTCCGCGATCTCGACGGCCTCGCCCGCGAGTGCCGCGCGGCGCGGCGCGACGGGTTCGTGGGCAAGATGGCGATCCACCCGGCGCAGGTCGCGGTGATCAACGAGGCCTTCACGCCGACCGGGGCGGCGATCGCCCATGCGCGGAAGGTCGTGGCGGCCTTCGCGCAGGCGCCGGGCGTCGGCGTCGTCGGGATCGACGGCGAGATGTTCGACCGGCCGCATCTGCGCCGGGCGGAGCGGCTGCTGGCGCGGGTGGGGTGAGGTGGCGCCGATGGAGGCAGACGGAAACGCGCTCGCCCGGCACACCCTGGAAGCGCTCGCTGTCGAGGAATTCCAGCCCGGACGGCGCTCGATGCCCTCCTGAAGGAGCGCAGTGTCCACACCGACTGTGATCAGCCGGAGCTGATGCAGGATCTGCGCGACCTCGATCGCCTCGGCCTGTGACGCCTTGGCTGCGGCCTCTACCGAACCCGATCCGGAGGGGCGCGAACCGCGGAGGTCAGATGGGCGCCATGACGTCACGGCATCGATGATGTCCACGCTGACCGGGGCTCGGGTCGACAGGCAGGCACGCGGCCGGCGTCACCAGGAGCCCTTCGTTTCAACCCTGACGCACCGCGCGGCCAACGCGCGGGCCATCCCCCGGGAGACCGCTCCGCCATGTCCCACGCCACCCCCGAAGCCGCCCTCTTTGCCCGCCTGCCCGACGCCCTCGCGGCCGCCCTGAGCGCCCCCGCCTACGCCGCCCACCTCGCCGGGATCGACCCCGCCTCGGTGACCGACCGGGCGGCGCTCGCCCGCCTGCCGGTCCTGCGCAAGGGCGAGATGCCGGCGCGCCAGCGCGAGGCCCTGCCCTTCGGCGGCTTCGTGCCGGGGCCGGCCGGGGGGTTCGCCCGCCTGTTCACCTCGCCCGGGCCGATCTTCGAGCCGCAGCGGGCGGGCGAGGATCCGTGGGGCGGCGCGCCGGCGCTCGAAGCCGCGGGCTTCCGGGCCGGCGAGGTGGTGCTCAACACCTTCGGCTATCACCTGACGCCGGGCGGATTCATCTTCGACACCGCCGCCCGGGCACTCGGCTGCGCGGTGATCCCGGCCGGGCCGGGCAACACCGAGCAGCAGCTCGACCTGATCGAGGCCTACCGTCCCGCCGGCTATGTCGGCACGCCGGATTTCCTCAAGGTGCTGCTCGATGCCGGCGCCAAGGCCGGGCGGGACGTGTCGTCGATCACCAAGGCCCTGGTCTCGGGCGCCGCCTTCCCGCCGTCGCTCCAGGCCGAGCTCCGGGAGCGCGGCATCGCCGCCTGCCAGGCCTACGCCACCGCCGATGTCGGCTTCATCGCCTACGAGACGCCGGGGGAACCCGGCCTCCTCGTCAATGACGGGCTGATCCTCGAGATCGTGCGGCCGGGCACCGGCGATCCGGTGCCGGAGGGCGAGGTCGGCGAGATCGTCGTCACGGTGCTCGACCTCGACCGGCCGCTGATCCGCTACGCCCTCGGCGACCTCACGGCGGCCCTGCCGGCAGAGGGTGACCGCAGCCGCATCCGCGGCTGGATGGGCCGGGCCGACCAGGCCGCCAAGGTGAAGGGCATGTTCGTGCGCCCCGAGCAGGTCGCCGAGATCGCCCGCCGCCATCCGGAACTCGGGCGCCTGCGCCTCGTGGTGACCCGGGCCGACGAGGCCGACGTCATGACCCTGCGGGCGGAGGCCGGGACGGCGGAATCCGCCCTGGCGGAGGCGGTGGCCGAGACCCTGCGGGCGGTGACGAAGCTGCGCGGCACGGTCGCGCTCGTGCCCCCCGGCACCCTGCCGAACGACGGCAAGGTCATCGCCGACGAACGGCCGGTGGGCTGAGGCGCCGGGCGGCGGCGCACCCCCGTGCCCGCCGCCCCGCAAAAGGGCTCATCCTGTTTTTTCGAAAAGTCATTCTCAAATCCAATACATCGGCGTTCGCCGCATCCTCTTCAAGACGACGCAAACCGACCAATTCGCGTTAGAACATCGTCCAGCGTCACCCTTTCGCTGCGGGCCGCTCGATTTTTCGTCGACCCGATTTACGCTCCACGTTGATGTCGCTCTAGGTTGTGATAGTGTCCATTCCCGAATCGGGAGCGGGCGCATGTCGAACGTGGCGGGCAAAGCCTATGGCATGAACGTCGTGACGCCGATCCGGCCGCGCTGGACTTGGCTCAATCGCTTCATCTTCATGGTGTCGCGGGTGTTTCCAGGGTCTCTGTCAGGTCTTCTCGGCCTGTCGCTGATCCATTTCGCCCGCTGGGTGATCATCCGGCGCGATCAGTGGCCCCAGCGCGGACAGCCGAAACAGGTGCTCGCCAACGATTACATGCTGTTCTGCAGCAACTTCAACGGCACCTGGGACCAGTATATCGACGCCTTCGCGGACGGAATCCCCAACGGGCTCGATCTGTTCTGGTACTGCAGCACCAAGTACCCGAACTCGATCCCGATCACCCCGTTCAAGTCGTACATCCGGGCGAACCAGGTCGATACCGGCTACTACTACAACGCGACGCCGGGCAGCGGCCAGCGCGACATCAAGCGGGCGCTGCAGCTCGCCGCCGCCCTGCGGGCGGTGACGGCCGGGACCGACGAGGCCTCCGCGGCGGCGTTCGACCGGGTGCTCGCCGAGAACCAGGGCTGCTTCGGCACTCCGGGCTACGGGCCGGTGGCGAGCCGCGACACCGCGATCGCCGACCTGCATCGCTGCGCCATGGTGCGGGCCCGCTGGGGCCGGGACGGCGAAGGGCCGCCTCGGGCGCAGGTCGTCGCGCCGGCCGCCGCCGCGGCGAGCATCCAGGCCGCCCCGCGCGCCGACGCGTCGGCCGCGCAGGCGGACGCAGCCGCGCAGGCGGACGCAGCCGCGCAGGCCGGAGAGGTCCGGGCCACCGTCGCGGCCCTGGTCAAGGGCCGCACCCGCCGCAGCGCCGCGCGCCGCCACGGCTAGGGAGAGCTGAGATGCCGAACCTCGACGGCGGCCACTACTTCTTCACCGCGATCGTGCCGATCAAGAACGACGTCGTCGTCGCGCATGAGGGCCTGCGCAGCTCGCCCGTCCACATGGTGCGCGAGGCGCTGGAGACGCTGCCCACCGCCCTGCAATCGCCGGAGGCGGTGAAGGTCGGGATCCAGAGCCCCTTCGCCCGCTCGCTGCGCACGCATTTCGCGCGGCTGGTCGTGCTCGACCAGCCGTTCTTCAACGGGCGCGACCACAGCGATGCGGTGGCGGACGCCCTGCGCGGGACCGACCTGCTGGCGCCGCAGGCCAACGACGTCCTCGCCTGCCCCTACCTCCTGGTGATGATCGACTTCGACCCGGAAGGGTCCGACCCGGCGCGGCACTATTGCGAGGAGCTCTGGACGCTGATGCCGCGCGAGCTCAAGGCGGTGTTCCGCTACTGCTACGGCTTCCCCGCCGTCCGCGACGCCAAGACCTTCGCCGACTTCCTGCTACCGTGCCAGGTCGAGACGACGATGCCGTTCAACGACTACTGGGTGGGCGCGCCGGCGCTGCCGACGCTGTCGCGGTGGTGGCTGATCGCCCCGCCGGCCCTCGGCGTGGCGCTGCCGCTTCTCGCTGCCCTGCTCCACCGGGTGAGCTGGCCCGCCGGCCTGATCCTGGCGCTGGTGCTCGGCCTCGCGGGCCTCGCCGTCGATTACGGGATCGTGATGCGCCGCGGCGCCCGGCCGCTGCCGGCGGCGCCGGACGCGACCCTGCGGCACGTGCTGAAGGCGCTCTGCCTGCAGCAGGCCTTCACCCGCTTCGCCGTCGCCCAGCAGGGGGCCGCACCGCAGGCGCGCGGGGCGGCGTTCCGGGAGTTCCTGGCCGCCCACCGGCCGGCGGACCTCGACGGACCGACCCAGGCGCCGGGGGTGATCAGTGCAAGCGTGATCAGTGCAAGCGCGGTCGGCGCAAGCGTCGTCGGCAGCTGACTCCCCTCCTCGATCCCATCCTCCCGCCCAAGACATCACGGCGAGACATCACGGCGAGACATCACGGCGAGACACCAGGCATGACGACCCTCCTCGACCTCGCCGACATCCAGGGCGGCATCCTGCGGGCCTATGGCCGGCAGGGCTTCCCCAAGGCCCGCGCCTTCTTCCTGACCTTGCGCGGCGACGGCGCGGCGGGCCGCGCCTTCGTGGAGGCGCTGCGGCCGCGCGTCACCACCGCCGCGCGCTGGCGCGACCCGCACCGCGGCGAGGCGCTGCTGCGCACCCGCGCCCCGCGCCTCAAGGACGTGGCCCGAGCCGAGGACGAGGACGATTACCCGGGCGAGGTGACGCTGGTGAAGCCGACGGTGACGCTCAACCTCGCCTTCACGTTCTACGGTCTCCTCGCCCTCGGCGTGCCGATCCGCACCCTGCGGGGCATGCCCGACGAGTTCATCGACGGCATGGCGCAGCGGGCCGAGATCCTCGGCGACGACCCCTTCCTCGACACGCGCGACGTGGTGTGGCGCGACTCGGCCGGCGAGAACCGCGTCCACATCCTGGTGATGCTGAACGCGCAGATGAATCCCGACGGCACCCCGGTCGCCGAGCTGGAGATGGAGACGACGCGCCTTCGCGACCTGTGCGCGGCTTCGGGCGGCCACGTCGTGCTCCTCTCCGGCACCGGGCCGGACGGGGCCGACTTCCAGGAGATGTCCGCGGTCCTGCGCCCGGGCGAGCACGGCCTCGCGCCGACCAACAAGGAGCATTTCGGGCTCTCGGACGGCTTCGGCGACCCGGTCTTCGAGGGCCAGTTCCCGCCCGCGCTCGAGGCGCTGCGGGTGATCGGCGGCGGCAAGCTGATGTCCGACCAGACCTGGGCGCCGCTCGCCACGGGCGAGTTCCTGCTCGGCTATCCGGACGAGGCGCAGGAGATCCCCGGCGCGGCGATGCCGATCGAGTTCAGCCGCAACGGCACCTTCATGGCCTACCGCAAGCTGCACGAGAACGTCGCGAGCTTCGCCACCTATCTCCGCGACCAGGCGCAGACCTACGCGGCGCTCCACGGCATCCCGCAGGCGGAGGCCGAGGCGATCCTGCGCGCCAAGCTGGTCGGGCGCTGGGAGGACGGGATCCCGCTCCAGGCCGCGCCGACCCATGCCGACTGGCTGGCGTTCCAGGAGGAACTCGCGCAGGCGAAGGCCGCCAAGGACAAGCCGAGGCTCGCCGCGCTCGCCCTGCGCTACACCGACTTCACCTATCGCGACGACCTCGCCGGCACCACCTGCCCGGTCGCCGCCCATATGCGCCGGGCCAACCCGCGCGACATGCTCGACCCGCACGTCACCGACCCGGATCCGACACGCGGCGACGGCTCGGCCCTGGTCAATCGACGCCGCATCCTGCGCCGCGGCCTGCCCTATGGCGGTCCGTCCCAGGGCGGCAGCGGCACGGATTCCGGCGAGCAGGGCATCATCTTCCTGGCGATCTGCGCCAGCCTGTTCCGCCAGTTCGAGTTCGTGCAGCAGCAATGGATGCAGTACGGCCTCGACTTCGACGCCGGCAGCGACACCTGCCCGGTGATCGGCAACCACCCGAAGGGCGATCCCCACCACGAACCGAAGCTCGTGATCGCGGTCGAGCCGGGCGGCGGGCGCCGGCCCTACATCTGCAGCGCCATCCCGCAGCTCGTGGAGCCCCGCGGCGGCGACTACTTCTTCATGCCGAGCATGACCGCCCTGCGCCTGATCGGCACGGGCATCACCGACCCGACCTGAGGGTGCCCGCCATGTGGCACCTCCAGGTTCCGGTGGTGCTCCGGCGGCGCCTGCTCCGCCTCGGGGAGGGGATCGACGCCGCGCTCGCTTCTCGCGGGGAGGCCGCCGCGGCGCTCCTGCGCGGCCGCCCCCTCGCCCGCCTGGGCCCGAGCCAGGGGCGCAGGCGCATCGACCGGCAGGGCGCGCCGTGCCCGGTCCGCCTCGAAACGGTGTTCGAGGCCTGACGGCGAGACCGAGTCCGGCCGTCCGGCCTCTGTGGCCCTCAGGCCGGCGCGGACGTCAGGCCGCCCGGACTTCAGGCCGCCCGGACCTGCGCCAGGAACTGCGCCACCTCGGCCGAGAGATGCGCGGACTGGCGCGACAGCTCGGTGGCGGAGGCCAGCACCTGGCTGGCCGCGGCTCCCGTCTCCTCCGCGGCGCCCGCCACGCCCGCGATATTGCCCGTCACCTCGCCGGTGCCGGCCGCCGCCTGCGACACGTTGCGGACGATCTCCTGCGTCGCCGCGCCCTGCTCCTCCACCGCCGCCGCGATCGAGGTCGCGACGCCCGAAATCTCCTGGATCCGCGCCGTGATCTGGCCGATCGCGCCCGCCGCCTGCCCGGTCGAGGCCTGGATCGCCGCGATCTGGCTGGTGATCTCCTCCGTCGCCTTCGCGGTCTGGCCGGCCAGTTCCTTCACCTCGGCGGCCACCACCGCAAAGCCGCGGCCGGCCGCCCCGGCGCGGGCCGCCTCGATCGTGGCGTTGAGCGCGAGCAGGTTGGTCTGCGCGGCGATGGACGAGATCAGCCCGACCACGTCGCCGATGCGGGCGGTGGCCTCGGTCAGCGCACGGACCTGATGCGCGGTCTGCCCGGCTTCCGCCACCGCCGCCTGGGCGAGCCTCGCCGAGCCGTCGACCTGGCGGCCGATCTCCTGGACCGAGGCGCCGAGTTCCTCGGCCGCCGCCGCGACGGTCTCGACATTGGATGCGGCCTCCTCGGCCGCCGCCGCGACGGCGGTGGACTGGGCCGCGGTCTGGGTCGCGGTGGCGGTCATGGCCTGGGCGGTTCCCGTCAGCTCGCCCGAGGCCGACGCGACGGTGGCGACGACGCCGGTGATCGAGGCCTCGAAGCCCTGGATCAGCTCGTTCAGCGAAGCGGCGCGGCGCATGCGGCGCAGCTCCTCGGCCTCGCTCTCGCCCCGCAGGCGCTCGCGCTCGATCGCGTGGTCGCGGAAGACGAGCACCGCGCGGGCCATCGCCCCGACTTCGTCGCGCCGCCCGGCCTCCGGCACCGCGAGATCGGTGCGCCCTTCCGCCAGGGTCCCCATCACGGCGCGCAGGCGCTCCATCGGCCGCACGACCGAACGGACGATCAGGAGCGAGGCGGCGCCGAGGACCAGCACGATGACGAGGCCGGCGACGGCCAGGCGCTCGATCTGGGCCACGATCATCTCGCGCAGATCGCTGACATACTCGCTGACGCCGATGTAGAAGCCGAAGGGCGCGTAGTGGCGAAAGAGCCCGATCTTCGGCACGGCCGCCGTCGCGCCCTCCGGGACCCAGGTGTAGCGGAACGTCGCCACGCCGTCCCGCGCCGCCCGGGGCATGACGTCGGCGACATAGCGGAAGCCGGTCGAGTCGGTCACGCCCATGAGGTTGCGGCCGACCACCTTCGCCGCCGGGTGGGCGATCACGGTGCCGGTGGCGTCGTTGACGAACAGGTAATTGTCGCGGCCGTGCCGCATCGCCGCGATGTCGGCGAGCGCCGCCTCCCGAGCTGCCGCCTCGCTCAACTCGGCCTTGTCCACCTTCTTCCGGTAGCGCTCGACGATGTTGGCGGCGGCCTCGGTGATGAGCGCCATGCGCTCGATGCGCTGCGCCATCATCGTCTCGTACTGGTAGGTGAGTGCGATCCCCCCCAGGGCGACCAGACTCAAGGTCGCGAACGCGATCAGCAGGGCGAACTTGCGGGGAAGTGTGAGCACGAACATGGGGGCGGCCACTCCGGATCCGGTCCTCGCCGGATATCCCGTTGGACCTAGAGGCTCGGTCGTGAACACACGGTATACATTGTAAGCCCTTGGAACGATTTGCGCTCGATCGCGTAGATCTTGCCCTTGCGGCATCGCCCGCGCCCGAGGATCCAAACCGAGTCAGCTTGACCGTGCGAGGAGCAGCTGAGGGTGCAGGCTGCGTGAGAACTCAGGCACGCCCCGGATTTGTAGAACAATCGTCCGCGTTGCGGCCATTCAGACATCCTGGATGGCGGCCGCGATGCCGCCAGGATGCGTATGTCGGCGCTGCCCAGGGCGTGTCTGGGAAGAGCCCTCGACAGTCTCTGCGTTTCACACAGCCTCGGCGGGAGCCGGACATTCCCGCCCCTCTGATCGTCCTGACCTCGCCGGTACGGGCAGGCCGTCGAGATCTCCAATGCAGGCGGCCCAGCGCTTGGATGCATTGGCTATCGTCCATCGCAATCGACGACCGAAGCCGGCTGCCTGTTGGCGGTGCTCCCGCGACGCGCAGGTCCTCACGCTGCGCGAGAGGGCTGCTCTGAGTCAGCGTTCGCGCCGGTAGTGCATGGCGACCGCACCATTGCGGAGCGGCTTCGCCGAGACCAACTCGAGCCGTCGCGTACTGGGCAGCCCTCCCTGGTACAAGGTCGGGCCGTGGCCAGCGATCCTGGGATGGACGAGGAGCTGGTACTCATCGATCAGGTCCAGACGGTCCAGCTCGGTCGCGAGTTTGCCGCTGCCGAGAAGCACGCCTGCCGGAGTCGCGTCCTTGAGACTCTGTACGCTTGTTCGCAGGTCGTCGGCGATGTGGTGGCTGTTGGTCCACGGAAAGTCCTTTCGCGTCGACGACACCACGTATTTCGTCTTGGCCTCCAGCTTGACCGCCCACTCGCGTATCGCCGGCGGTGCGTCCACGTCGCCGCGAGCGACCGCCGGCCAGTAGCTCTCCATCATCTCGTAGGTGATGCGGCCCCACAGCATCGCCCCTCGCTCGTCCATCAGGCGGGTGAAGAGCGCATGGGTCTCGTCGTCAGCGATTCCTTCCTGGTGGTCGATGCAACCATCTAGGGTGACGTTCAGACTGAAGGTCAACAATCCCATGCGGTGAGCCTGTGCCATGCGCTCGAAGAGACATAGGGCGATCTGCTCGCGGTTGATGCTCAAATCCCGCTGCGGGTGGCAAGCGGCCCTCTCGCATCACCAAACTGCCAGAGTTTTGACCCTAAGCAGACTTGCGTCGGCAGGCCAACGCCTCGTCCGCTTAGAGTCTTGTTTTGTCGCAGATTTTTGCCGAAAAACCGGCCACCGCTCTTGCGCAATCTGCTTAGGCGGCCCCCGCCCGCAACGCGCCGCGCCGGCGCGCCGGCACCGCAGCGGCCGCCGGCTCCCCACCGCGGGCGAGGGCTAGCACCATGCCGGTGAAGATCTCCTGCAACGCCGTCGTCGAGAGCCGGCCTTCCGGCTTGTACCAGGTGCAGATGCCCGACAGCATGGCGAGGATCGCCAGCGTCGCCATTCGCGTGTCGGCGAGCCCGAACTCGCCGGTGGCGCAGCCGTGGTCGAGGATGTCGCCGAGCTTGCGCTCATAGTCGCGCCGCATCGCCACCACGGCGGCGAGGTTGTCCGGCTCCAGGCTGCGCAGCTCCGAGTAGCAGATGAACACCTCCTGCGGCCGCTCGACGTGGTAGGCGACGTGGAACTCCGTGAACCGGGTCAGCCGTGCCTCGGCGCTCCCGTCCGGCAGCAACGCCGCGTCGAGGGCGGCGTGCAGGTCGAGCATGTGCCCGCGGATGAGATCGAACAGGAATTCCTGCTTGTTGCGAAAGTAGTTGTAGAGCGAGCCCTGCTGGATGCCGACCTCGGCCGCGAGCTGGCGCAGGCTCATGGCGGCGTAGCCGTGAGTGGCGATGAGGGCGAGCCCCGCCCGCCGGATGGCCTCCTCGGTCCGCGGTCCCGACGAGCCTGCGATACGCGCCATGCTGGCTCCTAACCCTGCCCCTGCGGGGCTCCCGCCCCCTCGACTTTCGTCGCGCCAGTGTAGCACTTGACGCTCGGAAAAAAACAGTCGAACGTATTTCCATCACGGATGAGCGGGACGCATACCCGGCATCTCAGAATGGCAGAGCGGCGCCGGACACGAGCGCGGCCGCCATCCTCAGGGGAGGATCAGGCGTGGCGGAAACCCTCGCGGTTCGCCAGATCTCGTTGCGCTTCGGCGGCGTCAAGGCGCTGACGGATGTCAGCTTCGCGGTCGAGAAGGGCGAACTCTTTTCGATCATCGGCCCGAACGGCGCCGGCAAGACCTCGATGATCAACTGCATCTCGGGCCGCTACCGGCCGTCCGAGGGCCAGATCCTGCTCGACGGGCGCGACATCACGAAGGCCACGCCGAACCAGCGCCCGAAGCTCGGCATCGGCCGCACCTTCCAGAACCTCGCGCTCTTTCACCACATGAGCGTGCTCGACAACATCCTGGTCGGGCGCCACCATCTGATGCGCAACAACTTCGTCACCGGCTCGCTCTACTGGCTGCCGGGTGTCCAGAGCGAGGAGCTGGCGCATCGCCGCCGGGTCGAGGAGATCGTCGATTTCCTCGACCTCCAGGCCTACCGCAAGGCGCCGGCCGGCACCCTCTCCTACGGCTTGCGCAAGCGGGTCGAGCTCGCCCGCGCCATGGCGCTGGAGCCCAAGCTGATCCTCCTCGACGAGCCGATGGCCGGCATGAACCTCGAGGAGAAGGAGGACATGGCCCGCTACATCGTCGACCTCAACGAGGAGTTCGGCATGACCGTCGTGATGATCGAGCACGACATGGGCGTGGTCATGGACATCTCGCACCGGGTGATGGTGCTCGATTTCGGCCGCCGCATCGCCCTCGGCCGGCCCGAGGCGGTGCTGGCCGATCCGCATGTGCGCAAGGCCTATCTGGGCGAGGAGGACGACGAGCCGCAAGCGGCCCTTCCGGTGAGGGCGGTGTCGTGATGACGGACTTCACCGTGCGGGCGCGCCAGGCCGACACCTTCCCGAAGCTCCTGCGCCTCAACGCCGCCGAGCACCCGCACGAGGTCGCTCTCCGCGAGAAGATTTTTGGGCTGTGGCGCCCGACCACGTGGGCCGAGTACCACGCCCGGACCCGCGCCTTCGCGCTCGGCCTGTCGGATCTCGGCATCGATGGCGGCGACGTCGTCGGGCTCATCGGCGACAACCGGCCCGACTGGGTGGCCGGCGAGATCGCCGCCCATGCCCTGGGCGCCCTGTCGCTCGGCCTCTACCGCGACGCGCTGGAGGACGAGGTGCAGTACCTCCTCGCCTTCGCCGAGGTGAAGGCGGTGATCGCCGAGGACGAGGAGCAGGTCGACAAGCTCCTCAACCTCGCCGACGGCGTGCCGAGCTTGCGCCACATCGTGTACTGCGATCCCCGCGGGATGCGCAAATACGACGACCCGCGCCTGATCTCGGCGGAGGCCCTGGCGGCCAAGGGCGAGGCTTTGCACGCGGCCGATCCCGGCCTCTACGATCGGATGGTGGACGCGACCGACGGCGAAGCGGTGGCGATCCTCTGCACCACGTCCGGCACCACCGCGCGGCCGAAGCTCGCGATGCTGAGCGGCGGACGGGTGCTCCGCCACTGCGCCCGCTACCTCGCCGCAGACCCGAAGGGGCCGCAGGACGACTACGTCTCGGTGCTGCCGCTGCCCTGGATCATGGAGCAGGTCTACGCCCTCGGCCAGGCGCTCCTCTCGCGGATGAAGGTCAACTTCGTCGAGGATGCCGACACCCTGATGCACGACTTCCGGGAGATCGCCCCGACCTTCGTGCTCTTCGCTCCCCGGGTCTGGGAGGCGGTGGCCGCCGACGTGCGCGCCCGGATGATGGACGCGTCTCCCTTGAAGCGCGCCCTCTACGAGCGCGGCATGGCGATGGGGCTCGAGGCCCTCGACAAGGGTACGCGCTCGATGGCGGCCGACGCCCTGCTGTTCCGGGCCCTGCGCGACCGGCTCGGTTTCACGCGGCTGACCTCGGCGGCGACCGGCGGGGCAGCCCTCGGGCCCGACACGTTCCGGTTCTTCCGCGCCATGGGCGTGCCGCTGCGCCAGCTCTACGGACAGACCGAGACGCTCGGCGCCTATACCCTGCACCGCGGCGAGACGGTCGATTTCGACACGGTCGGCGTGCCCTTCGACGACAGCATCGAGATCCGGGTGCTCGATCCCGACCGCAACGGCATCGGCGAGGTGCTGGCGCGCCACGCCAACATGTTCCACGGCTACTACAAGGCCGGCCCCGATACCCCGAGCGACGTGCGCGACGGCTGGATGCATACCGGGGATGCCGGCTACGTCGACAAGAAGGGCGAACTGGTCGTCATCGATCGGATCAAGGACCTCGCCGTCAACGCCCATGGCGAGCGCTTCTCTCCGCAATACATCGAGAACAAGCTGAAATTCTCGCCCTACGTCGCCGAGGCGGTGATCCTAGGGGCCGGGCGCGAGTACCTGGCGGCGCTGGTGTGCATCCGCTACGCGGTCGTCGCGAAATGGGCCGAGAAGAACCGCATCGCCTTCACGACCTATTCCGACCTCGCCGCGAAGCCGGCGGTGATCGAGATGATCCGGAAAGAGGTCGAGCGGGTCAATGCCGGGCTCACGGACGTGCAGCGCGTCGCGAAGTTCGTCCTGCTCTACAAGGAGCTCGACGCCGACGACGGCGAATTGACCCGCACCCGCAAGGTCCGCCGCGGCGTCATCAACGAGAAATACGCCGACCTGATCGACACGATCTATGCCGGCGCGCCGAGCTACCGGGTCGATACGGTGATCCGCTTCCAGGACGGCACCACCCAGCGCATCCGCACCACCCTGCCGGTGATCGACCTCACGGCGGCCCCCGCCACCCTCGCCGCCGCCGAATAGGGTCT
The DNA here is from genome assembly GCF_003058325.1 of Methylobacterium currus. Taxonomy (NCBI): domain Bacteria; kingdom Pseudomonadati; phylum Pseudomonadota; class Alphaproteobacteria; order Hyphomicrobiales; family Methylobacteriaceae; genus Methylobacterium; species Methylobacterium currus. Next base: position 226,902 of record NZ_CP028843.1, read on the forward strand.
TCACGATCATGAACACCCATCTGCTGCTCCAGCTCGTCGTCAACGGGCTGATCGTCGGCGCCCTCTACGGCGTAGTCGCGATGAGCTTCGTCCTGATCTACAAGGCGAGCCAGGTCGTGAACTTCGCTCAGGGCGAGTTCCTCCTGATCGGCGCCTGGGTGTGCTGGTGGCTGCTCACCACCTACCAGCTGCCGTTCCTGGTCGGCATGGCGGTCACCTTCGCGTTCATGCTGGTCTTCGGCATCGCCCTCCAGGTGGTGGTGCTCAGGCCCTTGATCGGCGAGCCGATCATCTCGGTCATCATGGTGACGATCGGCCTGTCGATCTTCTTCCAGGCCCTGTGCAAGTGGCTGTTCGGCGTCTTCGCCCAGCCCTTCCCGCCGATCTTCTCCACGCAGTCGGTGTCGTTCCTCGGCCTCGAGATCCAGACCGTGTACCTGATGAGCCTCGGCATCTCGGTCGCCATGATGGCGGGCTTCGCCTGGTTCTTCCGCTACTCGAAGCACGGCCTCGCCATGCGGGCCACCGCCTTCAACCAGCAGGTGGCGCAGTCGCTCGGCATCTCGGTCCGCAACGTCTTTGCCCTCGCCTGGGCGATCTCGGCGGTGGTCTCGTCGGTTGCCGGCATCGTGGTCGGCATCGTCAACGGCGTGTCCTCGGCCCTGTCGCTCTACGGCATCAAGGTCTTCCCGGCCGTGATCCTCGGCGGGCTCGACTCGGTCGTCGGCGCGGTGATCGGCGGCCTCGTGATCGGTGTGCTGGAGAACGTCGCGCAATACGTCGACGGCCAGTACCTGCACTGGGGCAACCTCTACGAGATCGTTCCCTTCTACGTCCTGGTGGTGATCCTGATGATCAAGCCCTACGGCCTGTTCGGCACCCGCGACATCGAGCGCGTCTGATGGCGACCCAGAGCCTGATCCCCGCCGGCGACTACCGCACGACGTATGCGGCCGACACCACCATCTTCCCGACCGCCGGCAGCCGCTACGCGGTCTGGGCGGGGCTGGCCCTGCTCTGCCTCGCGCCGCTCGTCCTCGACCGCTACTGGCTGAGCCTGCTGATCCAGATCGGCTACTTCGCGGTCGCGGCGCTCGGCCTCAACATCCTGGTCGGCTTCACCGGGCAGATCTCGATCGGGCATGCCGCCTTCTTCGGCTTCGGTGCCTTCGCCTCCGCCTGGCTGTCGAACAATTACGGCATCCCGGTCTTCTTCGCGATCCCGCTCGCCGGAATCATCACCACCGCGGTCGGGCTGATCTTCGGCCTGCCGGCGGCCCGGCTGAAGGGCCTCTACCTCGCCATCGCGACGCTCGCCGCACAATACATCCTGCAGGACTTCTTCGCCCGGGCGAACTGGTTCACCGGCGGCGTCGCCGGCACGGCGGCCGACGCCTTCTCGATCTTCGGGTTCAGTTTCGACACCGACCACCGCTACTTTTACGTCGTGCTGGCCTACCTCGTGCTGACCTTCGTGCTCGCCACCAACCTGATGCGCTCCCGCGACGGGCGGGCGCTGGTGGCGGTGCGCGACCACTATCTCTCGGCGGAGATGATGGGGATCAACCTCACCCGCTACCGCACCCTGTCCTTCGGCCTCTCGGCCTTCTTCGCGGGCATCGGCGGGGCGCTCTACGGCCATTACCTGCAATTCGTCTCGGTCGAGGGCTTCGGCATCCTGCTCTCGATCCAGTTCCTCGGCATGATCATCATCGGCGGCCTCGGCTCGATCATGGGCACGCTGATGGGCACCGCCTTCATGGTGCTGGTGCCGGAAGCCATGGGCTGGCTCACCGACGCGGTCCGCGGCTCCGCCCTCGACCGGGCGCTGGCGCTCAAGGACAACCTGTCCTTCCTGCGCGAGATGGCGATCGGCCTCGTGATCGTGCTGTTCCTCATGTTCGAGCCCGACGGGCTCGCCCATCGCTGGCGCCAGATCAAGGCGTACTGGAAGCTCTACCCGTTCTCGCACTGACCACCATCGACGAGGCCGGACGAACCGGCCCGCCAACCGGAGGAAACCATGCTTCGTCTCTCCCTCGCCTCGGCCGCCGCCCTCGCCCTTGGCCTCCCGGCGCTGGCCGCCGAGATCCCGATCGGCCACCTCGCCGACCAGAGCGGCGCCACCTCGGATGTCGGGGTGCCCTACGCCCAGGGCGTCGCCGATGCGCTCGCCTACGTGAACCGCAAGGGCGGCATCAAGGGCGAGAAGATGGCGGTCGAATCGGTCGATTACGGCTACCAGGTGCCCCGCGCCGTCGCGCTCTACAAGAAGTGGACCGGCGGGCGCGACAAGGTCGCGGCGATCCAGGGCTGGGGCACCGCCGACACCGAGGCGCTCTCGGCCTTCGTCACCAAGGACGAGGTGCCCTACATCTCCGGCTCCTATGCCGCGCAGGTGAGCGACCCGACCGGTGCCAGCGGCAAGGCCAAGGCCGCGCCCTACAACTTCTTCTACGGGCCGAGCTACTCGGATGCCCTGCGCGCCATGCTGCTATGGGCGGCGGACGACTGGAAGGCCAAGGGCAAGACCGGCAAGCCGAAATACGTCCATATGGGCGGCAACCACCCCTACCCGAACTCGCCCAAGGAAGCCGGCGAGGCGATGGCGAAGGACCTCGGCTTCGAGGTGCTGCCGGCGATCGTCTTCGCGCTGGCGCCCGGCGACTACACCGCCCAGTGCCTGACCGCCAAGAACGCCGGCGCCAACTACGCCTACCTGGGCAACACGGGTGGGTCGAACATCTCGCTGCTCAAGTCCTGCAAGTCGGTCGGCACCGACATCCAGTTCATGGGCAATGTCTGGGGCATGGACGAGAACGCCGCCAAGGCGGCGGGCGAGGCGGCGAACGGCGTCGTCTTCCCGGTCCGCACAGCGGCGGTGAGCGGCAGCACCGCCCCCGGCATGGCGATGGCGGCCGAGATCTCGAAGGTGTCGGACGCCGCCGGCACCGCCTACCGCCCGGTGCATTACTATACCGGCATCTGCGCCGCCCTCTACATGACCGAGGCCCTCGCCTGGGCCAAGGACAATGGCGGGCTTGCCGGCCCCAACGTCCGCAAGGGCTTCTACCAGAAGAAGGACTGGGTGCCGGCCGGCATGGAGGGCGTCTGCGTCCCCTCGACCTGGTCGGCCACCGACCATCGCGGGATGATGGAGGTGCACATCTACCGCGCCAAGGTCTCGGGTCCCACCGACGGCGCGCTGCCCGACCTGATGAAGGCCGGCACGATCAAGCTCGAGCCGGTCAAGACCGTGACGCTGCCGCGCAAGGCCGAGTGGCAGGGGTGGTGAGAACCGCCGCCAACGAGTGACCCGCCTCTGAGCCCTCCCCCCCCTCTGCGGGGGAGGGTGCCCTGCGAAGGCAGGGCGGGAGAGGGGAACGCGACGATGCCGGATGTGGCGACCGTCACAGCGGTCGCGACCTTTTCGGAAGCGTGGCTCCCCTGTCCCGGCCCCTGCTGACGCAGGGGCCCCCTCCCCCGCAGAGGGGGGAGGGTTCGACCCGCATCTCGTTTAGCGAAAGCCCCCGATGTCGCAGGTCATGACCCTGGAGCGCCCGAGTCCCGACGCCGCGCCGGCCCCCCTCCTCTCCTTACGCAACGTCGAGGTCGTCTACGACGACGTGATCCTCGTCCTGCGGGGCCTCAGCCTCGACGTGCCGGCGGGCTCGATCACGGCGCTCCTCGGCGCCAACGGCGCCGGCAAGTCGACGACGCTCAAGGCCATCTCGGGCCTGCTGCGCTCGGAGGACGGCGAGGTCACCCGCGGCGAGATCGTGTTCGACGGCGCCCGCATCGACGGCATCGAGCCCGATCGAATCGTGCGCCGCGGCATCTTCCAGGTGATGGAGGGCCGCCGCATCGTCGCCGACATGACGCCGATGGAGAACCTGCGCCTCGGCGCCTTCTCGCGCCGCGACCGGGAGATCGGCCAGGACCTCGAGCGGGTGCTGACCTACTTCCCGCGCCTGAAGGAGCGCACGGGCGCGGCCGGCTACCTCTCGGGCGGCGAGCAGCAGATGCTGGCGATCGGCCGCGCCCTCATGGCCCGGCCCCGCCTGATCCTGATGGACGAGCCTTCGATGGGCCTCTCGCCGCTCCTGGTGAAGGAGGTGTTTTCCATCATCCGCCAGATCAACCGCGATCTCGGCGTCACCATCCTGCTCGTCGAGCAGAATGCCCGCGCCGCCCTCTCGGTGGCCGATCGCGGCTACATCATGGAGCAGGGCAAGGTCGTGCTCGACGGCACGGTCGAGGAATTGCGCACCAACGAGGACGTGAAGGAATTCTACCTCGGCGGCGCCGGCGACCAGCGCAAGAGCTTTCGCAACCTGAAGAGCTTCAAGCGGCGCAAGCGCTGGATCTGAGCGGATCGCTCGTCCCGTCCCTCACCCGCGAGGCGGAGGTCGGGCACGCCATGATCTCGTCGCGGCCCACGCGATGATGCTAGGCATCGGGCGCCGCGTCCCGGGCGGGACGGCGAGACGAGGGCCCGAGAACCGTGAATTACCGCCACGCCTTCCACGCCGGCAACCACGCCGACGTGCTCAAGCACTGGGTGCTGACCCGGGTGCTGGCGCATCTCCAGCGCAAGGCGACGCCGTTCCGGGCGATCGACACCCATGCGGGCCTCGGCTTCTACGACCTGACCGCCGACGAGGCCGGGCGCACCGGCGAGTGGCACGACGGCATCGGCCGGCTCGACGATCCGTTCCCCGACGCGGTCGAGGCCCTGCTCGCCCCCTACCGGGCCGCGGTGGAGGCGGTGCGGGCGCGCCACGGCGCGACGATCTATCCGGGCTCGCCGGCCCTGATCCGCGAGTTCCTGCGCCCCGGCGACCAGGGCGTGTTCGTGGAGCTGCACCCGGCCGACGGCGCGGTGCTGCATGCCCGCTACAACCAGGATCCGCGCACCAAGGTGCTGGCCCTCGACGGCTGGACGGCGTTGCCCGCCCTGATCCCCCCGAAGGAGCGCCGCGGCCTCGTCCTGATCGACCCGCCCTACGAGGTGCCGGGCGAGATCGAGCGCCTGGGCCGCGAACTGCTGAAGGCGGTGACGAAGTGGGCGACCGGCACCTACCTCGCCTGGTACCCGATCAAGGACGCAGCCGTGATCGACCGCCTCGCCGCCACCCTCGACGCCGCCCTCCCCCGCCCGGCCCTGCGCCTCGACCTCCTGATCCACCGGCCCGACCCGGCGCGCCTGAGCGGCAGCGGGCTCATCGTGGTCAACCCGCCCTGGACCCTGCGCGAGGAAGCCGAGACCGTCCTGCCGGCGCTGGCCGAGCGCCTGGCGCAGGAAGGCTACGGCGCCTTCCGCTGCGCATCATTGGGACCGCCGGCCTGAGGGCAGGCACACCGGCTCACGCGGCGATCCGCCCCTCCAGCGGGAAGACCTTGGCCGGGTTCATCAGCCAGGCCGGGTCGAACACCGCCCGCACCCGCATCTGCTGCTGCAGATCCTCCGGGTTGTACTGGTAGGTCATCAGGTCGCGCTTCTCGATGCCGACGCCGTGCTCGCCGGTGAGGCAGCCGCCGACCTCGACGCAGAGCTTCAGCATCTCCTCGCCGGCGGCCTCGGCCTTCTCCATCTCGCCGGGCGTGTTGATGTCGAACAGAATCAGGGGGTGCAGGTTGCCGTCGCCGGCATGGAAGACGTTGGCGCAGCGAAGACCATAGGACTTCGTGATCTCGCCGATGCGCTCCAGCACGCGGGGCAATTGCCCGGTCGGGATGGTGCCATCCATGCAGATGTAGTCGGAGATGCGTCCCGTCGCGCCGAAGGCCGACTTGCGGCCCTTCCAGATCGCGGCGCTCTCGGCCTCGGATTGCGAGACCTTGAGGCTCGTCGGGTTGAAGGGCTTGGCGATCTCGACGATGCGGGCGAGCATCGCGTCGCATTCCTGCTGGCAGCCCTCGACCTCGATGATCAGCATCGCCTCGGCGTCGAGCGGGTAGCCCGCATGCGCGAAGGCCTCGCAGATCGTGATCGCCTCGCGGTCCATGTACTCGATCGCCACCGGGATGATGCCGGCCCCGATGATCGCCGCCGTGCAGGCGCCCGCATCCTCGACCCGGCCGAAGCCCATCAGCGCCGGCCGCGCGCCCTCCGCCGCGCGCAGGATCCGCACGGTCGCCTCGGTGACGATGCCGAGCTGCCCCTCCGAGCCGCAGACGAGGCCGAGCAGGTCGTAGCCGGCGGCATCGAGGTGATCGCCGCCGATCTCCACCACCGTGCCGTCGATCATGACCAGGGTCACGCCCATCAGGTTGTTGGTGGTGACGCCGTACTTGAGGCAATGCGCCCCGCCGGAATTCATCGCGATGTTGCCCGCGATCGTGCAGGCGAGCTGGCTCGACGGGTCGGGGGCGTAGAAGAAGCCCTCATGCGCCACCGCCGCGCTGATGGCGAGGTTGGTGATGCCGGCCTGGACCCGGGCGGTGCGGTTGGAAAAATCGACCTCGAGCACCCGGTTCATCTTGGCGACGCCGAGGATCACCGCATCCTCCTGCGCGATGGCGCCGCCGGCGAGCGACGTGCCGGCACCGCGGGGCACCACCTTCACCCCCGCCTCGTGGCAGTAGCGCATCACCGCGGCGACCTCCTGGGTCGTCGAGGGCAGCACGACGGCGAGCGGCATCTTGCGGTAGGCGGTGAGCCCGTCGGTCTCGAAGGCGCGGCGCTCGTCCTCGCTGGTCACCAGGGCCTCGGGCGCCACCAGGCCGCGCAGGCCCTCGACGATCGCGTCGCGGCGGGCGAGGATCGCGGGATCCGGGAGCGGGAAGGCGATCGTCATGGCGCGTCCTCTCGGGTTTCTTGTCGCGGGAGTCTTGTCGGATATCGTCTCGCCGGCCCCGGCGGGCCGGTCCCTGGTGCTCCATCATACCGGAGGCGAGGGATCGCGCCCATCCCGCGCCGAGCCCCAACGCGGCCCCGCACCTTCGTCCGATTGCGCGCGGACGCGGCAGAGCTTCTTTTCGTCGCACGGGACCCGGCGCGTACCGTCGGCGTTTTTAACTGTACCAATCTGCAGGCTAGGCCATATCCCCGTGGCCGGTCGCGAATGACGTCCGTTTGGAGGGAACCTCATGCGTCAGCTCATCCTCGGTGCCGCCCTGGCGGTGCTCCTGCCCTTCGCCGCCCAGGCCCAGGACGCGGCCGCCGGCGAGAAGGTGTTCGCCCCCTGCAAGGCCTGCCACGCCTTCGGCAAGAACGGCGTCGGCCCTGACCTCAAGGGCGTCATCGGCCGCAAGGCCGGCACCCACGAGGGCTACAACTACTCGGCAGCGATGAAGAATTCCGGCCTGACCTGGGACGAGGCCACCTTCCGGGACTACATCCACGACCCGAAGGCCAAGGTGCCGGGCACCAAGATGATCTATGCCGGCCAGAAGGACGACAAGAAGGTCTCGGACCTGATCGCCTATCTCGAGACCCAGAAGTAACGCGCGTGACGGACCCCGGCGGCGTCCGCCGGGGTCCTGCCGCTCGTCGGCGGGGTGGGTTGATCGATGCTCGCAAGACGACGCATCGGATGAAGCAATAACAATCGCAAAAATCTTGGCGATCGACCGTTCCTGGTACAGGACCCGCCGTCAGACACCTGGGTAAGACAGGCGATTGCGGTGACGATCGACGGACCGGCAAAGGCGCGACACACGTCCGTCAGCAGCTTTCTCCAGGCAGGAATACCAGTCTACATTTTCTGTCATAATAATCAAACATATTGCCACAGCATGGTGAGGCAATTAAATTTAATCTGATTAGACAATATCATCTTGATCGACAATGCGTCGGATTCTACCAGCATGATCGATTACCTCGATCATGTCGAAGAGTCAGAGGTCATCAGGCTCGCGGACAATCTCGGCCCCAGCCACATTCTCAACGATCGCAGCGTGTTTTCGATGCTGCCGAAGCTGTTCTGCCTGACCGATCCGGACCTGCTGCTGAACGCAGACCTCCCGAAAAACTTCCTGGGAGAATTGGCGTATCTGACGGACCTGCATCAGGTCGGGAAGGCGGGCTTCGCCCTGGACATCAGCGACCGCTATCTCATGCGCGACGCCCTGGTCTTTTCCGGCGGGAAGATGGTCAAGATTTGGGAACACGAAGAGCAATTTTGGCACAACCCATTGCCTCCTCTGCCAGGAGGAGATCCTGTTTACGATGCGATCCTCGATACGACCTTTGCGCTCGACAACAAGGATCATTTCCAGCACGCGAACATCTGGCGGGCGGTGCGGGTCGGCGGGCGGTTCACGGCCCGTCACCTGTCCTGGTACCGCGAGGCCGGCATCCCGATCGAGGAAGCCCGCGCCTACGCGAAGAGCCAGCGATACTCGACGTGTCTCCGCGACGCGACATCCCTCGGCGGTTAGGAGCCGAATCGGCGGCGGCGGCCTTCGGGCGCCGTCGGGGACGAGGCGAGACTGTCCTCAATCCCCGACGCCCTCCCGCCCCTGCACCGCCATCAGGGTGGCGGTGAGGAGCGCGACGAGCTTCTCGCCTCCCTCGCCCTCGGAAAAAACCTCGGCCTGCGCCAGGGTCAGGGTGCGGCCGGCCTTGACCACCCGGCCCCGGGCCAGGATGCGGCGGCCGGCGGCGGGAGCCAGCAGGTTGATCTTGAACTCCGCCGTCAGCACCCCGGCGCCGGGCGGCATCAGGGTCAGGGCGGCGTAGCCCGCGGCGCTGTCGGCAATGGCGCTCACCGCCCCGGCATGGACGAAGCCATGCTGCTGCGACAAAGCCGGCCCGGGGGTCAGGGCGATCTCGACCGCGCCGGGCGACACCGCCTGGAGGGTGGCCCCGAGGGTCCGCATCAGGCCCTGCTTGTCGAAGCTGGCGTGCACGCGCGCCTGGATCACCTCGGACTCGGCGCGCAAAGCCTCTTGTGTCTGATCCGTCACGGGCGCTGGGCCTCCCCCTCGATTGTTGTGTAGGGACGTTGAGGCACGGCCGCGGCCGCGCTGTCCAGCGCCCTCACCCTCCGAGGCCCTTATGACCACCCCCGATTCCGATCCGGCCGGCTGGCGCCCCTTCGACGACCCGGGCTTCCTCTCCCTGGTCGGCCCGGTGCTGCTGCGCGAGGAAGGCGAGGCGGCGAGCTTCGCGTTCCGGGCCGAGCCCAAGCATGCCAACCTGATCGGCGTGGTGCAGGGCGGCATGATGATGACCTTCGCCGACCGGGCGCTGGGCTTCGCCGCCATGCGGGCCGCCGGCGGGGCGAATTGCGTCACGGTGCAGTTCGAGATGCAGTTCGTCTCGGCCGGGCGGATCGGCGAGACGATCACGATGACGCCCGAGGTGGTGCAGCGCACGACGAGCCTGGTCTTCCTGCGCGGCGATGCGCGGTGCGACGGGCGCATCGTCGCCACCGCCACCGGGGTGTGGAAGATCCTGCGCCGCCGGCCGGAGGCGGGCCCGGCCTGAGGCGGCCCGCCCGCGCATGGGTGCCCCGGGCATAGGTGCCCCGGGGATGCGCCCGTTCGGGGACGGAGCGTCAGTTGGTGAGCGTCGGGTAGGCGCTCGTCGGCCCGATCCCCTTCGGCACCGGCACTTTGCTCGCGCTGTAATTCGCGTTGACGACGAGGCGCGGCGACTCCGACAGCGCGAGCCTCCGCGCGACGATGGCGGTGTATTCCGACTGGTCGGCGACGACCTGGTTGGCGGACACCAGGAACGTGCCGCGCGGCAGGTAGATCGTGCCGACGAGACGGCGGGCGTTGTCGCTCATGACCTCGAAGACCCGGTTCGGCGGGGCCGCGCGATCCTCGAAGAACAGAAGGCCTGCCATCTTGCGGTTGTCCGTCGTGAGGTCGCCCGTCGGCGCGCTGAGCGATACGTTCGAGCGCGGCATGAACTGTATCGGCCTGGCGATATGGTCGTCGTCCGGTTCAACTCTCCCGGTGAAGTAGAAACCCACGCCGTCACCGCTCAACGAGGCAGGCGGGAGCATTGTCGACGCATTCGGGCAGCGCAAGCGAGATTTTATCCCCGCCAAAACACGCCTGCGATAGCAAAGGCAGGGTACCCAATTCCGAAATCTGGACCCACCCGTCCAAGCCTCTGAGCCGACCACGAGTGGACCGTCCTTTATGACGTAGATCCCGGGATCGAGCTTGACATTCGCTCCCGCCTTCAGGATGAGACCGCCGCAATAAACGCCAGGCTTCAGGACCTTGCTCTCGTTTCCTACCTGAAAGGGGCCTTGGCGGGGGTCATTGACGCAACGACCCACGACTGGGGGGACGCGGCCGGCGAGCGGATCCTTGATCGCCGGGCAGCCCGTGATCGGCACGGGCTGGTAGCGTTGGGACGGGCCGGCATAGCCGCCGACTGCGCAGGATTTCATCGCGCTCAGCTTCGATGAGTCACGCGCATCGATCGCTGCAGGGGAAGCGGACATCGCGTAGACGGAGCAGCCGGTCGCGGACACTTGGGCATCGTCGTTCAGGCCGATGGCCTGCCCCGCCTGGTCCTCCAGCGCCACGACGCACACCTTGGAATTGCCGACGATCTCGGCGGTCGCCCGGACGACGATGTTGGTCAGGTACGGCGTGACGAGCTTGGTCATGATCGCGTGCTTGCGCTGCGACATGGTCAGCCTGATGCCGGTCGGCGCCTCGTCACGCCCGTTGGCCGGCACGATCTCGAAGGGATCGCTCCCCTGTCTCCGGCGATAGACGGGCTCGATATCGATCGTGATCCAGTCGTCTCGGATCTTGTTCTCAGCGAAGCCGCGCGTCTGGCCCTCCGCCACGGCCCGCACCCGGCCCTTGTCGAAGCCACCGACCTGCATGTCGGACACGACGGCGAGCGCCGTCACGTCGACGAGGTTCTGGAGCTTCTGCTTGCGGACCAGCCATGTCGCGTAGTCGACGCCGACGCCGACGCACCCCATCAGGATGGGAAACAGGAGCGCGAAAACCAGGCCGAGGCCTCCGTCCCGGTTGCGCGCGAAACGGCCGAAGCAACTTGCGATGGTTCGGTGCATAAGTTTTTTACCCTAGTATGCGAGCACGCTACGGGCTTTCCGTAAATTCCGAACTAACCTGACGCAGCGGATTCGCGGCACGTCACGATCAATCCGCTGAAATTACCTAGCGTTTCACCAGCATCATACACCGTTTTTGGGATATTTTTCCTTCACATCGCGACGTTAAATCGACGTCAGGTGCCATCGCAATCGCGCTTATTCGACCATAGGTTGCCTGATTGCGAGCAGGTGCCTCTGCTGACGGGGCTCCCGCAGACCCGATCCGCCGGCGTCGGAACCCTCGGGGTGCCGGAAGCGGGACCGGCCGACACCCGTCCCGGCCTCTGCAACCACCCGACCCGCGTCGGCGCGCCTGCACAAGCCGCGCCGATCCGCTATGTAGAGGGGGATGACGCACGATCCGAACGGCACCCCGCCCGGCGGGGTCCTCGAACGACTGACCGCATCGCTCGGCGCGGAGGGCTCGCGGCGCGGGCCGCCGCCGGTCGAGCGGTGGAACCCGGCTTATTGCGGCGAGATCCCGATGCGCATCGCCGCGGACGGGACCTGGCACTACAACGGCAGCCCGATCACCCGGCCGGCCCTGGTCAAGCTGTTCTCGACGATCCTGCGCCGCGACCCCGACGGGCGCACCGTGCTGGTGACGCCGGTGGAGCGGGTCGGGATCGAGGTCGAGGACGCGGCCTTCCTGGCGGTCGAGATGGCGGTGGAGGGCGAGGGCGAGACCCGCGCCATCGCCTTCCGCACCAACCTCGACGACATCGTGCCCCTCGACGACGCCCACCCCTTGCGCGTCGAGCGCGATCCGGAGGGCGGCTTCAAGCCCTACATCGCCGTGCGCCACGGCCTCTGGGCCCGCCTCACCCGTTCCCTCGCCTACGACCTCGTGGACCTGTGCGAGGAGCGCGCGGAGGCGGGCGAGACCTGGTTCGGCCTCGCCGCCGGCGGACGCTTCCACCGCATCGCAAAGTCTACCGAACTCGGGGCGGCCGAGCTGTCGTGACCGATCTCATCGCGTCCACCGCTCTCGACTTCTTCCTGGAGCGCGCCCGCACGCGCCTGCGGCCCGAGCCGCCGGGCCCGCACGATTCGACCTCGAACCCGAGAGGCGACCACGATCTCGAGCCGGACGTGCTGGAGGCGGCCCTGTCGCGCCCGCCGCGGCTGGCCGCGGTGCTGGTGCCGGTTGTGCCGCGCGACGACGGCGTCTCGGTCCTGTTCACCCTGCGCTCGGCGCATCTGCGCGACCATTCGGGCCAGATCGCCTTCCCTGGCGGCAAGATCGATCCCGGCGACCCCTCGCCGCTCGCCGCGGCCCTGCGGGAGGCCGAGGAGGAGATCGGCCTCGACCCGGCGGCGGTGACGCCGCTCGGCTACCTCGATCCCTACCTGTCGGGCACCGGCTTCCTGGTGACGCCGGTGGTCGGGCTGGTGGCGCCGGACGCCTCGCTACGCCTCAACCCGCACGAGGTGGCGGATTCGTTCGAGGTGCCGCTCGATTTCCTGATGAACGTCGCCAACCATGCCCTGCACAGCCGGGAATGGCGCGGGCGCCAGCGGCGCTACTACGCGATCCCGTTCGGCGAGCGCTACATCTGGGGGGTGACAGCCGGCATCGTGCGCAACCTCTACGACCGGCTCCGCGACGCGGACGAGTGAGACGTGATGGCCCGCGCGCTGATCGACGACATCCTGCTGTTCCTGGTCCCCTTCGGACTCTTCGCGGTGTGGCTGGTCCTGCGCCAGCGCAGCCCCTTGCGTTGGATCCATTGGAGCGACCACGCCGCGCGGCTGGCCATCGCGGGCGCCGCCCTGGTCATCCTCTCGTTCCTGGCGGTGGCGCTTACCGCCGAGCGGCACCGGGACGGCTTCGTGCCGACCCACATCGAGAACGGCCGGGTGGTGCCCGGGCAGTTCCGGTGAGCCTCCTCCTCGACGAGCGCGCCTTACGGGCGGTGCTGGCGCGGCCGCGGCTGGCCCGCGTGCTCGACGCCCTCTCCGCCCCGACCGAGGAGACCCGCCTCGTCGGCGGCGCGGTGCGCGACGCGCTCCTCGGCCGCCCGGTCGCCGATATCGACCTCGCCACGACCTTGCTGCCCGAGGCGGTGGTGGCGCGCGCGCGCGACGCGGGCCTCAAGCCCGTGCCGACCGGCATCGCCCACGGCACCGTGACGGTCGTGGTCGAGGGCGAGCCGTTCGAGGTGACGACCCTGCGCGAGGACGTCGAGACCGACGGGCGCCGCGCCGTGGTACGCTTCGGCCGCGACTTCTCCCACGACGCGGCCCGGCGCGACTTCACCGTCAACGCCCTCTCGGTCACGCCGGACGGACGGGTGCACGACACGGTCGGGGGCCTCGCCGATCTCGCGGAGGGCCGGGTGCGCTTCATCGGCGAGGCGCGCCAGCGCATCCGCGAGGATTACCTGCGGACCTTACGCTTCTTCCGCTTCCACGCCCGCTATGGTGCCGGGGCTCCCGATCCGGAGGGGCTCGCCGCCGCAATCGAGGCGCGGGACGGGCTGGCGCAGCTCTCCCGCGAGCGGGTGCGGGGGGAGCTCCTGAAGCTCCTCGTCGCCCCGGGGGCGCCCGCCGTCACCACGATCCTGTCGCAGACGGGCCTGTTGCAGCGGCTGATCGGCGGAATCGGCGATCTCGGCCGCCTCGCCCGGCTGGCCGCCGCGGAGGCGCAAGCCGATCCGGTGCGCCGCCTCGCCGCCCTCGCGGTGCGCTCCGGGGCCGATGCCGAGCGCCTGCGGGAGGGCTTACGCCTGTCGAACGCCGAGCATGCGCGGCTCTCCGCTTATGCGGGGGCCGAGGCCGCCCTGCACGGGGCGCCAGCCCCCCTGGCGCCCGCGGATGTGCGGCGCCTCGTGGCCGAGCATGGGGCGGGGGCGGTGTCCGACGCCGCCCTGGTGCTGACGGGCGAGCCGCGGCCGGTTTTGACGCCGGACGCCGCCGACGCGCTCGCGCGCTTCGCGGCCGGCGCCGAGCCGGTGCCCGTGCTGCCGGTCACCGGGGCGGCCCTGGTGGCGGCGGGCGCCCCGCCCGGCCGCGGGCTCGGCCAGGGCCTCGCGGCGGCGCGCCGGGCCTGGCTCGCGGAAGGCTGCCCGACCGATGCGGCCGCCAAGGCGCGCCTCCGCGCCCTGGCGCTCGCCTCGGCCCTGGCGGCTGCCGGCGGAACCCCGGAAGATTCCGGCCGTTCGCCCCTTCCCAAGAGCTAACATTGCCGGGCTCGCCCGGAGGTGAGGCCGGGATGGCGCGGATCGCGACGGTGTTCCGGGCGGTGGGCGCGGCTGTTGCCGGGGCGGCGGCGCTGTCCTACCTGGCGAGCGGGCCCCGTCAGGCCGACCAGGGGCAGAAGGCCAAGCCGACCTGAGCGGGGCCCTGTCCGAGGGAGCGCCGGCCTCGCGTGCTCCCCGCCTGGATCGGTTTGGCGCCGGATGGGTTATGATGCCTTGCCGCCGCGGGCCCGCTTCGTGCCTCGCCCCACCCGCGCGAGGCGCTGTCCGGCGCCGCCCGATGGAGACCGACGACCGATGCTGCCCCTGCTCCGTACCGCCCTGGCCGCCGCCCTCGTCCTCGGGGCCTCGCGGCCCGGCGGCGCGCACGAGCTGTGGCTGACGCTCAGCACCGCCGATCAGGCCCCGCAGGTCCGGGTCAATTACGGCCACGCCTCGAAGCGCGAGGCGCCGCGTGCGCCCCAGCTCCTCGAACTCGTCGCCCTGACGCAGGAGGGGCGCACGTCCCTGCGCGCCGGCCTCAAGCCCGCCCCGCCGGAGGTGCCCCCCGCCCTGCTGGCGCCGCTCGGCACGAAGCCCGGACGCACGCTGGTCGCGGCGACCTACGATGCCGGCTACTGGACGACGCTCCGCGACGGCACCCGCCTCAATGCCGGCCGGCGCCTGGTGCCCGACGCCCGCGAGGGCCGCTGGTCGGTGAAGTACGCCAAGGCCGCCTTCGGCCCCGGCGCGCCGTGGCTGCGGGTGGTCGGCCATACCCTGGAGATCGTGCCGGTCGAGGTGCCGGGCCCGACCGCGGGGGCGATCCGGGTGCGGGTGCTGTTCCGCGGCGCGCCGCTGCCGGGAGCCGACCTCTACTATGGCGACAGCGGCATGGAGCCGGAGCGGGCCGGCGTGCCGGCCTACACCACCGACCCGGAAGGCATCGCCACGGTGCCGATCCGCAAGGCCGGCAGCCAGGTGCTCACGGTGACCCAGACGGTGAGCCCCTCGGCCACCCCGACGCTCGCCGACGAGGACGTCTACACGGCGACCTTCGCGTTCCGGCTCGACGAGCCGTCGGTGAACTGAGCGGCGCCCCTATGCCTCCGGCACGACCGGGGCGATCGGCGCGAACACGCAATCCTCCGCGCTGCCATCCTCGTGCACCAGCATCGCGAAGGTGCCGGGGCCTGAGAGCGTGGTCATGTGGGCGTGCCACGCGCCGCTGCGATAGACGATGCCCGTATCGCCCGGCACCCGGAAGGCGCGCAAGGCCGCCTCGTCCGGCCGCCCGCATTCATCGGGCGCCACCACCACCAGATAGTCGCCGACGGCGAGGGGCAGGAAACCTTGCGCCGAGTGCGGGTGCCGTTCGAGCCGCCGCAGGGGCATCGTGTCGGCGAAGGGCTCGCTGCGGATGAGGGCGAGGTTGAGGGCCGCGGCCGGGCGCCCGTTCTCGATCTCGGCCGCCCGGTCCTGCCGCGGCCCGGCCGCCGGGCCGACCAGCAGCGTGCCGAAAGGCGCGAAGGCGTCCGCGGTGATCGGCTCGATCGGAAGGGTGCGCATCGTTCGTCGGCTCCTCTCGGGTCGCCCATCGCGGGCGGCGCCTCAGCGGCGATCCTCCCCTATCAGGTCCGCGCCCTTCTCGGCGATCATCATCACGGCGGCCTGGGTGTTGGCCGAGACCTCGGTCGGCATCACGGCGGCGTCGATCACCCGCAGGCCGTCGAGGCCGCGCACCCGCAGGCGCTCGTCCACCACCGCCTCGGGCCCCTGCCCCATGCTGCAGGTGCCGACCGGGTGGTAGATGGTCTGGCCGTTGCGGCGAGCGAAATCGAGCCACTCGTCGTCCGACTGCACGCCCGCGCCGGGATTGAGCTCGTGGGCGCGGTAGGGGTCCATGGCGGGCTGCGCGATCACCCGGCGGGCGATGCGCATCCCCTCGATCAGGGCCTCCTGATCGCTGCGGACATCCAAGAAGTTCGGGCGGATCGCCGGGGGGCGGAGCGGATCACCTGAGACCGCGTGGATGGTGCCGCGGGATTCGGGCCGCAGCTGCGTCACGCCGATCGTCATGCCGGGCTCGCGGTCGAGGGTGCGGTCGGCGGCGTTGGCGTAGCTCGCATGCATGAAGAAGTACTGCACGTCGGGCCCGGCAAGGTCCGGCCGGGTGCGCACGAAGCCGTGGGCGAGGCCGGTGCCGAGGGTCAGGATGCCGCGGCGCGTCAGGAAATACTGCCCGACCGCGAGGCCGAGGCGCCAGCCGCGGGTCGCTTCGTTGAGGGTCACCGGAACCTTCACCCGCCAGTTCATCCGCGTGGCGTAGTGATCGCGATAATTCTCGCCGACTCCCGGCAGGGCATGGCGGACGGGAATGCCGGCCGCCGCCAGCACCTCAGGCCGGCCGATGCCGGAGAGTTCGAGCAGGTGGGGCGACTGCACGGCGCCGGCGGCCAGGATCACCTCGGCGCGCGCGCTCACCCGCTCCTCGCGCCCGTCGCGCCGGTAGGTGACGCCCGTCACGCGGTTTCCGTCGAGGTCGAGGCGCAGGACATGGGCGTCGGTGCGCACCGTCAGGTTCGGCCGCGTGCGGGCCGGCTGCAGGTAGGCGTCCCGGGCGCTCCAGCGCCGGCCGTTGCGCTGGTTGGCCTGGTAGTAGCCGAAACCCTCCTGCGAGGCGCCGTTATAGTCGGGGTTCGCCGGATAGCCGGCCTCGGTCCCGGCCCGGATGAAGGCGTCGGCGAGGGGATGCCTCACCCCGACCCGGGTGACGTGAAGGGGCCCGCCGCGGCCGCGAAGCTCCGGGTCGCCGCCCTCGAAATGCTCGAGCTTGCGGAAGTAGGGCAGCACATCCTGCCAGCTCCAGCCACGGTTGCCGCTCTGGGCCCAGGTGTCGAAATCCTGCGGCTGGCCGCGCACGAAGATCATGCCGTTGATCAGCGTCGAGCCGCCGAGCCCCTTGCCGCGGGGGACGACGATGGCGCGATCGTGGGTGTTCGGCTCCGGCTCGGTGGAAAAGCGCCAGTTGAAGGCGCCGCCGGTGAGGAGCTTGGGGAAGCCGGCCGGGATGCCGACCCAGAACCCGGTCCCCTCCCCTCCCGCCTCGAGCAGCAGCACGCGGTGGCGGGCATCCTCGCTCAGGCGGTTGGCCAGCACGCAGCCCGCCGTGCCCCCGCCGACGATGACGAAGTCGAACGCGTCCATGGTCCTCCCTCTCTGTTCGTTCTTATCGTTGTTAGTTCTTATCGTTGCAGCTCGCCCCCGATCCCTCCCCCCTCTGCGGGGAAGGGGGCCCGGCGGAGCCGGGCGGGAGAGGGGCAGCGCGACGCCGGTCCAGGGAGCACCCGTCAGAACGGTTCCGCCATATCCGGAAGCGTGGCTTCCCTCTCCCGGCTCGATCCGCTCGCCACCCTCCCCCGCAGAGGCGGGAGGGTTCGGGCGCCCGCCTTCCCTACCCCCGCGCCAACACCTTGCCCGGGTTCAGCAGCCCCTCCGGATCGAGCGCCGCCTTGATCCGCCGCGCCAGCGCCATCTCGTCCGGGTGGCGGTGACGGGCGAGCTCGGCGACGCGGTACTGGCCGATGCCGTGCTCGGCCGAGATGCTGCCGCTGTAGCGGTCCACCACCCCGTGCACGAGGGCGTTGATCGCCTCCGAGGAATGGTCCGGCCCGATCAGGACGTTGTAGTGGATGTTGCCGTCGCCCATGTGGCCGAAGGCGTTGACGCGGGTGCCGGGCGCGCCCGCCGCCAGCACCCTTCCGGCCTCGTCGAGGAAGGCGGGGATCGCGGTGATCGGGACCGAGACGTCGTGCTTGACGCTCTTGCCCTCGCGAGCCTCGCACTCGGTCACGTGCTCGCGCAGGGCCCAGAGCTCGGCGGCCTGGCGGCCGGACTCGGCCAGCACCCCGTCGAGGGCATCCTCGCGCTCGAGCGCCGTGCCGAGTACGCCCTCCATCGCCTCGCGTAGCCCCGAGAGCGACGAGGCGGCCTCGATCAGCACGCTCCAGCCCGCCTGCCCGACCGGGCTCCTGAGGCCTGCATGCGTCTCCACCAAGCCGAGCGAGGTGCCGGAGATCAGCTCGAAGGCCTGGATGCTGTCGCCGATCTCCTCCTGCGCGAGGGTGAACAGGCGCAGGGCCGCCGCCGGATCGGGCACGGCGAGGAGGGCCGTCGCGCTGTGGCGCGGCTTGGGCACGAGGCGCAGGACCGCCGCCGTGACGATGCCGAGCGTGCCCTCGGTGCCGATGAAGAGCTGCTTCCAGTCGTAGCCGGCATTGTCCTTGCGCAGGGCCCGCAGGCCGTCGACGACGCTGCCATCGGCGAGCACCACCTCGAGGCCGAGGACGAGGCCGCGGGTCATGCCGTAGCGCACCACGTTGATCCCGCCCGCATTGGTGGCGATCACGCCGCCGACCAGCGCCGAGCCCTCCGCCGCGAAGCTCACCGGCAGGAGCCGCCCGGCGGCCTCGGCGGCGTCCTGCGCCACCTTGAGGATGCAGCCGGCTTCCGCGGTCAGCGTCAGGCCGACCGGATCGACCCCGCGGATCGCGCTCATGCGGGCGAGCGACAGCACCACCTGCGTGCCGGACGCGTCCGGCACCGCGCCGCCGGCAAGCCCGGTATTGCCGCTCTGCGGCACCAGGGCGGCGCCGGCCTCGGCGCAGAGCCGCACCACGTCGGCCACCTCGGCGGTGCTGGCGGGGCGCACCACGCCGGCCGGCCGGCCCGGAAACAGGCGCCGCCAGTCGATCGCGAAGGGGGCCATGTCGGCCTCTTCGGTGAGGAGGCCGGCCGGGCCGAGGCGATCCCTGAGGCGCTGGATCAGGGTGTCGTGCGGGGGCTGGTGGGCCGGAAGGGTCATCGGCGTCCTCCGACGGGTCGCGCGGGTGTGGTGAGCTGGGCGCCGGCCTCGCCCGGATGGAAGCCGGGGTCAAGCCCGTGGGCGCGGGACGGTTCGGCGCGGGCCGCACGCGCCGGAGGAGCATGAACAGGATACGCCGGAGGCGCGTGGACCGGAGGCGCCGGAGGCGAAAGGATCTGAGGCGCCGGAGGCGAATGAGCCAGGTGCGCCGGAGGCGCACGAGCCGGAAGCGGCCGATTCATCGGGGCCCATCCGCGCGGAAAGAACAATTTTACCGTGCCGGCCGGGCGCAGGCAGGCCGCCAAGGTTCCGCCGAGAGCATGCACCTCGCGCAGCGGAAATTACTTGCGTGAAAATAAAATTTATATAAAAACCGGCATCACTCCCGATTGGAGACAACGATGCCCGAGCGGCGCGTGATTCTCGTCCTGCCGACGCAAGAGGCGCTGCACGACTCAGCCATGATGAGGTTGAGTGGCGGCGGCGGAATCAGCCGCCGGTTGACCGGATTGCCGGCCCGCGCGGACATAGACACGTGCTTCTCTGCGGTCCCGCTCGGGGATAGTCAGTCCGCCTCCCCCTTCTCGGTGTCGTCACCCGACGGCGCCACGCATTACGCCGTCCGGGCGACGATCGACGCCGATGCCGAGCTGCCGGCGCTGACGACCGAGGGCGCGGCGATCTTCTCCGACCCGCCGATCGCGCATTTCACGGCGCCGGCCGGCGCGGCCGGCGTTCCGGGCGGCACCCGGGCGGAGGTGGAGCAGCGCCTCGGCGTGCCTGGGCTCGCCGCGCGCCGGCTCGACGGCGCGGGCGTGACGATCGCGGTGGTGGATGCCGGGATCAACCTCGCGCATCTGGCCTCGCGCGGGGTCGCGGCCTCGCTCGACGCCGCGGTGACCTGGCCGCCTCGTCCGGTCGAATCCGGCCAGCATCCGGTCGGCACCGGCACGATGTGCGCCTACGGCGCCCTGATCGCCGCTCCGCGGGCGACGTTGCTCGACGTGCCCGTCCTGCCCGCGACGGGGCCCGGCTTCCTCAGCGACGCCCTCCAGGCCTATGCCCACCTGCTCACGGCGGTGCAGGCGGACAAGCCGCGCTTCAAGGCCCTCATCGTCACCAATTCCTGGGGTCTCGGCCACGAGAGCTGGGACTTCCCGGCCGGGCATCCCGGGCGCTACGTCGACAATCCGGGCCATCCCTTCAACCGGATCGTCGGGGCGCTCAGCCGCTATGGCGTCGACATCCTGTTCGCGGCCGGCAATGGCGGCCAAGGACCCCACCAAGGCTCTCACCGAGGATATGGCGATGGGCGTCCCGATCCACGCGGCCAGGGCCGGACCCAGCCCACCATCATGGGGGCGAACGCCCATCCGGACGTCATCACGGTGACCGGCGCGACCCTGCGGGGCCGGCGGACCGACGACGCGTCGCAGGGGCCGGGCATTCCCGGCATGGTCTACGCCAAGCCCGACCTCGCGAGCTACACCGACTTCCTCGGCTCGGAGGCGGGCGGGTCCGGAAAGGCCGATGCCGGGACCTCCGCCGCCTGCCCGGTCGCCGCCGGCTGCGTCGCCGCGCTCCGGACCCGGCTGCCGCACGCCGCGCTCAATCCCCGCGACCTCACCGTCGCGCTCCAGGCCGATGCGCGCCGCCGCGGCCCGTCGAGCTGGCACCACAGCCTCGGCTACGGGGTGATGGCGCCGTTGCGCACCGCCATGCGCCTCGGGCTGTGATGCGCCTCGGGCTGTGATGCGCCTCGGGCTGTGATGCGCCTCGGGCTGTGACCGGGCCCTCGGCTCACGGCCGCATGCCGAGGAAATCCGCCATCAGGGCGAGCTGGCCCTCCAGCATCGGCAGGCCCGGATGGGTGCGGCAGCCCCGCGCCGCCGCTTCCGTCAGCAGCGGCGTCTCGGCCGGCTGCATGATGATCTCGGCCACGAGCTGATCGGGCGCGAGCCCGGCCGGGTCGAGGGGCAGGGCATCGTCGGGCCTCAAGCCGAGCGAGGTGGCGTTGACCACGAGGTCGTGCCCCGCCGGATCGGGGCTGCCGAGAGCCAGCGGCAGGTCCGGGGCGAGCCGGCGCAGGCGCGCGAACAGGTCCTCGACCCGTCCGGCCGTCCGGTTGTGCACGGTGAGGCGGCTCACCCCGGCCTCGGCCAGCGCGAAGGCGATGGCGTTGGCCGCCCCACCCGCCCCGGCGAGATAGGCGCTGCGGCCAAGCAGTTCGTGGCCTGCCGCCCGCAAGCCCGCGACGAAGCCGGCCCCGTCCAGGATCTCGCCGACGAGGCGGCCATCGGCCTCGCGCCGCACCGCGTTGACCGCCCCGACGAGCCGCGCCGCCTCGCTGACCCGGTCGAGGAGCGGCACGATCGCGGTCTTGTGCGGCACGGTGATGATCGCGCCGCCGAAGCTCTGCACAGCCCGCAGGCCCGCCAGCACCGTCGCGAGGTCCGCCGCCGCGACGTGGAGCGGCACCATCACCCCGTCGACGCCGCGCTCGGCCATGATGCGGTTGAGGCCCTGCGGCGCCTTCACCTGGGTAATCGGGTCGGCGAGGATCGCGAAGACGCGGGTGTGGCCGGTGATCTCGGGCATGGCTGCGGTCTATCCTCCAAAGCGTTCGGTGCGGATCGTTCGTGCGGGCAGGCCGGCCTCGACCAGGAGGTCGGAGGCGGCGGAGACGAAGGGGTTGCTGCCGCACACGAAGGTGTGGGCCGGTGTTCCGAGGGCGGCGAGCGCCGCGCGCACGGTATCCGCGTCGATCCGCCGGCCGCCCGGCACCCGGGTGAGGACGAGCCTCAGTTGAAAATTCGGCTCCTCGGCGTCGCGGCGCATCAGCTCCTCGCGGGCGATCACATCGTCGGGGGTGCGGGCGGAGGTGAGCAGCAGGGCCGGCACGTCCGGCGCGCCTTCCGCCCGGTGGCGCAGCATCGACAGCAGCGGCACCACGCCGGATCCGCCGCCGACGAGGAGCAGCGGCCCGCCCTCGGCGGGGTCCCACACGAAGGCCCCGCCGATCGGCCCGCGCAGCTCGATCACGTCGCCGGGCTCGGCCACGTCGGCGAAGAAGCCCGAGACCTCGCCGTCCGCGAGGCGCTCGATCAGGAGGTCGATCGTCTCCGGACGGGTCGGCGAGGAGGCGATCGAGTAGCTGCGCTGGGCCTGGTGGCCGTCCGGCGCGGTCAGGCGCACGTCCACGTGCTGGCCGGCCCGGAACGGCTTGCCCCAGCCGACCGCCAGGGTGAGGCGCCGCACGCGCGGCGTCTCGGGAACGGCCGCGGTGATCCGCGCCTCCTGCCAGACGAGCGGCACCGCTCAATCACCCGTGAAGCGCTGCTCGCGCCAGGGATCGCCGTACATGTGGTAACCGTGCAGCTCCCAGAACCCGGCCTCGTCTTTCTGCGTGAACCGCAGGCCCTTCACCCACTTGGCGCTCTTCCAGAAGTAGAGGTGCGGCACCAGGAGGCGGGCGGGACCGCCGTGGTCGGGCGGGATCGGCTCGCCGGCGTAGCGGGTCGCCACCATGGCCTTGGCCCCGGTCAGGTCGGCCACCGGCACGTTGGTGGTGTAATCGTCGTAGCCCTCGGCCAGCAGATAGGCGGTCGGCGCCTCGATCCCGGCCGCCGCCAGGAGATCGTCGAACGTCACGCCTTCCCAGGCTGTGTCGAATTTCGACCACTTGGTCACGCAGTGGATGTCGCCCTTCCAGCGGGTACGCGGCAGGGCCTCGAACTCGGTCCAGGTCCAGCTCTTGAGGGGCTTGGCGCCCTCCCGCAGGGTGAAGCGCCAGCGCGCGAGGTCGATCTTCGGCGTCGGCCCGAGCTGCAGCACCGGAAAGTCCTCGGTGAGGTACTGGCCCGGCGGCAGGCGCTCCGCATCCGGCCGGGCAGGGCGGCGCCCCGTGAACCCTCGCGTCACCATGGGGATGTCTCCTTATCCAAGTGTCCTGCCATCGGTCGATGGCAGGACGTCCGGCGCATGGGCGCCGCGCCTGGTCAGGCTTGCCGCGGCCCTGGCGGGCTGCGGAGTCAGTCCGCCTCACCATCGATGATCCGCGCGATCGCGTCGAGAAGCGAGGTATCCTCGCCGGCCATCCTGTCCATCGCGGCCATGCGGGCGATGACGGTGGCGGCGACCCGCTCCTCGACGGTGCCCTCCGCATAGGCGAACAGGATCGCGGCGCGCTCGCCGTCGCGGTGGCAGCGGCCCTCGATCTGGCTGAGCTGGATCGCGCTGTGGCGCATGTCGTGGACGATCAGGCTGCGCGGGCGCTCGCCGCCCGGCAATTCGTTGCGGTGGAGCGAGATCGATTCGGTGACGGTGAACACCACCGCGTCGAGCTCACCCCGCTGGAAGGCGGCCCTTACCGCCTCGTTGACCTCAGGCGCCTGCGTGCCGTCGATGGTGCCGGCGCGCCAGCCGCGGCCGGTCAGGGCAGCCTTGAGCGCCGCGCCCGTCTCCAGGAACGCCACCGAGATCGCCACCTGCTCGCCGGCCGCCAAAAGGTCCTCGGCGAGGTCGACCGTGCCGGCGACCCGGATCAGGCTCGCCTTCTGGCGGAAGCGCAAGTCCGCCGCCCAGCCGGCGGCGCGCCGGTTCGAGCCACCGGCCAGGCCCCATTCCCGGCGGAACTCGCGCCAGGTCGCGTCGTAGAGGCGCTGCGACGGTGCATCGAGGGCGGTGGGCGCGAGGTCGCGCTGCACCTCGGGCCAGCCGGCGATGTCGGCCGGGCGGCGCCGGAGCCCGATCGCCCGCGCGCCGCGATAGAGCAGGTCGGCCATCACGGTCTGGTCGCGGGCATTCGGCTCCCACGACCAGTTCTGCCAGCGCCCCTTGGCGCGGCCGATCGTCAGGTGCTGCATCAGGGCGCGGAAATCGGCCATGGTCTCGACCGGACGGCCGACGGCGTGGCCGAGCAGCGCGCCGAGATAGGACAATTCGTGCGGCGCCTGGCCGGCGGTGGCGCTGGCGTAGATCGTGAAGGCGGCGGCCTCCGCCATCCGCCGGCAGGCCTGGCCCTGCTGCGAGTTCGGGTTGCGAAGGCGGTGCGCCTCGTCGAACACCACGATCGGCCAGACGCGCTTGGGCTGGCCTAGCTTGGCGAGCTCGTTGTTCTTCGCCCGCACTGACCGGCGGGCGCTGGCGGCGGGGAGCGCCAGCAGGGACTTGGTGCGCTCGTAGTTGAGCAGCGTCACGTCCTTCGAGGCCAGCCCCGAATCGCGGATCGTGCGCCGCCATTGCGGCATCGCCCCCTTGGGGCAGACGATCAGCACTGCGGATTCGGGCATCGCCGCCACCGCGCCCCAGACCGACAGCGTCTTGCCGAGCCCGGTCATGTCGCCGAGGAGGAAGCCCGGCCGCCCCTCCGCCCGCGCCGCCAGGATGGCGCGGATCGCCTCGACCTGATGCGGGCGGGGAATCAGGCGGGGTGGCGCGGAGAACGAGGACATGCGGCCCCTCATGCCCGCGGGGCGGGGTGGGGCTCAAGCCCGCGCTCCGGTTCGAGGCCCCTATGCCGCGGCGCCGCCTCCGCGACGCACAGGATTCCAGCCCCGCCTGAGCCTAGCTCAAGCCGGTCGACGGCGCCTGCCACGCCACGCCGGGATGCTCGCGCACATCCCCGGCCTTCGAGCCGGTGTCCAACGTGCTGACCCAGTCGCCGGGCTCGGCGACCTCGACCACCTCGTCGTCCGGGTAGGCCGCTTCGAGAAACAGCCTCGCCTCGCCCTCGGCTGCGGCGCGCACGGTCACGAGCGGCCGATCACCGGACGTCCCGCGCACCCGTGCGATGAAGAGCTTCGTCATCGTCGTCCTCGTGAGGAACCGGGCCGGCCGCGGCGCGGCCGGCCATTACGCCTCGGGCGCCCGGATGCGCCCGGTGTCCTAACCCGCACCCGGATCGACCTCGTCGCCCTGCCGATCCCCGGCATTCGCCCCGGACTTGTTGCCCTCGCCGTCGCCGTCCTGCGGCACCGCCGCGACGCCCTTCAGGTCGTCGGCGGTGATCGTGTCGTCGCGGGCCGGCTTGCCGTCCCGCCCGTCCTTGCGCTCAGCCATCCCGTGCTCCTCACCCATCGGCCTTGCCGCCGGTCTTCTCGGTCCGGTACTCGCCGTCAGCAACCTTCTCGCCTTCGCGGGGGCCTTGCGCCGCGATCTGGTCGGAATGCCCGCCGGAGCTGCCGCCGACCGAGACCGGCGGCCGGCCGGGGGTGCCGGCCGAGGACCATTCGCGCTTCAGCTCGGCCTCGTCGCGGCCCCCACCCTCCTGCCGGGTGATCGCCTCCTGCTCGGGTGTCTGATGGCCGCCGCCGGCGGCCGGTCCGCCCCGGCTGCCCACCACGTCGTCGGGCTTGCGCGTCATCGCCTCACTCCCCCTCGTCCTTGCCGACCGCGGCCGTCGCCCGGTCGATCGCCTCCTTGACGGCGGGGCTGCCGGTCGAGGGATCGCTGATCCGGCGCAGGTTCTCCGGCGGCGTCTCGTCCTCGGTGGCCTGGCTGCCGTCGGTCGCGCCGATCGCGTCGAGGCGGTTGAAGTCCGAGGCGACCCGGGCGTCGCGGGCCTGTCCCATCGGATCGTGGGCCATGTCGGCTTGCGTGCGCTGCGGCACGCCGACATCGAGGGGCGAATCCTGCCCCATGTCCTGCCCATTGCGATCGGTATAGGGGTCGAAGTCGCGCAGCGAGGGCCGCGCCTGATCCGTCTTCGCCATCGATCCGTCTCCTGTTGCGGCCGGTTCGCTCGTGTCGAGGACAACACCGGGGGCGGTATGAGGTTTCCGCGGGTCAGCCGCGCCCAAGGTCCGGCGCTCCGGCCCGTGACAACCGCCGCGCTTGCTGGCAGGACGGCGCGACATCCACGGAGATCCTTACGCCCGTGACATCCGCCAATTCCCGTACCGCCGACCACCCGATCGACGCGCTGTTCCTCGAGCGCTGGTCGCCCCGCGCCTTCACCGGCGAGGCGGTGCCGCTGCCTGAGCTGACGACGATGATCGAGGCGGCGCGCTGGGCCCCCTCGGGCTACAACTCGCAGCCCTGGCGCTTCGTCTACGCGCTTCGCGACACCCCCGCCTGGGAGGCGCTGTTCGGGCTCCTCGTGCCGTTCAACCAGGGCTGGGTGAAGAATGCCGGGGCGCTGGTGTTCATCGCCTCGAACGGGATGATGAACACCCAGGACGGGCTGAAGCCCTCCTACAGCGCGTCCTTCGACGCCGGCACGGCCTCGGCCCTGTTCCAGCTCCAGGCGATCAAGATGGGCTGGCACGCCCACGGCATGACCGGCTTCGACCACGAGCGGGCGCCGGCCGCCCTGAACCTGCCGCCCCACCACCGGGTCGAGGCCGCCTTCGCCATCGGCCGCAAGGCCGACCCGGCGACGCTGCCGGAGGAGATCCGCGCCCGCGAGACCCCGAACGGCCGCCATCCCCTGTCCGACTTCGTGTTCCAGGGCGGGTTCCCGCCGCGCGAGGCGTGACCCCCACCTCCTACGAGGGTTTCGTCTCCGGGTTCCGCTGGCGGATCCCGGAGCGCTACAACATCGCGGTCGACGTCTGCGACCGCTGGGCCGCGGCCGATCCGGAGCGCACGGCGATCCTCGACGTGGCGCCGAACGGCCGGGTGGAGGCCTGGACCTTCGCCGCCCTGCGCGAGGCGTCGAACCGTTTCGCCAACGCCCTGCGGGCCCACGGCATCCAGGCCGGCGACCGGGTGGCGGTGCTGCTGCCGCAATCCCCCGCGGTGGTGGTGGCCCATCTCGCGATCTACAAGCTCGGCGCCGTGGCGCTGCCGCTGGCGGTGGTGTTCGGGCCGGAAGGCCTGCTCCACCGCCTCGGCGACGCGGGGGCCCGGGCGGTCGTGACCCATGCGGGGGGCGTCGCCAAACTCGGACCTTTGCGCGACACGCTGCCGGATCTCGACCTCGTCGTCTCGACCGACGGCGCCGGCGACCGCGCGCTCGGCTATGCGGGTCTTCTGGCGGCGGCCTCGCCGGACCTCGTCCCGGTCGACACGCGGGCCGACGACCCGGCCCTCATGATCTACACCTCCGGCACCACCGGCCCGCCGAAAGGGGCGCTGCACGGCCACCGGGTGCTGCTCGGCCACCTGCCGGGCTTTTCCATGATGCACGACTTCATGCCGAAGCCCGGCGACCGGATGTGGACCCCGGCCGACTGGGCCTGGGCCGGGGGCCTGCTCAACGCGCTCCTGCCGAGCCTGCATCACGGCGTCGCCGTGGTGGCGCGGAAGGCGGAAAAGTTCGAGCCCGAGGAGGCGTTCCGGCTGATGGCCGACCTCTCGGTCGCCAACGCCTTCGTGCCGCCGACGGCCCTGCGGATGCTGCGCACCGTGGACGATCCGCGCCGGCGCTTCGATCTCGGCGCGCTTCGCACCCTGGCCTCGGCCGGCGAGATGCTGGGCCCCGAGACCTTACACTGGGCGCGCGGCTCCCTCGGGCTGACCGTCAACGAGGCCTACGGCCAGACCGAGTGCAACCTGGTGCTGGCCTCCTGTGCGGCGCTCGGTGTGGCCCGGGCGGGCTCCACCGGCCGGCCGGTGCCGGGCCATCGCGTCGCGGTCATCCGCCCCGACGGCAGCCCGGCGGCCCCCGACGAGACCGGCCAGATCGCCGTCGCCCGGCCCGACCCGGTGATGTTCCTGCGCTACTGGAACGACCCCGAGGCGACCGAGCGCAAGTTTTTGGGCGGCTGGATGACCACCGGCGACCAGGGCCGGATGGATCCGGACGGCTACGTCCACTTCGTCGGCCGCGACGACGACGTCATCACCTCGGCCGGCTACCGGATCGGCCCCGGCGAGATCGAGGATTGCCTGCTGCGCCATCCGGCGGTGGCGCTGGCGGCGGCGGTGGGCAAGCCCGATCCGGTCCGCACCGAGATCGTCAAGGCCTTCGTGGTCCTGCGCCCTGGATATGCCGCCTCCGACGCGCTCGCCGCGGAGATCCAGGCCTTCGTGCGCACGCGGCTCTCGGCCCACGAATATCCACGCGAGATCGCGTTCCGGCCGAGCCTGCCGCTCACCACGACCGGCAAGATCATCCGGCGAGTGCTGCGCGACGAGGCGTAGGCCGTGCCCGGCGCCGGAAGCGGCCCCGCGCCTCGCGATGATCATCCTACAGACTTCGTCTTCGTCGCGGCGCCGGACGATCGACCGTGTCGGCCGCAGACCGTCGCGCCCGATTGCCTCGCGATCGATGTAATCACGGCTCGATCGCTTCAGTCTCGTTGAAATTTCTTCGAGCGAATACTGTTAGATCTTTATCGACGCCGAGACTGAAGCCAAAATTAAGAAAAAACCGGCTACGAAGCCCTCATGCTTCTACGTCATGGAGCGGCGGTTTACGCCGCAACCCTGCGATTCATGCGGTGCGTTTCGGCACTCATCCTGTCGGCTCGGCCGAGTCTGCTCCTGATCGTCGGCGGCCTCGTGCTGCCGAACGTCCTGGCGCTCGCCGCCTGCACCGTCGCGGGCGTGCCGACGCGGACGGGCGCCATCGCGCTCTACGCCGCGGTCGCGCTCCTGGGCGGACGGCTGCCGGGCTGGGCGCTCGTGCTGCTCGGCCTGGCGACGGTGCTGTTCGATCTCGTCTTCGCCGTCGGCCGGATGTTCTTCCTCGATCCCGCGATGGTCCTGCACCTGATCGACGCCGAGCTGCTGGCGTCGCTCCTGGCGACGCCCGCCTACGCGGCCGGCACCCTCGCGGCTCTCTGCGCCACGCTCGCGTACCTGGCCGTCCTGCTGCGGGCCGGCCCGACGATGCGCCAGGGCAGCCGTCCCGCCCTCGCGGCGGCGGCTGCCGGGCTGCTTCTCGGCGACGGCCTGGTCAACGGCTCCTCAGCTTACGATTTCGGGCCGCTCGCGAGCATCGGCCAGCCCTTCGAAGCGGCCAGCCTAAGCTCCGGCTTCGCGGCCCTGCCCGACCAGGCGCGGCCGCCCCGTCGGGCCCTGCTGGTGATGGTCGAGAGCCTGGGCCTCCTGCGCGATGCCGGTCGGCACGCGATCCTGACGGCCGCGTTCGACGATCCGGCCCTGCGCCGGCTCTACACGGTCACGACGGGCACCAGCGCCTTCTTCGGGGCCACCGCGTCGGGTGAGATGCGCGAGCTGTGCCGCACCTACCGCTCCCACCTCCAGGTCTTCGCCGCGGGCCATCCGACCTGCCTGCCCGCTCGATTCGCCGCCCACGGCTACCGCACGATCTCGGTGCACGGCTACCATGCGGGCTTCTACGACCGCGCGCAGTGGTACCCGCTGGTCGGGTTCCAGCAGAGCCTGTTCGGCGAGGCGCTGGCGCCCCGCTTCGCCAGGACCTGCGGCGGTCCGTTCCCGGGCCCCTGCGACACCGACGTGGCGGAGGTGGTCGAGGCCGAGCTGGCGGCGCCCGGGCCCGCCTTCGTCTACTGGCTCACCCTGACCTCGCACGTGCCGGTGCCACGGGACGGGGCGACGGGGCGGCAGGATTGTCGGCACCCGGGCAGCCCCTTCGCCGACCGCGAGGTCTGCGCCATGGTGGGGATCTGGCAGGACGTGTTCGCGGCGGTGTCGCGCATCGCCCTGGCCCATCCGGGAACCGAGATCCTGCTCGTCGGCGATCACGCCCCGCCTTTGTGGCGCCGGGCCGCCCGCGATGCCTTCGAGCCCGGCAGGGTACCGTGGATCCGGCTCGCGCCGATCCCGACCGCCACCGTGGCCTTGCCGTAAAAGGAAGAGGGCGGCGGGACTTCCGGTCCCGCCGCCCTCTCGATGTCCGAACCGGCGCAGATCCGGCGATCAGAAGCTCAGTGCCACCTTGGCCTCGCGCAGCTGCGCGATCTGCCCCTCGATCTCGATCTTGCGGTCGTAATCGTCGGTGGCATCGTAGAGCAGCTCGGCCGCCGCGATGTCGGCGTCGATGATCGCGGGCGTCAGCTCCTCGACCGGGGTCGCGCGCTCGGCGATCACGGTGAGCGAGGTGGCGTTGATCTCGGCGAAGCCCCCGCGCACCAGCACCCGCTTGCCGACCTGCGGGCTCTCGGTGATGACCAGCATGCCGGTCTTGAGGGTGGTGAGCACGGGCGCATGCCCGGGCAGCACCGTCATCTCGCCCTCGGAGCCCGGAAGCTGCACGGCATCGACCGCGCCGGAATAGAGGATCCGCTCGGGGCCGACGAGGTCGAACTGGAAGGTGGCCATGGGGTAGGGTCGTTTCCGGTTTCGTCAGGCGCGACAGGACTTTGCGCGATAGGGCCCGGCCTCGCGGCCGGGCCCGTCTGGGGTCGCTGCCGATCAGGCCGCGGCGGCGAGGCGCTGGGCCTTCTCCTTGGCCTCCTCGATCGAGCCGACCATGTAGAAGGCCGCCTCGGGGAGGTTGTCGTACTCGCCGTCCACCAGGCCCTTGAAGCCCTTGATGGTGTCCTCGAGCGCCACAAGCTTGCCCGGCGAGCCGGTGAAGATCTCGGCGACGTGGAACGGCTGGCTGAGGAAGCGCTCGATCTTGCGGGCGCGGGCCACGGTCAGCTTGTCCTCCTCGGACAGCTCGTCCATGCCGAGGATCGCGATGATGTCCTGGAGCGCCTTGTAGCGCTGCAGGACCTGCTGGACGCGGCGGGCGACGGTGTAGTGCTCCTCGCCGAGGATCGCCGGCGAGAGCATGCGCGAGGTCGAGTCGAGCGGGTCCACCGCCGGGTAGATGCCCTTCTCGGCGATCGAGCGCGACAGCACGGTCGTGGCGTCGAGGTGGGCGAACGAGGTGGCGGGCGCCGGGTCGGTCAGGTCGTCGGCCGGCACGTAGATCGCCTGCACCGAGGTGATCGAGCCCTTGGTGGTGGTGGTGATGCGCTCCTGCAGGGCGCCCATGTCGGTGGCCAGCGTCGGCTGATAGCCCACCGCCGACGGGATGCGGCCGAGCAGCGCCGACACTTCCGAGCCCGCCTGCGTGAAGCGGAAGATGTTGTCGACGAAGAACAGCACGTCCTGGCCCTCGTCGCGGAAATGCTCGGCGACGGTGAGGCCGGTCAGCGCGACGCGGGCGCGGGCACCCGGGGGCTCGTTCATCTGGCCGTAGACCAGGGCGCACTTGGAGCCTGCCGCGGAGCCGTGCTCCTTGGGGTCCATGTTCACCTTGGACTCGATCATCTCGTGGTAGAGATCGTTGCCCTCGCGGGTCCGCTCACCGACGCCCGCGAACACCGAGTAGCCCGAGTGGGCCTTCGCGATGTTGTTGATGAGCTCCATGATGAGCACGGTCTTGCCGACGCCGGCGCCGCCGAACAGGCCGATCTTGCCGCCCTTGGCGTAGGGGGCCAGCAGGTCCACCACCTTGATGCCGGTGACGAGGATCTGCGCCTCGGTCGACTGCTCGGCGTAGGACGGGGCCGGCTGGTGGATCGCGCGGAGCGACTCGGTCTTGATCTCGCCCGCCTCGTCGATCGGCTCGCCGATGACGTTCATGATCCGGCCGAGGGTGTTGGCGCCGACGGGCACGCGGATCGGCGAACCGGTGTCGGTGACCTCCTGGCCGCGGACCAGGCCCTCGGAGGTGTCCATGGCGATGCAGCGCACGGTGCTCTCGCCGAGCTGCATGGCGACCTCGAGGACGAGGCGGTTGCCCTGGTTCTTGGTCTCGAGGGCGTTCAGGATCTCGGGCAGGTGGCCCTCGAACTGCACGTCGACGACCGCGCCGATGACCTGGGTGATGTGGCCGACCTTGTTCGAGCCGGCGCCGGGGGTGGCAGTGTTCGCCATGATGCTAATCCCTGATTGCGTGCGGTCAGAGCGCCTCGGCGCCCGAGATGATCTCGATCAGCTCCTTGGTGATCATCGCCTGGCGCGTCCGGTTGTAGATCAAGGTCTGCTTCTTGATCATCTCGCCGGCGTTGCGCGTGGCGCTGTCCATGGCGCCCATGCGCGCGCCCTGCTCGGAGGCGGCGTTTTCCAGGAGCGCCCGGAGGATCTGGACGGTGAGATTCCGGGGTAGCAGCGCCGCCAGGATCTCGCCCTCGCCCGGCTCGTACTCGTAGACCGCGTCCGCCGAGGCGCCGGTGGCGGCGCTGGTCGGGGCGATCTCGGCCGGGATGATCTGCTGCGCCGTCGGGATCTGGGCGATCACCGAGCGGAAGCGCGAGTAGAACAGCGTGGCGATATCGAACTCGCCCGCATCGAAGCGGCCGAGCAGGTTGCGGGCGATTCCCTCGGCGTTCTCGAAGCCGAGCTGGCGCACGCCGCGCAGCTCGATCAGCTCGACGATCTGGTCGCGGAACTCGCGACGCAGGACGTCGTAGCCCTTCTTGCCGACGCAGATGATCTTGACCGTCTTGCCCTCCGCCATCAGGCGGCGGGCATGGTCACGGGCCAGCCGCGAGATCGAGGAGTTGAACGCACCGCACAGGCCGCGCTCCGCCGTGCAGACGACGAGCAGGTGGGTGCGGTCCTGGCCGGTGCCGGAGAGCAGCCGGGGCGTCTCCGCCCCGGGGGTCAGGTTGGCGGCGAGGTTGCCGAGCACCTGGGCCATGCGCTCGGCATAGGGCCGGGCGCTCTCCGCCGCCGTCTGCGCCCGGCGCAGCTTGGCGGCGGCGACCATCTGCATCGCCTTGGTGATCTTCTGGGTCGCCTTCACCGAGGTGATGCGATTGCGCAGGTCCTTCAGACTCGCCATCGGAGCGTCCTTTGGTGTCGAGCCTTGGGGCTTACTGGAACGACTTGGCGAAGGACTCGACCACGCCCTTCAGCTTGGCGCCGCTGTCGGCCGACAGCTCCTTGGAGGAGCGGATCGTGTCGAGCAGGTCGGTGTGCCGGGTGCGCAGGGTCGAGAGCAGGCCGTCCTCGAAGGCACGGACCCGGTTGACCGGGATCGCGTCGAGGTAGCCGTTCACGCCGGCGTAGATCACCGCGACCTGCTCTTCCATCTTCAGCGGCGAGAATTGCGGCTGCTTCAGGAGCTCGGTCAGGCGGGCGCCGCGGTTGAGCAGCTTCTGGGTCGAGGCGTCGAGGTCCGAGCCGAACTGCGCGAAGGCCGCCATCTCGCGGTACTGCGCCAGCTCGCCCTTGATCTTGCCGGCGACCGACTTCATCGCCTTGGTCTGGGCGGCGGAGCCGACGCGGGATACCGAGAGGCCGACGTTCACCGCCGGGCGCACGCCCTGGTAGAACAGGTCGGTCTCGAGGAAGATCTGGCCGTCGGTGATCGAGATCACGTTGGTCGGGATGTAGGCCGAGACGTCGTTGGCCTGGGTCTCGATGACCGGCAGCGCGGTCAGCGAGCCGGCGCCGGCGGCGTCGCCCATCTTGGCGGCGCGCTCGAGCAGGCGGGAGTGCAGGTAGAACACGTCGCCCGGATAGGCCTCGCGGCCCGGCGGACGGCGCAGCAGCAGCGACATCTGGCGGTAGGCCACGGCCTGCTTCGACAGGTCGTCGTACACGATCACGGCGTGCATGCCGTTGTCGCGGAAATACTCGCCCATGGCGCAGCCGGCGAAGGGCGCCAGGAACTGCATCGGAGCGGCGTCCGAGGCCGTGGCCGCGATGACGATCGAGTATTCGAGGGCGCCGTTATCCTCCAGCACCTTCACGAACTGGGCGACGGTGGAGCGCTTCTGGCCGACCGCGACGTAGACGCAGTACAGCTTGGCCTTCTCGTCGGTGCCGGCATGGGCCGGCTTCTGGTTCAGGATGGTGTCGAGGGCGACGGCGGTCTTGCCGGTCTGGCGGTCGCCGATGATCAGCTCGCGCTGGCCGCGGCCGATCGGGATCAGGGCGTCGATCGCCTTGAGGCCGGTCGCCATCGGCTCGTGCACCGACTTGCGCGGGATGATGCCGGGGGCCTTCACGTCGACCCGGCGGCGCTCCTCGGCGACGATCGGGCCCTTGCCGTCGATCGGGTTGCCGAGCGCGTCGACGACGCGGCCGAGCAGGCCCTTGCCGACCGGCACGTCCACGATGGCGCCGGTGCGCTTGACGGTCTGGCCTTCCTTAATCTCGCGGTCGGCGCCGAACACCACGACGCCGACATTGTCCTGCTCGAGGTTCAGGGCCATGCCGCGCACGCCCGACTCGAACTCGACCATCTCACCGGCCTGGACGTTGTCGAGGCCGTAGACGCGGGCGATGCCGTCGCCGACCGACAGGACCTGACCGACCTCGGTGACCTCGGCCTCCTGGCCGAAGTTCTTGATCTGCTCCTTCAGGATGGCGGAGATCTCGGCGGCACGGATGTCCATCTGGACCTTCCCTCGTTCGTTCGCGTGTCGGGCGTTATTCGGGGTGTCGGCGGATGCGGCGGGGCCCTTAGCGGGCGCCCTGCATCGCCAGGCGGATGCTGTTGAGCTTGGTGCGCAAGGAGGCGTCGACCATGCGGCTGCCGAGCTTGACGACGATGCCGCCGATCAGGCTCGGGTCGATGCGCAGGTCGAGGTCGACCTCGGCCTTCGCCACGTCCTTGAGGGACGCCTTGATGTCCTGGAGCACCGCGTCGGAGGGCTTCTCGGCCAGCCGCACCTCGGCCCGCACGATGCCCTTCGACTCGCGGACCAGCTCGCGATAGGCGCGAATCATGTTCGGCAGGGCGAAGAGCCGCCGGTTGGCGGCCGACAGGCGGATGAAGTTGGCGGCGATGCCCCCGATCCCGGCCTTGGCCAGCACGGCCTCGATCGCCTTGACCTGATCCTCGGCCGAGAAGGCCGGGCTGCGCACGAGGCGCCGCAGGTCGGCGCTCTCGGTCAGCAGGGCGTCGAACCGGTCGAGCCCGTCAGACACCGCGTCGACGGCCCGCTCGTCGCGGGCGAGCTCGAACAACGCCGAGGCGTACCGCCCGGCGACGCCCGCCAGGGGAGAACCCGATTCCGATGCGTTCTGAGCCACCAGCGCTCTCTCTTCATGTCCTGGCCCGACGGGTCCGGCCGCATCGCGCCGGCCTGGAGTGGAGCGGCGGCGGCGCGCGGCCCGTCGATGATGGGAAAGGCTCCGGCACGAGAAGAATGCCCCCTCCCCCGGCGCGGCGCCGGCCTAGCATGGGTTTTCGGGGGGCGCAAGGCGAGCGGAGGCGCGCCAATCGCGAGGCGGGCCGTGAGCTTAAACCCATCCGGCGCCTCGCGGTTGCGGGGACGGGGCGCACCTTCGACGATGGTCCCATTGCGCTGCGGGACAATGCCGGTGCCCGGGCGCAGGGAGGATTTTCCTCCGCGGCGCCGGGCCGCGGAGGTTTCGAGCAGGTTTCCAAGGCATTTCCGGGCTCGGACCGGTCTCAGCTCCCGCAGGCGATCTCGTCGCACTCGGCCACGTTGGAGAGCACCCGGGCGAGGCTCTTCGGGCCCGGATAGCCCAGGAGCGCCGAGGTGCCGACGACGTAGGACGGGGTGGCGTGGAGACCGAGATTCGCCGCGAGGCTCATCTGGCTTTTCAGCGCCTCCCGCACCTCGTCGGAATCCGCCGCCTGCTCGATGGCGGCCCGGTCATGCCCGAGGCGCGCCGCCGCCTCGAGCGCCCGGGGCCCGTCGTTTCGCCCGGAGGTGCCGGGGCCGAGGAGCGCGGCGTAGAGCTTCGCGGTCGCCGCCGAGCCGCCGGTGCGCTGCACGGCGAGCGCCACCTTGGCGGCCTGGGCCGATTGCACCGACAGGATCGGGTTGTTGACGAGCCCGATGCGCAGGTCCGGATTGGCCTTGACCAGGTCGTCGAGGTCGCGTGCCGCCGCCCGGCACCACGGGCAATTGTAATCGAAGAACTCGTAGAGCGTGACCGAGGCCTCCCGCGGCCCGAGCCAGGTCACGCCGCGCAGGCGGCCGATCTCGGAGGCGAGCTCGCCCGGCAGGCGGGTATTGGGGATCGGCTGGCCGTTGTCGCCGGTCACCGCGCGCCACTGGCCCTCGGCCTGCGCCCGGGCCTTGGTGGCGAGGGTGGGGAGCGTCGCCAGGGAGGCGGCCAGGAGGGTGCGGCGGGAGAGCGACATGATGGTTTCGCGTCCAGGGCGACAGGTACTCGTCACCCTTGATGACTAGCTCGGCCATTTTGGCCGGATGATGGCCTCACGCCGGCTCCGCCAGCGCCTCCCCCACAGCAGCCTCAAGCGCCTCCGGCTTCACCCGCGGGGCAAAGCGCGCGATCACCCGCCCGTCGCGGCCGACCAGGAACTTGGTGAAGTTCCACTTGATCGCGCGCGTGCCGAACAGCCCCGGCCGGGCCTGCATGAGGTGGGTGAAGAGCGGCTCGGCTCTGCCTCCGTTCACCTCGACCTTGGCGAAGAGCGGGAAGCTGACGTCGTATGTCAGCGTGCAGAACCGGGCGATCTCCTCGGCATTGCCCGGCTCCTGGGCGCCGAACTGGTTGCAGGGAAACCCCAATACCACGAGGCCGGCCTCGCGGTGGCGACGCCACAGGGCCTCCAGCCCGGCATATTGCGGGGTGAAGCCGCAGGCCGAGGCGGTGTTGACGATGAGCAGCACCTTGCCGCGGTACGACGCCAGCGGGTGGGGCGTGCCGTCCGGGGCGGCGGGGGCGAAGTCATGGACCGTCGTCATGGCCGCCTTATGCCTCACCCGGCGGCGAAGGTCTCGCCTCAGCGTGCGGCCAGCACCCGCTCCGCCGCCGCCGCCAGCACCCGCACCCCGAGCGCCAGGTCCTCCTCCTTGGTGTCCTCGGCCCAGTGATGGCTGATGCCGCCGATCGAGGGCACGAACAGCATCGCGGCGGGCATCACCTTGGCGACGTTCTGGGCGTCGTGGCCGGCGCCCGAGGGCATCGTCTGCCAGCCGCCGGGGCACAGGGCCTCGGCCGCCTCCGACAGCGCCCCCATCAGGCCGGGATCGCACAGGGCCGGGGTGTTGCGGGAGATCTCTTCGAGGGTCGCGGTGCAGCGCTCGCGCCGGTTGCTCTCGCGGATCAGCGCCCGCAGGGTCGCCTCCATCCGCTCCAGCACCGGCACCGCGACGTCGCGGATCTGAAACAGGATCTCGGCCCGGCCCGGGATGATGCTCGGCGCGCCGGGATCGAGGGTGATGCGGCCGGTGGTCCAGGTGCTGCGCTCGCCGCAGACCTGCGGAAAGGCCTGGTCGATGGCGGAGAGGAGGCGCACGGCGGTCAGGCCTGCATCGCGGCGCTCCGCCATGGTGGTGCCGCCGGCATGGTCCTGCGCGCCCTCGATCACGATCCGCCACTGCCAGATCGCCACGATTCCGGTGACGATCCCGAGGCGCAAACCCGTCGATTCGAGCTGCGTTCCCTGCTCGATATGCATCTCCAGGAAGCCGCGGTAGCGCCCCGCCTCCAGCTGCATCCGCGGCAGGCCGGCGAGACCGGCGGAAGCCAGCGCCGCGCGCAAAGGGGTTCCGTCGGTGCGGTTGTGGCTGCCGTCGATCTCGGCCTCGGTGACCTCGCCGATGGCGGAGCGGCTGCCCAGGAAGCCGACGTCGAAATGCCCCTCCTCGTCCGCGAAGGCGCAGACATCGACCGGCAGCCCGGCCCGGGCGAGCGCGAGGCCGGCCACCACGCCGAGCGCCCCGTCGAGCCAGCCGGCCTCGTTCTGGCTCTCGATATGGCTGCCGACGAGGAGGTGCGGACCGTCACCCCGATGACGCCCGAGGACGGTGCCGACGCCGTCGATGGTCGGGTCGAGCCCGCATTCCTCCAGGCGCCGCATCAGCCAGCGCCGGGATTCCATGTCCTGGGCTGAGTAGGTCGGGCGGTGCACGCCGGTGCGGAAGCGGCCGATCGCCCGCAGGTCGTGGAGATCCTTGAGAAAAGCCTGCGTGTCGATCGCCCGCATGATGCTCGCTGCCCTCCGTGGCCGCCCGGAACCGGGACGGTCGGGCGTGGCTCGTTCGAGGCACGATCCGTACCAGGGCGCACCTGGTCAAGCTATAACAAGCAGCACCGGGGGGATGGCGCCCCATCCGGGCCCGCTTCGGCCCGCCGCGCCGATCACGGCAAAAAGAAGGCCCGCCGGAGCGGACCTTGGTAGCAGTTCCCGCCCGGGAACCACGCGGCAGCGGACCGGGTTTGGTCCTGTGCAGGGCGGTGGCGATGCCGCTGCGCTGCTCGCGCCCTCCTCGGGCGTTTCCTCCCTAGACTCGGGCCGCCTTCTCGTGGGGCGGCCCTTTTTCGGTCCAGGATCGTTAACCCAACTCAAGTCCCTCGCTTCCGGTTGCATCATCCCTCGGTCTACCGCCGAAAGGTGCTCC
This sequence comes from Methylobacterium currus, assembly GCF_003058325.1. Taxonomy (NCBI): domain Bacteria; kingdom Pseudomonadati; phylum Pseudomonadota; class Alphaproteobacteria; order Hyphomicrobiales; family Methylobacteriaceae; genus Methylobacterium; species Methylobacterium currus. The sequence continues at coordinate 265,153 of NZ_CP028843.1, forward strand.
CTGGGGGGCGGTCAGGCCGTCGCCCACTCGTCCTTGGCCTCGGCGGTGGTGCGGTTGAGGCGCACCTGCCCGCCCTCGACGCTGGCGATCGAATCGACATGGATGAAGTGGTGGTGGCCGCCGGCCGCCGGGTCGGTCTTGGTCAGCTTGATCCGCTGCCCGTCGAGGTGATCGATCGTGCCGACATGCCCGCCGTCGGAGCCGACGACCGGCATGTGCTCCTTGATGCTGCTGAGATCGATCATCGCCCGTTCCTTACGTGGTGCGGCGATCAACGAGGCTACCGGGGGCAGGTTCCTGCCGCCCGCGGGAGGCCGTGCAGCCTCCCGCGGGCGTTTCAAGACGTCTCAGGCGCCGGACATCTCAAGCGCCGGACATCTCAAGCGCCGGACATCTCAAGCGCTTGGCGCGGCGAGCTTGCCGTCCTGCCGCCGCCACAGCTTGAGCGGGTTGTCGTCGCGGAGCGCCGCCGGCAGCAGGGACGCGGGCAGGTCCTGGTAGCTCACCGGGCGCAGGAAGCGGTGGATCGCCAGGCTGCCGACCGAGGTGGTACGGCCGTCCGAGGTCGCCGGGTAGGGTCCGCCATGCACCATGGCGTGGCCGACCTCGACGCCGGTGCCGAACCCGTTGACCAGGATGCGCCCGACCCGGCGCTCCAGCACCGGCAGCAGGGCCCGGGCGGCGTCATGGTCGGCCTCGTCGAGGTGGAGGGCCGCGGTGAGCTGGCCCTCCAGCCGCTCCAGCACCGCGCGGATCGTCGCGAGGTCGGGGCAGCGCACCACCAGCGAGGCCGCGCCAAAAACCTCCTCGGCGAGGGCGTGGTCGGCGAGGAACGCCTCGGCGGTGGTCGCGAAGAGCGCCGCCTGGCCCTGGTGGGTGCCGCCGGCGAGGCCGCGCGCGAGCGTCGTCACGGCCGGGTTGGATTCCAAAGCCGCGACGCCGGCGCAATAGGCCTTGTGGATGCCGGGCGTCAGCATCGTGGCGGCCTGGGTCTCCGTGAGGGCGGCCGAGGCCGCCTCCAGGAAGCCGTCGAGGCCCGCACCCTCCACCGCCAGGATCAGGCCCGGATTGGTGCAGAACTGGCCCGAGCCGAGGGTGAGCGAGCCGACGAAGGCGCGGCCGATGTCGCGGCCGCGGGCCTCGAGCGCCGCCGGCAGCAGGACGACCGGGTTGACGCTGCTCATCTCGGCATAGACCGGGATCGGGACAGGGCGGGACGCGGCGGCCTGCATCAGCGCGACACCGCCGCGGCGCGAGCCGGTGAAGCCGACAGCGGCGATGCGCGGATCGGCCACCAGCGCCTGGCCAACGGAGATGCCGGAATCCATGAGGAGCGAGAACACGCCCTCCGGCAGGCCGCATTGCTTGACCGCCGCCTGCACCGCGCGGCCGACCAGCTCCGAGGTGCCGGGATGGGCCGGATGGGCCTTGGCCACCACCGGGCAGCCGGCGGCCAGCGCCGAGGCGGTGTCGCCGCCGGCGACCGAGAAGGCGAGGGGGAAGTTCGAGGCGCCGAAGACCGCGACCGGGCCGACGGCGATCTGGCGCAGGCGCAGGTCGGGCCGCGGCAGGGGCTTGCGCTCGGGTTGAGCCGGGTCGACCCGGGCCTCCAGGAAGCCGCCGTCGCGCACCACGCCGGCGAACATCTTGAGCTGGCCGACGGTGCGGCCGCGCTCGCCCTCGAGGCGCGCCCGGGGCAGGCCGCTCTCGGCCATGCAGCGCACGATCAGCTCGTCGCCGATCGCCACGATGGCGTCGGCCACCGCCTCGAGGAAGCGGGCGCGGTCGTCGAGGGAGGTCTCGCGGTAGGTGTCGAAGGCCTCGGCGGCGAGCGCGCAGGCCCGCTCGACGTCGGCGGCGGTCGCCGAGGCGAAGGCCGGCTCCAGGCTGTTGCCGGTGGCGGCCTCGACGGCACGGAAGCTCTCGCCTTCGCCGCGGCGGGCGGCGGCGCCGATCAGGTTCTCTCCGGTGATGGGCATGGGGTCGCGTCCTCTCCTGCTTCGGCCGCCCGACCGCTGGGTCGCGCGTCGCATGGCCGCGTCGCATGGCGACGGTCGAGCCTCGCCCGATCGGACGCGGCTCCGGCTGGGCAGGCTTATGCCCCGGCGGGAGGGGGATGATCCACCGGGGCGGGCAGAAAAATCCGTCTCATCCCCGCTGCGACGGTCTGTCCCGAGGGGTCGGCGCTTGCCACGGGCCCGCGCGGGCCGATGTGCCCCCGACCGGCGTCAGGTCAGGGGCCGGGACAAAGGACCCGATGCAGATCCATCTCGACGCCGTCGGGGGCGTGGCCGGCGACATGGTCGTGGCGGCGCTCCTCGACGCCTTTCCGGAGCACGAGGCGGGCGTCCGCGAGAGCGTGGCCCGGGCGAGCCGCGGGCGCACCGCCTGCGCCCTCCTCGCCCATGGCGACGGCGTGCTCCAGGGCCGGCGCTTCGCGGTCACCGGCCCCGGGGGCGAGGCGCCGGACCGGCCGGCGGACGACCATGCCCCTCGCCACCGTCACCACGGCGATCACCACCACCATCACGGGCAAGGCGATCAACCGCAAGGCGATCACGGCCATCGCCATCACGGCGGCGGGCACGCGCACCGGCACTGGTCCGGCATCCGCCGCGACCTCGAATCGTGCGGGCTGTCCCCGGCTCTGCTCGCCCACGCGCTCGCGATCTTCGGGCATCTGGCGCAGGCCGAGGCGCGGGTGCATGGCATCCCGGTCGAGGAGGTGGCGTTCCACGAGGTCGGCGCCTGGGATTCGATCGCCGACATCGTCGCGGCGGCGCATCTCGTCGAGGCGATCGGCGCGACGGGCTGGAGCGTGTCGGCGCTGCCGCTCGGCTCCGGCCGGGTGATGACCCAGCACGGTCCCCTGCCGGTCCCGGCACCGGCGACCGCGCTCCTGCTCGAAGGCTTCCTCACCCTCGACGACGGCGTGCCGGGCGAGCGCGTGACCCCGACCGGCGCGGCGATCCTGCGCCATCTGTGCGGCGACCAGCCGCGAAGGAGCGGGCCGCGCCGGCTCCTGCGCAGCGGCCTCGGCTTCGGCACGAAGACGCTTCCCGGCCTGAGCAACGTCCTGCGGGTGCTGGCCTTCGAGGAGCAGGGCGAGACCGGATCGCCCGGCCACCGCGAGCTCGGCATCATCGAGTTCGAGGTCGACGACCAGTCGGCGGAAGACCTCGCCATGGGGCTCGACCGGCTGAGGGCGCACCCAAAGATCTTCGACGTCGTGCAGATGCCGGTCTTCGGCAAGAAGGGCCGGATGATGACGCATGTCCGGGCGCTCGCCCGGGCCGACGCGATCGAGGAGGCGATCGAGGCCTGCTTCCGCGAGACCACCACGATCGGCCTGCGCCACCACACCGTCTCGGGAGCCGCGCTCACACGGCGGCTCGACACCGTCGCGGTGGCGGGCAGGACTGTCCGGGTGAAGAGCGTCGCGCGGCCGGGCGGGCGCACCGCCAAGGCCGAGGCCGACGACGCGCAGGCCACCGAGGGCCACGCCGCCCGCCAGGCCTTACGCCGGGAAGCCGAGCGCCTGGCTCTCGCGTTGCCGGAGAACGAAAGATGAGCGCGAGCCTCGCATCGGTCCTTGCCGGGCTCGGTCCGGTCGCCGTCGCGGTGAGCGGCGGGGTCGACAGCCTGACCCTGGCGACGATCGCGCATCGGACCGCGCCGGAGCCGCCCCTGATGGTCCACGCCGTGTCCCCCGCCGTGCCCGGCGAGGCGACCGAGCGGGTGCGGGCGGAGGCCGCCCGCGAGGGCTGGGACCTCAGGGTGATCGAGGCCGGCGAGTTCGCCGACCCGGCCTACCGCGACAACCCGGTCAACCGCTGCTTCTTCTGCAAGACCAACCTCTACGGGGCGATCCGGCGCGTGACCGGGCGCCCGATCGTGTCGGGCGCCAATCTCGACGACCTCGGCGAGTACCGCCCCGGCCTCGACGCCGCCCGCGAGCACGGGGTGCGCCACCCCTTCGTCGAGGCGTCCTTCAGCAAGGCGATGGTGCGGGCGCTCGCCCGCGACCTGGGCCTGGGCGCGGTGGCGGAGCTGCCCGCGGCGCCCTGCCTGTCGAGCCGGGTCGAGACCGGCATCCGCATCGAGCCCGAGACCCTGGCCTTCATCCACGCCGTCGAGCGGCTGGTCGGCGAGAACCTTGAGGTGACGGGTGCGAAGCGCGCCGTGCGCTGCCGGGTGCGTGCCGCCGGCATCGTGGTCGAGCTCGATTCCCAGAGCCTCGCCAGCCTGCCCGAGGCGGCGAGGATCACCCTGGGCCGTCGCATCGCCGCCCGGGCGCCGGCCCGGCTCTCCGACGCGCCGGTCTCCTTCGCGCCCTACCGCACCGGCAGTGCCTTCCTGACCGGAGGAGCGCCGCGGTGAGCCTCTCCGACGAATTCACCCTCGACTTCGCCCGCACCGAGCGGATCGGCCTGGAAGAAGCGGTGTTCGCCGCCGGCAAGTCGCCGGCGCAGATCGACGCCATCCTGGCGGCGGCCGACGCGCGCGGCGCCCGCTTCCTCGTCACCCGCCTCGACCCGGAGCGCTTCGCGGCGCTCGACCATCACGACCGGCTCGATTACTGCCCGGTCTCGCGCACCGCCTTCTTCGGCGCGGCCAGGCGGGTCGAGGGACCGGCCCGCATCGCCATCGTGGCGGCCGGCACCTCGGACGTGCCGGTGGCCCGCGAGGCCGAGCGGACGCTCGCCTACCAGGGCCATGCCACGACGCTCATCGCCGATGTCGGCGTCGCGGGATTGTGGCGGCTGACCCGGCGGATCGAGGAGATCCGGGCTCATCCGGTGGTGATCTGCGCCGCCGGCATGGACGCGGCCCTGCCGAGCGTGCTCGGCGGCCTCGTCGCCGGCGCCGTGATCGCGGTGCCGACCTCGGTCGGCTACGGCGTCGCCGAAGGGGGGCGCGCCGCCCTCGACGCGGTGCTGGCGAGCTGCGCCCCCGGCATCGCGGTCGTCAACATCGACAACGGCTACGGCGCCGCCTGCGCGGCCCTGCGCCTGCTCCACGCGGCATCCCGGCTCGCGGAGGCTCCCCGATGACCCTCGGCAGACCTGCGTTGGCAAGCCAACGCTTCATCCGCTTCGTTTGTTGGTTTGCCGCAGATCATTGTCGCAAATCCGGCCACCACTTTTGCGAAATCTGCTTGGGAGAATCGCCATGGAACGTCGCAGCTTCCTGCAGGGCGCGGCCCTCGGGGCCGGTCTCGCCGTCACCACGGGTGCGGGGGCGGCCGTGAACAATCCGCCCCCTCCCAGCTCCGGTCCCCTGCCGGGCACCCGGCCCACCGATCCCGCCGACCTGCCGCTGGTCACCGATCCCGGCGAGCGCCGGGGCGAGATGCTCTACCGGTCCTTCGGGCGGACGGGGGAAAAAATCTCGGCGATCGGCATGGGCGGCTTCCATCTCGGCAAGAGCGCGGTGACCGATTCCGAGGCGACCCGGCTGATGCATGAGGGGATCGACCGCGGCATCACCTTCATGGACAATTGCTGGGACTACAACGAGGGCCGCTCGGAGGAGCGGATGGGCATCGCCCTCGAGCAGAACGGATACCGCAACAAGGTCTTCCTGATGTCCAAGATGGACGGGCGGACCAAGCAGGAAGCCATGAAGCAGATCGACCAGTCGCTGCGCCGCCTGCGCACCGACCGGATCGACCTCGTCCAGCACCACGAGATCCTGCGCTACGACGATCCCGACCGGGTCTTCGCCGAGGGCGGCGCCATGGAGGCGTTCGAGGAGGCGAAGAAGGCGGGCAAGCTGCGCTATATCGGCTTCACCGGCCACAAGGACCCGCGCATCCACCTGCAGATGCTCGAAGTGGCGGCCGAGCGCGGCTTCCACTTCGATTCGGTGCAGATGCCCCTCAACGTGATGGACGCGCATTTCCGCAGCTTCGGCCACCTCGTGCTGCCCTACCTCGTCCAGAACGGCATCGCGGCGCTCGGCATGAAGACCTTCGGCGACGGGGTGATCCTGAAGAGCGACGCACCGATCAAGCCGATCGAGTACCTGCACTTCTCGCTCAACCTGCCGACCTCGGTGGTCATCACCGGCATCCAGAACCAGCGCGACCTCGACCAGGCCTTCGAGGCGGTGAAGACCTTCAAGCCGATGGACAAGGCGGCGGTGGCGGAACTCCTGAACCGCAGCCGGCCCTACGCGCTCGAGGGCAAGTACGAGCTGTTCAAGACCAGCGCGACCTTCGACGGCACCGCCAAGAACGCTGCCTGGCTCGGCGAGGACGTGCCGGGGGTGAAGAAACTCGCCCCGACCATGGAGTGAGGGCCGATACGACACAACCATGACGGCGGCCGGCGCGTTGACCTCACGTCTTCACGCCGGCAAATCCTCACGTCTGCAAGAGGCCGCCTCATGAGCGACACCACCGCGAGCGACACTCCCGCCCCGCCCCGCAACCCGTCCGCCGAGCTGCACACGATGAACGAGCGCCTCGCCGCCTGGGCCGCCTGCACGGCCGGGGACAGCCCGGCGCTGGTCGAGCGCTTCGAGGCGATGGGCTACGCGGTGCGGGGCAAGTCGCGCGAGGAGGCGGAGGCGGTCCTGCGCTGCCCGCCGACGCGGATGGGGCAGGCCTGACCCTTCGCGGATCGCTCCGACCATGTCACCTCGCGGTCCGGTCGGCCGGGAGGCGTCGGGACGCCGGCGGACGCGATGTTTGCCACGGCGATGATCCGCCCCCCGGGCCGCTCGGCCGCCGTCGCGGCGCAAGGGTGGAGGTTCACGAACGACGCCGCGCCGATGAGCAAGGCGGTGCCGAAGCGGGCGAGAATCGGGGTCATAGGGCCTCCTCAGCCGAAGCGCACGCCGGCGAGGCGCTCGGAGACGTCCCACAGCCGCGCAGCCGCCGCCTCGTCCAGCGCCTGGGCCGGGATCCGGGCAGGGCCGGGCGCGCCGCGGGTCTCCGAGAGGTGCACCGGGCCGTAATAGGCGCCTCCGGCCGCCTGGAGTGCGGTCGCGGCGTAGAGCGCCGGCAGGGCGGCCCGGTCGGCCGGCTGGAACAGGAACCACAGATAGGTCCGCGCCAGGCCGGCGAGGCTGCGCGGGCCGGCGCCGTTCGGCAGCAGGTCGGTGCGGGCGATGCCCGGATGGGCGGCGAGGCTGGTGAGGCCCCAGCCGCCGGCCTCGCTGCGGCGCTGCAACTCGAGGGCGAACATCAGGCAGGCCAGCTTCGACTGGCTGTAGGCCGCCATCGGCCTGTAGGCGCGCTCGGCCTGCAGGTCGTCGAAGGCGAGCGAGCCGCCGCGGGCTGCGACGCTCGACAGCGACACCACCCGCGGAGCGCTCGCCCGGCGCAGCAGCGGCAGCAGGCGCGCCGTGAGGGCGACGTGGCCGAGATGGTTGGTGGCGAATTGCAGCTCGTATCCGTCGGCGGAGACCTACCGCGTCGGCGGGGTCATCACCGCGGCGTTGTTGATGAGAAGGTCGATCCGGTCGCGGCTCCCCGCCACCCGCTCGGCGAAGGCGGCGACGGAGGCGAGGCGGGCGAGGTCGAGAGGCTCGAACGCCACGGTCGCGTTCGGCACCGCGCGGCGGATCCGCGCGAGGGCCGCCGCGCCCTTCTCCGGGTTGCGCCCGGCGACGATCACGTCGGCCCCGGCGCGGGCCAGCGCCAAGGCGTCCTCGAAGCCGAGGCCGCCCGTCCCCGTCACGATCGCGGTGCGTCCCGCCTGGGGCGGCATGTCCGACAAGCTCCATCCCGCCATCGTCACGTGTCCCTTTCACCGGGTGCATGATCGCACTCAGTGCAAAATTATTACTGCACCGAGTGCAAATTCACAAGCGGCGATCGGCGTGCGAGAAGGCCGTCATGGAGAGTGAACCCCCGAAGCCCGAGGGCCTGCGCGCGCGCAAGCGGCAGGAGACGCTGCAGCGCATCGCCGAGACCGGCCTGCGGCTGTTCGGCGAACGCGGCTACGAGGCGACGACGCTCGACGCCATCGCGGACGCCGCCGGCATCTCGCGCCGGACGTTCTTCTCCTACTTCCGCTCGAAGGAGGAGATCCTGCTGGAATGGCAGATGCGCGGGTTCAGCGCGCAGCTGCGCCGGGCGGTGCTGGCGCAGCCCACCGACCGGGCGCCGATCGCGGTGGTGCGCGATGCCATGCTGCAGATCGCCGCCGGTATCCGCGCGCAGGAATTCATCAGCATCGACCGGGTGATGCGCGCGAGCGAGACGCTGCAGGCGCGCAAGCAGGCGACCTACGCGCTTCAGGAGCGGGCCCTGCACGAGGCCCTGGTCGAGCGCTGGCCCGATCCCTCGCGCAGCCGGGCCCTGCGCCTCGTCGCGATGGTGTCGCTCGGCGCGATGCGCCTGGCGATCGAGGCCTGGATCCAGGCCGGCGGCGACCGGGGTGCCGCGCCGTACCTGGAGGAGGCGTTCGCGCAGATCGCCGCCGAGGTCTGCGGGGCCGGCGGGCCTTGTTAGGCCGACCGCTCAGGCGGCGATCGGCTCGATGGCGGCCAGCTCGCTCGCCATGCGGACCTCCAGGGTGCGCAGGTCGTGGTCGCGCTGGAGGTTGACCCAGAATTCGGGAGCGTTGCCGAACAGCCGGCCGAGGCGCAGCGCCATGGCGGGCGTGACGGGCTGGCGCTCCTCGATCAGGTCGTAGAGCGTCTGACGCGAGATCCCAAGCCGGCGGGCGATCTCGGTCTTCGGCAGGTTCACGGCCGGCAGGATGTCCTCGCGCAGGATCTCGCCCGGATGGGTCGGTGCGAGGCCGGCGAGCAGGGGATTGCCGCTCATCAGTGGTAATCCTCGAGATCGACGTTGGTGACGTCGGGAGCGTCCCAGCGGAACGTGATCCGGTGATTGCCGCTGGCTCGGACGGCGTGGGTGCCTATTCGGCTGCCGCTCAATTCATGGACGCGATAGCCCGGCAGGTTCATATCTTCCGGGCTCGTCGCCGCATCGAGCTGGACCAGGATGCGGCGGACGCGGGTCACATTCTCGACGCCGAGCTTCTTGGGATCGCCCGTTTCGGCGAACAGCCGGAGGCCCGTTTGCTGAACGAGCGGATCGTGACTCGAGATGCAAGGCATCACCCGACAATGTCAAGCAACACCTTACAGATCGAATCCGCACGGCGTCCTTTTACCCTGCCCGCAACCCCGCCGCGATCTCCCGCACCGCCGCCCACGCCGTCATCACGTCCTCCCGCGTCGTCGTGGTCTGGCCGACCTGGAAGCGGATGACGAACCGGCCGTCGTGGCGGGTCTGGGTCAGGTAGGTGCGGCCGTCGTCGTTGATGCGCTCGACGAGGCGGGCGTTCAGCGCGTCGAGGTCGTCGGCGCCCGCAGGCGCAAACCGGAAGGTGAACAGGGAGAGGATCGGCGCCGTCGTCAGCTCGAAATCGGGCTCGGCCGCGATGACCTCCGCGAGATCCCGCGCCCAGGCGACGTGGTGGCGGATCATGCCCTGCAGCGCCTCGACGCCGTAGGAGCGGATGACGAACCACAGCTTCAGCGCCCGGAAGCGGCGCCCGAGCGGGATCGACCACTCGTTGTAGTCGACGACGCCGTCCCGGCCGAGCGTGCGCAGGTAGGTGGGACGCAGGCCCAGCGTGTCGGTCAGGGCCTTCGGATCGCGCACGAAATGCGCCGAGCAGTCGAAATGCGTGAACAGCCACTTGTGCGGGTTGAACACCAGGCTGTCGGCAAGGTCCGCGCCGCGTATCAGGTCGCGGAACTCGGGGCAGATCATCGCGCTGCCGGCCCAGGCCGCGTCGACATGGAGGAACACCCCGTGCCGGCGCGCCACCGCGGCCACGGCCTCGATCGGATCGCAGGCACCGATGCCGGTGCCGCCCAGGCAGGCGACGATCGCGGCCGGCACCAGACCCGCCTCGCGGTCGGCCCGGATCGCCGCGTCGAGGGCCTCCGGGTCCATGCCGTGGAGGGAGCCCGTCACCGGAATCCGCACCAGGTTGGCGTCGCCGATGCCGGCGATGCGCACCGCCTTGTCGACCGAGGAATGCACCTGCTCGGAGGCGTAGACCCGGACCGTCGGACCGCCGGCGAGGCCCTGGGCGTTGCCGGTGAAGCCGAGCGCCCGCTCCCGTGCGGTGAGGAGCGCCGCGAGGGTGGCGCCCGACGCCGAATCCTGGATCACGCCGGAGAAGCCGTCGGGCAGGCCGATCATCTGGCGCAGCCAGTCCATCACTCGTGTCTCGAGCTCGGTCGCGGCCGGCGAGGTCTGCCAGAGCATGCATTGTGCGGCGAGCGCCGCGGTGACGAACTCCGCCACCAGGGAGGGCGGGCTGGCATTGGCCGGGAAATAGGCGAAGAAGCGCGGGTGCTGCCAGTGGGTCATGCCGGGCATCACCACCCGGTCGAGGTCGGAGAAGATCCGCTCCATCGGCTCGCCCGCGACGGGCGGGGCGTCGGGCAATTGCCGGAAGACCTCGCCCGGCGCGACCTGCGCCCGCACCGGCCGCTCGCCGACGCCAGACAGGTAATCCACCGACCAGTCGGCGGCGCGGCGCGCCCAGGCCCGAAACGTCTCCTCGTCCATCCGCTCCTCCCGCCGGCCCGGCTTTTCCCGGTGCCCGGGGCTGTCTAGCAGGTTTTGCGGGACGCGCCTCCCCCGCCCGGCCCGGGCCTGCAATCGAGGCGTGGGCCGCCTCGCGGACTTGACCGTGTCCGACAATCGATCCCTGCATCGGAGCCCCTTGAGAGCGCAAAGAAAGCGTGCCACGATCAATCGAGAGAGGGTTATTTACGGCTGCTTAACCAATTTAAGGTTGCGCTTCGAGGCCACGATCTCCTATCGACCCAAGGGCATGAAGGCGAAAGCGAGGACATTGGTCGGTCGCGCAAATTGTCGGGATTCGCTTCGATATTCCTTAACCCGCCATGTTAGTTCATGAGAGGACGACAAGAGGAGCACGATGTTCGGGCGAGGCACCCAGACGAGACCGGCCGGCACGCTGATTCAACGCCATGTTCGCGTGCAGGGCGAGGGCGCCGATCAGGATGGCTGCCTGATCTACCTCGGCGACCAGCTGGTCTCGCGGCTGATCCGCCTGCAGCCCGGCACCGCCGCGCCGGAGCACCACCACAAATGGCGCGTGGCGGAGACCTACGGTCCCGGCAAGGCGCTGGCTCGCGCCCCGCTCTTCGACACGCCCGACGCCGTGATCGACTGGATCGCCCGCCGCCTGCCGCGCCCGGCCCCGCCGCCCTGGATGGACGCGCACCTGCTGCCGTGAGGCCGCGTCGCCTAGCGGGTCCGACGGGCGCGCAACGCCGACGTTAAGCGGTTCCACCACAACCGTTTTCGGCCCGAGGCGGCGGCCGGCGGAGTGGTCCGGTGCGCCGGCGCACGCGAGGTCGGGCGGGCCGGGTCCATATCTCTCCCATGCCGCTCAAGCCCCGCAGCGCCCGCGTGAGACGCCGGGATGGAGGCGGCCGGAGACTCGTCATGATCCGCTTCGTCACCGCCGCGGCCTCTGCCGCCCTCGTCGCCCTTCCCCTCGCTGCCCTGCCCGTCCCGGCCTTCGCCAATGGCGGGGACCGCGAGCCGGCCGGCGGCGCCTTCATGAGCAGCTACGTCACCAACCCCTACGCCGCGGCCCGCGCGCCCGAGGCCCGCCCGCTCGACCGGCCGACGCCGTGGCTCGTGCCGAGCGTCACCGGACCCGAGGCCACCGGCTCCGTGCGGGCCCTCCCGGCCCACAGACGGGCACCTCGCTGAGGACCGTCACGCGCTTGCCACGGTCCCCAGGGTAAGCGTCCGGGTTGATCCGAGACGGAGCACCGAGGGGACCCGATGACACAGCCGTCGCTGAACCGATCGCAGCAGGCCGAGGCCGCCGAGGATGCCGGCTCGAATCCGAGCCCGAACCCGACCCTCGGCGAGGTCGTGGCCCGGCGCTTCCACCGGCGCGAGATCCTGCGCGGCGGCTTGGCGGGAGGCTTGGCGGGAGGCTTGGCGGGAAGCCTGGCCGGAAGTCTGGCGGTCTCGGCGATCTCCGCGACCCTGGTTCCCCGGGCCGTGGCGGCCGCCGAGAGCCTGCCCGAGACCTTCCCGTTCCGCGAGCTGCCGGCCGGCGCCGACGAGCGCCACCACGTGGCGGAGGGCCACGACGCCGAGGTGCTGATCCGCTGGGGCGATCCCGTCCTGCCCGGTGCCCCGCCCTTCGATCCGCACCGGCAGTCCGCCGCCGCGCAGGCGCAGCAATTCGGTTACAACAACGACTTCCTGGGCTTCTTCCCGCTGCCGGGGTCGAGCGATCCCGCCGGCCACGGCCTCCTCGTGGTCAACCACGAATACACGAACGAGGAGCTGATGTTCCCCGGCCTCGGCCGGCAGGACGGCAAGGCCGCCTTCGCCGGGATGAGCCGCGACCTCGTCGAGATCGAGATGGCGGCCCATGGCGGCTCGGTGATCGAGGTCAAGCGCGAGGACGGGCGCTGGCGCGTGGTGCCGAACTCCGCTTACGCCCGCCGCATCACCGCCTCGACCCCGATCCGGCTCTCCGGCCCCGCCGCCGGCTCGCCCCGCCTGCGCACGAGCGCCGACCCGGAGGGGACAAAAGTCCTCGGCATGCTCAACAACTGCGCCGGCGGCGTCACGCCCTGGGGCACGTGGCTGACCTGCGAGGAGAACGTCAACTACTACTTCCAGGGCCGGCTGCCCGAGGGCTCGGCCGAGACGAGGAACCACAAGCGCCTCGGCATGCCGGGCAACCTCTACGGCTGGGCCCGTTTCCACGAGCGCTTCGACCTGGGGAAGGAGCCGAACGAGCCGAACCGCTTCGGCTGGGTTGTCGAGATTGATCCCTTCGACCCGGGAAGCGTGCCGGTGAAGCGCACCGCCATGGGCCGCTTCAAGCACGAGGGCGCCGCCGGGGCGATGGCGCGTGACGGGCGCTACGTCGTGTTCCAGGGCGACGACGAGCGCTTCGATTACGTCTACCGCTTCGTCACCCGGGACGCGGTGAACAAGGACGACAGGTCAGCGAATCGCGACCTCCTCGATCACGGCACGCTGTCGGTCGCCCGCTTCGACGCGGACGGGCGCGGCACCTGGCTGCCGATCGTGTTCGGGCAGGGCCCGCTGACCCCGGAGAACGGGTTTCGCGACCAGGCCGACGTGCTGATCGAGACCCGGCGGGCCGCCGACCTCCTCGGCGCCACCAAGATGGACCGGCCGGAGGACGTCGAGGCCAACCCGAAGACCGGCAAGGTCTACGTGATGCTGACCAACAACGTGCGCCGCAAGGCCGACCAGGTCGACGCCGCGAACCCGCGGCCGGACAACCGCTTCGGCCACATCGTCGAGCTCTCGCCCGAGGGCGGCGACTTCGCGGCCGATGCTTTCGCCTGGGAGGTGCTGGTGCGCTGCGGCGACCCGTCGATCGCGGCGGTGGGCGCCACCTTCTCGTCGGCGACGACGAAGGACGGCTGGTTCGGCATGCCGGACAATTGCGCCGTCGACGGCCAGGGCCGGCTCTGGGTCGCCACCGACGGCAACTCGCCGGCCAAGACCGGCCGCGCCGACGGCATCTGGGCGGTGGAGACCGACGGCGCCCGCCGCGGCACCGCCAAGCACTTCTTCCAGGTCCCCCTCGGGGCCGAGATGTGCGGCCCCTACTTCACCCCCGACGACACCACCTTCTTCGTCGCCGTGCAGCATCCCGGCGAGGCCGACGAGGAGGACCCGAACGCCGCCCCGGCGACCTTCGAGAACCCGACGACCCGCTGGCCCGACTTCCACCCCGCCCTGCCGCCGCGCCCGGCAGTGGTGGCGATCACCAAGAGGGGCGGGGGGAAGGTGGGGACGTAAACTCAGGACGTCGCACCGCCCGAACCCTCCCCTTCTGCGGGGGAGGGTCCGGGTCCCCTACAGCACCTTGTCCAACGTCACCGGCAGCTTGCGCACCCGCTTGCCTGTCGCGTGCCAGATCGCGTTGACGATGGCGCCGGCGCTGCCGGTGACGCCGATCTCGCCCACGCCCTTGATCCCGAGCGGGTTGACGTGCGGGTCCTCCTCCTCGACCAGGATCGCCTCGAGCGAGGGTACGTCGGCATTCACCGGCACGTGGTACTCGGCGAGGTTGGCGTTCATCGGCCGGCCGGTGCGCGGGTCCATCACCGCCTGCTCGTGCAGGGCGAAGGAGACGCCCCAGATCATCCCGCCGTAATACTGGCTGCGCACCAGCCGTGGGTTGATGATCCGCCCGGCCGCGAAGGCGCCGACGAGGCGCGTCGCCCGGATCTGGCCGAGATCGGGGTCGACCGTCACCTCGGCGAAGACCGCGCCGTGGGCGTGCATGGCGTAAGCCTCGCGCGCCGCGTCGGGCCCGGCCGCGCCCTTGCCCTCGACCAGGTCAAGGCCTGCCCGGCTCAAGATCTCCGCGAAGGCCTCGGACCGGGTTTCGTCGTCGCGCCGCACCAGCCGGCCGCCGCGGGCGATCACCCCGGCATTGCCGGCGCCGTAGAGGGGCGAGCGCCGATCCTGCGTCGCGAGCGCCGCGAGCTGCGCGATCGCGTCGGCGGCCGCGCCCTTGATCGCCGTGCCGGCGGTGGCGGTGTGGGCCGAGCCGCCGGCGATGCCGCCGTTGGGCAGGTCCGAGGTGCCGATGCGGAAGTCGACCGCGTCGATGTCGAGGCCGAGCTCCTCGGCGGCGATCTGCGCCAGCGCCGTCCAGGCCCCCTGCCCCATGTCGATCGCGCCGATCGCAACGGACGCCTCGCCGTTGGCCGTCAGCACCGCCCGCGCCTCGGCCTGGAACATCAGGGCCGGGAAGGTCGCGGTGCCGACGCCCCAGCCGACGAGGAGGCCGTTCGCGTCGCGCATCTGCCCGGATGCCCGTGGGCGCTTGGCCCAGCCGAAGGCCTCGGCCCCGCGCGCATAGCACTCCCGCAGCGCCTTCGAGGAGAACGGCTTGCCGGAGGCGGGCTCGGTCTCGGCGTAGTTGCGCAGGCGGAAATCCAGCGGATCCATGCCGCAGGCCTCGGCCATCTCGTCGATCGCGCCTTCGAGCGCGACGCTGCCCGAGGCCTCGCCGGGGGCACGCATGAAGAGCGGCGTGCCGGTGTCGAGCCGCACCGCCCGGTGCCGGGTGGCGAGCGCCGGCGCGGCGTAGAGCGTGTGCGAGACGCCGCCGCTCGGCTCGATGAAGTCGTCGAAGGTGCTGGTTGCGGTGAGCGTGTGGTGGTCGAGGGCGGTGAGCGCGCCATCCTCGCGCGCGCCGAGGCGCAGGGTCTGGCGGGTCGGCGCCCGGTGGCCGACCGGGCCGAACATCTGCGGCCGGCTCAGCACCAGCTTCACCGGCCGGCCGACGAGGCGGGCCGCCATGATGCCGAGCACCTGGGGACCGGCGATCATCCCCTTCGAGCCGAAGCCGCCGCCGAGGAACGGGCTGCGGATATGGATGTCCGCTGGCGAGATGCCGAAGAGGCCGGCGATCCGCCCCTGCGCCATCGCCAGGCCCTGCGAGGGCATGTCGAGGTCGAGCCGGTCGCCGTCCCAGGTGGCGACGACGGCATGCGGCTCCATGGCGTTGTGGTACTGGGCCGGCGTCTCGTAGGTCGCCTCGACGGTGCGCGCCGCCGCGGCGAGGCCGGCCGCGACGTCGCCGATCTCCATGTCGGCCGGGTCGCCGACGCCGATCGCCCGCGGGGTGAAGGCTTGCGCCGGATCGAGCCCGACCGCCGGCATCTCGGCCTCGTAGGTCGGATTGAGCAGGGCGGCGCCCTCGGTCGCGGCCTCCAGCGTCTCGGCGATCACCACCGCGACCGGCTGGTTGGCGTAGCGCACGCGGTCGTCCTGCAGGAGGTCGAGCCGGAAGGTGAAGCCGTCATGCTTCTCGTCCGGGTGCTGCGCGAGCGCGGGCTTGGTCTGCGGCGTCATCACGGCGACGACGCCGGGATGCGCCTCGGCGGCTGCGACGTCGAGATGCGTGACCCGGCCGCGGGCGATGCGGCTCACCGCCATCACGGCATAGAGCATCCCGGGCGGGTGGTGGTCGGCGGCGTAGGCGGCAGCGCCGGTCACCTTCAGGATCCCGTCCCGGCGGGTGAGCGGCTGGCCGATCTTCGAGCCGTGGCGGATCTGGCGGGGAGCGGTCTCAGACATGAGCGGCCTCCGGAATCGGGGCGAAGGCGGAACCCGGCAGCGCCGGCAGGCGGTCCGGCGTGCCGGACGCGGCGCGTTGGAACGCCCGCACCACGAGGCGGCGGGCGAGCGCGATCTTGAAGGCGTTGTCGCCCGACGGCTTGGCCCCCGCGAGGGCGGCGTCGGCGGCAGCCCGGAAAGCGGCTTCGTCGGGCGCGCGCCCGGCGAGAACCGCCTCCGCCTCCCTGGCGCGCCAGGGCTTGAGGGCGACGCCGCCGAGCGCCAGCCGCGCCTCGGCGATGCGCCCGCCATCGAGCCGCAAGGACGCAGCCGCCGAGACCACCGCGAAGGCGTAGGAGGTGCGGTCGCGGACCTTGAGGTAGCGACTGTGGCCGGCGAACGCGGACGCTTCCGGCGGCAGCACGAGGGCGGTGATCAGCTCGCCGGGCTCCAGCACCGTCTCGCGCTCCGGCGCCTCGCCGGGCAGGCGGTGGAACGCCTCGAGCGGCACGCTGCGCGTTCCGGCCGGGCCGGCGATCTCGACGACAGCGTCCAGCGCCACGAGGGGCACGCAGAAATCCGACGGGTGGGTGGCGATGCAGGCCTCGCTCCAGCCGAGGATGGCGTGCAGCCGGGTCTCGCCACCTCTGGCGTCGCAGCCGCTGCCGGGCCGGCGCTTGTTGCAGGCGCTGGCGGTGTCGGTGAAGTACGGGCAGCGGGTGCGCTGCATCACGTTCCCGGCTGCCGTGGCGGCGTTGCGCAATTGCGCCGAGGCGCCGGAGAGGAGCGCTTCCGCCACCGCCGGATAGGCCTTGGCGAAGGCGGGATCGTGGGCGAGGTCGCTGTTGCGGGCGAGCGCCCCGATGCGCAACGATCCGTCGCCCTGCCGCTCGATGGCGGCGAGGCCGGGCAGCCGGGTGATGTCGACGAGGCGGGTCGGCCGGCTGACGTCGCCCTTCATCAGGTCGAGGAGGTTGGTGCCGGCGGCCAGATAGGCGGCGCCGGGCGCGGCCCCGGCGGCGAGCGCGCCCGCGATGTCGGTGGCGCGCACGTACTCGAACGGGATCATGCCGCCTCTCCCCGCCGGGCCGCGGAATCCTGGATCGTGTGCTGGCTCATGGTCTTCTGCGCCTCCAGCACCGCCTCGGTGATGCCCGCGTAAGCTCCGCAGCGGCACAGGTTGCCGCTCATCGCCTCGCGCACCCGCTCGGGGTCGTCGCCGGCCTGGGCCTCGCGGATCAGCCCGACCGCGCTCATGATCTGGCCCGGGGTGCAGAAGCCGCATTGGAACCCGTCATGGGCGATGAAGGCCTCCTGCACCGGGTGCAGGCGGTCGCCCTCCGCCAGGCCCTCGATGGTCAGCACCTCGGCGCCGTCGAGGCTGATGGCGAGCGCGAGGCAGGAATTGATCCGCCGCCCGTCGACCAGCACCGTGCAGGCGCCGCACTGGCCGCGGTCGCAGCCCTTCTTGGCGCCGGTGAGGTGCAGGCCCTCGCGCAGGAGGTCGAGCAGGGTGGTGCGCGGGTCCGGAATCGGGATCGTGCGCCTCGTGCCGTTCACCGTCAGGACGATGTCGACGCTCATGCGGCTTCCTCCAGGCTAGACCGTGTCCAAACTAATCCGGCCGCCCGCACCGCCCAGATCCTGCCGCGTGCGGCAGCGCACATGTCGCAGCGAACCTTTTGCCGGCGCGGCGATTGACCCTGCGAAACCGGATCGCCGGTCCCCCCTCAACCGATAGGTACTGTGATGAAGACCCGTCTCGCCCTCGCCGCCGCCCTGCTGACCGCCGCCGCTGCCCCCGCCTTCGCCCAGGGCGGCTCGCCCTACAACCGCTCCGGCTCGCAGGCCGGCGGCCCGCTCGGCGGCATCGAGCGTGCCTACGGCGCCCCGGGCGGCGCTCCGTCGGTCGACAGCACCGGCTCCGTCCTCGTCTATCCGCGCGACGAGCGCGGCGTGCTGGTCCGCGAGGTGCCCCCGGGCTACGCGCCGGTCGCGCCCTACGGCTACGGCCGCTAACCGAGTAATCGAGCCCGGAGGTCCCGTCTGCCCCGTTCGGGACCTTCCGCTCTCGCGAGCCGGTAAAGCCCGTCCCCGCCTCCCGCGGGGGCGGGCTTTTTACTTGCGGGCGACAGCCGATTCTCTAGCAGTCACGAGTAAAACGCCTCTCTCCTCTCCCGTGTGGGAGAGGGGATCCCGCGACTTGTCGGAAACGGCCTTTACAATCGGGAAGGATTGGCGGGATCCACATTCCGGCTTGCCTTGCACCCTCCACCGGTGTGAACTCCCGCGGCCCCGCTTCCACAAGCCCCCGAGCCGCCCGCCGATGACCGCATCCGCCCTGTCCGGCCCCATCGTCCTCGCCCATGCCGCCTATCGCCTCGGCGAGGCCTATGCGGCGAAGGGCGCGCCTCAGCCTTTCGTCGAGGTGCGCAGCCTGAAGGGGCTGGAAGACGCGGTGGCGCAGGCCGAGGTGCTGGTGGTCTCGGGGCTCTGGCGCCATTCCCTGCTGGAGCGGGCGCCGCGCCTGCGCTTCATCCAGTCGGTCAGCGCCGGCACCGACCAGTTCCCGAAGGACGCTCTTCGCGCGCGCGGCATCCGGCTCGCCAGCGCGCAGGGCGGCAACGAGCGCGCCGTGGCCGAGCACGCCCTCGCGCTGATGCTCGGCCTCACCCGCCGCCTGCCGGAGGCCCTGCGCAACCAGGCCGCCGCGACCTGGCGGCCGATGATCGCCGATCCGGCGAAGCGCGAGCAGGAGCTCGGCGGCCGGACGCTGCTGGTGATCGGCCTTGGGCGCATCGGCACCCGCATCGCCCGGCTGGCCCAGGCCTTCGACATGCGGGTGATCGGCCTGCGCCGCCGCCCGCTCCAGGCCGGCGATCCGGTCGAGGCGGTGCTCGCCCCCGACCGGCTGCACGAGGCTCTGGGGCAGGCCGACATCGTGGCGCTCGCCTGCCCGCTGACCCCGGAGACCGAGAGCCTGATCGACGCGGCGGCGCTCGCGGCGATGAAGCCGGGGGCGCTCCTCGTCAACGTCGCCCGTGGCCGCGTGGTCGACCAGGACGCCCTGGCGCAGGCGCTCGCCGAGGGCCGGATCGCCGGCGCCGGCCTCGATTGTTTTCACGACGAGCCGCTGCCGCCGGAGGCGCCGTTCTGGCGCATGCCGAACGTGATCGTCACGCCGCACAGTGCCGGCGAGACCGGCCACTACGAGGGCCGGGTGATCGACCTGCTGCTTGAGAATCTGGAGCGGCTGCGGCGGGGGGAGGAGCTGGCGAACCCGGTGGTGTGAGGGACGGGTTCCGATGCGGATCTCATCTCCGCGGGTTTGTTCTCACGCGACGGTTCGTGCGCGTCCGCCTCTCTCCGCGGGCGGGGAGAGAGCCGCTTGCACCTTGTCGTGCAAGCGGCAAGCGGAGGCGCAGCCGGAGCGAGGGTGGGGGTCTCGACGCGTGAGACTCCCCCGGACATAGCCCTCGCCCTCGCGGCGAACCGGCGGTTCGCTGCGGGCCTGCCGAACCCTCCGAACGAGGGGTGGGATCGACGATCCCCCGGCCTCCCCGCCCGCGGGGAGAGGTGGACCCTGCGCCTGTCCCGGAAGCGGGCGCCTCAGCTCACGCCCGGCCCCGCCTCACCGATCCAGCACCGCCCGGTCGTTCTTCGCCACCAGGGCCTTGAAGTACGGGGTCAGGTCGTTCTCCGACAGGCCGAAGGCCTGCGCGAACTGCATGATCAGGCGCTGCTCGCCCGCCTCGGCCTCGCCGTCGGCCATGGCGCTGTCGATCATGTTGAGGAGAATGCAGAGCTTCTGGTCCGGGCGCAGGCGCGGCGCGGCATCGGCCAGGAACTGGGCCGGTGGGGTGCTGCGGGCGTAGCGGACGGCGGCGTCGAGGCTCTGGCGCGTCGCGTTGCGGCCGAGCACCGACATCAGGTGGCCGATCTCCTCCGGGTCGATCTCGCCGTCGGCGCTCATGCAGTAGATCAGCGAGACCGCGAGGCAGGTCCGCGGCGTGAGGTCGAGCGAGGTCTGCGACTTGAACATGTTGAACATCGTCGGGGGCCCCTGGCAAGGTGCTCTGTCAATGTGCTGACTCGGTCCATCAGCGCAGGCGGTCGATTACCGCAACGATGCGGCGGTGTCGATCATCGGAGAGCGGGTTGATGATAAGTATTTTTCGTTTGACCGGTATTCCGTTTGCCGTCTCAAACTCCCATATAGCGGCCGGTCATCATGAAGTACGTTCGGTGACCGGGTTTAATCCCTGATCGAGGCTTGAAAATGCGGCGTGGAGGTGGTCCGGCGATCGATGCCGGCCGGGCAAGGCCGAGCCGCCTGGCGGCAAAGGCCGCCCGCCGATCGCCGTGCCCGAACCGCGACGGCACCGGCGAACCCAGCATATCCGACGAGATGCTCCGATCTTTCTCATTCCAGATCGTCGTCCGAGTCTCTTTTTCTCTCTTCCGTTGCCCTGGTAGCAGGATCAACTCCCGCTATACGTGCATTTAAAATCTCATTTCATTGACTGATCTCAGTCTGGGCCGCATCGTTGAGGGCATCGAGCACGGGGCCGCGACGGCCCGTCCGTCCCCCCCGCCCCTGACCACCGGATCGACCTCCATGACGCGACCGCGCCTCGTCGGCTTCTCCGCGAACATCCAGCGGCCCTCGAAGACCCGCACCCTGGTCGAGGCGATCGCCGCCGAGGCCGCCATGCGGCTGCCGGTCGAGGTGCGGATCTTCGACCTCGTCGATGCCGGTCCCGGCCTCGGCGGTGCCCTCACCCGCGACCAGCTCTCCCTGCCGGCCCGCCGCCTCGTCGAGGCGGTCGAGGAGGCGGATGCCCTCGTGGTCGGCACCCCCGTCTACAAGGGCGCCTATACGGGGCTGTTCAAGCACCTGTTCGACCTCGTGGCGCCGGAGGCGCTGGCCGGCAAGCCGGTGGCGCTCGCCGCCACCGGCGGGGGCCCGCGCCACGCCCTCGTGGTCGAGCACGCCTTGCGCCCGCTCTTCGGCTTCTTCACCGCGCTGACGGTGCCGACGGCCGTCTACGCCTCGGACCCCGACTTCCGCGATGGCGGCCTCGATTCCGCGGCGATCCGCCAGCGGGTGGCCGAGGCCGGCGGGCAGCTCGCCGCCCTGGCCGGCGCCCGGGCGGCTGCGGCGGCGCCGCTGGCCCGCGTCGCCGGAGGCGCCCGGTGATCGACCGTCGCTCTCTCCTCGCGGCGGCTCTCGCGGGCGCCGCCCTGCCGGCCCGTGCGGCTGCCGGCGACACCCTGCGCATCGGCTATCAGAAGAACGGCATCCTGGTCGTCGCCAAGCAGCAGGGCGTGATCGAGGCCCGGCTCAAGGCCCTCGGCGTCGGCGTCACCTGGGTCGAGTTCTCGTTCGGCCCGCCGCTCCTCGAGGCGATCAGCCTCGGCGCCATCGATCTCGGCCAGACCGGCGACGCCCCGCCGATCTTCGCGCAGGCCGCCGGGTCTCCTCTGGTCTACGTGGCCGCGCAGGAAGCCGCGGGCTCGGGCGCCGCGGTCCTGGTGCAGAAGGAGTCTCCCATCCGCAGCCTCGCGGATCTTAGGGCCAAGCGCGTCGCCTTCGCCAAGGCGTCGAGCGCGCACAACCTCACCATCGCGGCCCTGGAGAAGGCGGGGCTCACCTACCGCGACATCGAGCCGGTGACCCTGGCGCCGGCCGACGCGGCTGCCGCCTTCGCCCGCGGCAGCGTCGATGCCTGGACGATCTGGGACCCGTACTTCGCCATCGCGGAGATGCAGCCGAGCACCCGGGTGCTGTCGCTGGCCACCGACATCGCGAAGCCCAACAACTTCTTTCTCGCCCACAAGACCGTCGCGGCGGAACGCGGCCCGGTGCTGGACGCGGCCCTGGATGCGCTATCCGGTGTGGCGCGCTGGTGCGAGGCCAATCGCGGCGAGGTGGCGGCGCTCCTCTCCAAGGGGACCGGCGTGCCGCTGGCCGCGACCCGCCGGGCGGTGGACCGCACCGACTACGTCATCGGCCCGATGACCCCGAGCGTGGTGGCCGAGCAGCAGCGGGTCGCCGACCGCTTCCATGCCCTCTCGCTGATCCCGCACCCGATCCGGATCGGCGACGCGCTCCGCGCGCCCGTCCCCCAGAACGGCTGACATCCATGCCCACCCTCCCCTCCCCCGCCGCCGCGGCGCGGCGCTTCGCCCCCTGGCTCCTGCCGGCGGTGATCCTCGTCGGCTGGCAGGCCGCCGGCTCGGCCGGGCTGGTCTCGACCCGGCTGATGCCCGCCCCCCTCGACGTGGCGGCGGCCGGCTGGCGCCTCGCCGAGACCGGCGAGCTCTGGACGAATCTCGGCGTCAGCTTCCTGCGGGCGGCGAGCGGCTTCCTCATCGGCGGCGGCATCGGCTTTATCCTCGGCCTCGCCAACGGGTTGTCGCGCCTGTCGGACCGGCTCACCGACACCACCGTGCAGATGATCCGCAACATCCCGCACCTGTCGCTGATCCCGCTGGTGATCCTGTGGTTCGGCATCGGCGAGGAGGCCAAGCTGTTCCTGGTGGCGCTCGGGGTGTTCTTCCCGATCTACGCCAACACCCTGCACGGCATCCGCTCGGTGGATCCGCAGCTGGTCGAGATGGGCCGGATCTACGGCATGTCGGGACCTGAGCTGTTTTCTCGCGTGGTGCTGCCCGGCGCCCTGCCCTCGGTCTTCGTGGGCCTGCGCTACGCGCTCGGCATCATGTGGCTGACGCTGATCGTCGCCGAGACGATCTCGGCGTCCTCGGGGCTCGGCTACATGGCGATGCAGGCCCGCGAGTTCATGCTGGTCGACGTCGTGGTGCTGGCGATCCTGATCTACGCGCTCCTCGGCAAGGTCGCCGACCTGCTGACGCGCCAGCTGGAGCGGGCCTGCCTCGCCTGGAACCCGGCCTACCGCTCGGCCTGATCCCCGCTCCCCGCTTCCAGGATTTTTTCCCCCCAGGATCTTCCTCCATGTTCGCCAGCACCCTGCGCCGGTTCGAGAGCGTCGCGCCCGCCTCCCCCGCCCGCCTGCGCCGCGAGGTCATCGACCGCGAGATCGCCCGCGACCGGACCACGGCCGGCCTCGGTCTCACCCTGCGCGGCCTGTCCAAGGCCTTCGATGACGGGAAGCCCGTCATCGACGGGCTCGACCTGCATATCCCGGCCGGCCAGTTCGTCGCCGTGATCGGGCGCTCGGGCTGCGGCAAGTCCACCCTGCTGCGGCTGATCCTCGGCCTCGAGACCCCGAGCGCCGGGCGCGTCGCGGTCGAGGGCGGGGACGCCCCGCGCCGGATCATGTTCCAGGAGCCGCGGCTCCTGCCCTGGGCGCGGGTCCTCGACAACGTCGCGGTGGGCCTGCGCGAGGGGTCGGTGGCGGAGCGGCGGGAGCGCGCGGCCGCGGCGCTCCAGGAGGTCGGCCTCGCCGACAAGGCGGGGCAATGGCCCTCGACCCTCTCGGGCGGCCAGCGCCAGCGGGTGGCGCTCGCCCGCGCCCTCGTCAGCCGCCCGGGTCTCCTCGCCCTCGACGAGCCCCTCGGCGCCCTCGACGCGCTGACCCGCATCGACATGCAGGCGATGATCGAGCGGATCTGGCGCGGGCAAGGCTTCACGGCGCTCCTCGTCACCCACGACGTCGCCGAGGCGGTGGCGCTCGCCGACCGCATCCTGGTGGTCGAGGCCGGCCGCATCGCCCTCGACCTGGCGGTGCCGGTGCCCCGCCCGCGCCGGCGCGGCGACCCGGAGCTGGCGGCCCTGGAAGGCCGCATCCTCGATCACCTGCTCGACGGGCGCGCCTGAGCGCGCCCTCCCCTGGGAGACTTCCAATGATCGGCCAGACCGACGTCCTCTGGTTCCTGCCCACCCACGGCGACGGCCGCTATCTCGGCGCGCAGGAAGGGGCCCGGGCCGTCACCCTGCCCTACCTGCGCCAGATCGCCCAGGCCGCCGACGAGCTCGGCTATTTCGGCGTGCTGCTGCCGACCGGGCGCTCCTGCGAGGATTCCTGGGTCGTCGCCTCGGCGCTCGCGCCGCTGACGAAGCGCCTGCGCTTCCTGGTGGCGGTGCGGCCGGGCCTGCAATTGCCCGCCACCGCCGCCCGCATGGCCGCGACCCTCGACCGGATCTCGGACGGGCGGCTCCTGATCAACGTGGTCACGGGCGGCGACCCCGTCGAACTGCGCGGCGACGGCGTCTTCCTCGCCCATGACGAGCGCTACGCGGTGACCGACGAGTTCCTGCGGGTCTGGCGCGGGCTCCTTTCCGGCGAGACCGTGACCTATGCGGGCGAGCACCTGCGGCTGGAGGACGGGCGGCTGATCTTCCCGCCGGTGCAGCGGCCCTACCCGCCGCTCTATTTCGGCGGCTCCTCGCCGGCCGGCATCGAGGTCGCGGCCGAGCATTGCGACGTCTACCTGACCTGGGGCGAGCCCCCGGCCGACGTGGCGGATAAGATCGCCCGGGCCCGCGCGGCGGCGGAGAAGCGCGGAAAAACCTTCTCCTACGGCATCCGCCTGCACGTCATCGTGCGCGAGACCGAATCCGCGGCCTGGGAGGCGGCCGAGTCGCTGATCTCGCGCCTCGACGACGCCACCATCGCCAAGGCGCAGGCGACCCTGGCGCGCCAGGATTCCGTCGGCCAGAGCCGGATGATGCAGCTTCACGGCGGCCGGCGCGACAAGCTCGTGGTCTCGCCGAACCTCTGGGCCGGCGTCGGCCTGGTGCGCGGTGGCGCCGGCACCGCCCTCGTCGGCTCCCCCGACCAGGTCGCCGACCGGATGAAGGAATACATCGACCTCGGCATCGACCGCTTCATCCTCTCCGGCTACCCGCATCTGGAGGAGGCCTACCGCTTCGCCGAGCTGGTCTTCCCGAAGCTGCCCTTGCGCAGCACCACCGGGACGGCGGCGACGGGGGCGCGCAACGACGGCCCGTTCGGCGAGGTGATCGCCAACGACATCGTGCCGGCACGGGGGGTGGCGGCGCATTGAAAGGGGCGTTCGGGCTGTGGAGCGAGGACAAACAGAGCCCGCTCGACGCGGTTCAGCCATTCATCTCACCCGCGACCTCAGCCACTCTTCGACCTGGCTATCGAGATTGCGGATCGTGAGCGTGGCCATGTGTGATCCGCGTAAGGGCAGGCCGGTCGTGTAGCGCGAATATCCGTGACCAGGCAGAGCCCCCCACATCATCGGAAATCCCGGCTCCCGACCCGCAACGGCCGCGCCGCGCCCCTCGGATCCGCCCCCCCGCGCCGCGCCTCGTCCCCCCGCCCGCCATCGACCGCGAGCGGCTCCGCCGGCCCGTCCTCCGCCACCCGGCCCAAGAGGTCCGAACGGTCGATCAGGTGCTCGGCGACGAGGTGGATCACCTCGCCCTCGCGCTGCACCCGGCCGCGGGCGGCCATCAGGCCGGCCTGGAGGATCAGGCTGCGCTGGCGGGTGAACAGGGAAGGCCAGATCACCAGGTTGGCGACCTCGGTCTCGTCCTCCAGGGTGATGAACATCACGCCCTTGGCCGAGCCCGGCTTCTGGCGCACCAGCACCAGCCCCGCCACCGTCACCCGGGCGCCGTCGCGCAGGCGGCGCAAGGTGGCGCAGGTCGAGACGCCGTCGCGCGACAGCGTCGCGCGCAGAAAGGCGAGCGGGTGGCGGCCGAGGCTGAGGCCCGAAGCCCGGTAATCCGCCACCACGGCGGCCCCCTCCCCGAGGGGTGCGAGGCGCACCGGGGGCTCGGCGAGTTCGGGGGACGGCACCGCCTCGCGCCGGTCGGCCGCCGCGAAGAGCGGCAGCGGCGCGGGCGCGAGGCCACGGATCGCCCACAGGGCCTCGCGCCGCCCCAGGCCGAGGCACGCGAAGGCGTCGGCGCCCGCCAGGCTGCGCAAACCTTTCAGCGAGAGCCCGGCCCGGCGCCACAGATCCTCGACCGAGCGGAACAGGTCCGCCTCCCGCACCGTGGCGATGCGGGCGCCGTCGGTGTTGGGCAGGCCGCGCACCAGTCTCAGGCCCAAGCGCACCGCGAGCCGTCCGTCTCCCGCCGGCTCCAGGGTGCAGTCCCAGCGCGAGGCGTTCACGCTGATCGGCCGCACCTCGACGCCATGGGCGCGGGCATCGCGCACGATCTGGGCCGGGGCGTAGAAGCCCATCGGCTGGGCATTGAGGAGCGCGCAAGCGAAGACATCGGGGTGCCGGCATTTCAGCCAGGACGAGGCGTAGGCGATGAGGGCGAAGGAGGCGGCATGGCTCTCCGGGAAGCCGTAGGAACCGAACCCTTCGAGCTGGCGGTAGGTGCGGGCGGCGAAGTCCGGGTCGTAGCCGTTGCTGATCATGCCGCGGACGAGCTTGTCCTCGTAGAGGTTGATCGTGCCGTCGCCCTTGAAGGTGCCCATGGCGCGGCGCAGGCCGTCGGCCTCGGCGGCGGTGAAGCCGGCGGCGACGATCGCGACCTGCATCGCCTGCTCCTGGAACAGCGGCACGCCGAGAGTGCGCCCGAGCACGCTCTCCAGTTCCTTGGTCGGGTAGGTGACGGGCTCCCGCCTGTTGCGCCGGCGCAGATAGGGATGGACCATGTCGCCCTGGATCGGGCCCGGCCGCACGATCGCGACCTCGATCGTGAGATCGTAGAGATTTCTCGGCTGAATCCGCGGCAGCATCGCCATCTGCGCCCGGCTCTCGATCTGGAAGACCCCGATCGTGTCGGCGCTCCGGATCATCGCGTAGGTCGGCTCGTCGCCCGGCGGGATGTCGGCGATCTCCCGCGGCGGGTTCGTCTCGGGCCTGTGCTCGGCGAGGAGCGCGAAGGCCCGGCGCAGGCAGCCGAGCATGCCGAGGCCGAGCACGTCGACCTTCATGAAGCGTAAGGCTTCGATGTCGTCCTTGTCCCACTCGATGATCTGGCGGTTCTCCATCCGGGCCGGGACCACCGGGCAGAGGAGGTCGAGCCGCTCGAGGGTGAGGACGAAGCCGCCGGGATGCTGGCCGAAATGGCGCGGCGTGCCGATCAGCGCCCGGGCGATCTCCAGGGTGAGCCGCAAGCTGCGCTCGGAGAGGTCGAGGCCGAGCGCCTTCGCCTCCCGCTCGCCGACGCCCTCGCGCGACCAGCCCCAGACCAGCCGGGCGAGCGCCCCGGTGACATCCTCCGGCACGCCCAGCACCTTGCCGACCTCCCGCACCGCGCCGCGGGCACCGTAGCGGATCACCGTGGCGGTGAGCGCCGCCCGCTCGCGGCCATAGGTGGCGTAGATCCACTGGATCACCTCCTCCCGGCGCTCGTGCTCGAAATCGACGTCGATGTCCGGCGGCTCGTCGCGGGTCTCGTTGATGAAGCGGGCGAAGAGCAGCCCCTGCTCCACCGGGTCGATGGCGGTGATGCCGAGGCACCAGCAGATCGCCGAGTTCGCCGCCGAGCCGCGGCCCTGGCACAGGATGCCCTGGCTGCGGGCGTAGCGGACGATCGCCTCGACGGTGAGGAAGTACGGCGCGTAGGCCTTCTTGGCGACGAGGTCGAGCTCGTCGCCGAGTTGCTTGCGCACCGCCTCCGGCACCCCGGCCGGGTAGCGTCGGGCCGCGCCCTCCCAGGTCATCGCCGCGAGGCGCACCTGCGCCGGGCGGCCATCCTCTCCGGCCTCGTCCGGATAGGTGTAGGTCAGCTCGTCGAGCGAGAAGCGGCAGGATTCGGCGATCGAAGCGGCGCGGGCCAGCGCCTCGGGGTGGCGGGCGAACAGGCGCGCGGTCTCGTCAGGCTCGTGCAGGTGGCGCCCGGCATGGCGCTCGCGGGCGAAGCCCGCCGCCGCGATGGTGGTCTTCAGGCGGATGCAGGTGACGACGTCCTGCATCATCCGCCGCTCGGGCACGTGGTAGAGCACGTCGCCGAGGACGACCGGCGGCACCCGGGCAGCCCTGGCGAGGCTCGCGAGACCGTCCAGGCGCAGGTGGTCGTTGACGCCGAAGCGCCGCGACAGGCCGCAGGAGAGGTCCTTGCCGAAGATCGCCTTCAAGGTGCGCAGGCGCTCAAGGAGCACGTCGTCCGGCCGGTCGGCCGGCAGCACCGCCACGAGGCCCCGGCTCCACTCGGCGACATCCGCGGTTGTCAGGTGGCAACCGCCGCGGGGCGCCCGCTCCCGCGAGCGGCCGATCGTGAGGAGGCGGCAGAGCCGCCCATAGGCCGCTCGGTCGGTGGGATAGACCAGCAGGCTCCAGCCCTCGGCGAGGTCGAGCCGGCAGCCGACGATCAGGCGGCAGCCGGTGGTGCGCGCCGCGGTATGGGCCCGCACCATCCCGGCGAGGGTATTGCGGTCGGTGACGGCGAGCGCCCGGATGCCGAGGAGCGCGGCAGTGGCGAACAGTTCCTCGGGCGAGGAGGCGCCGCGCAGGAACGAGTAATGGGTGGTGACCTGGAGTTCGACGCTCATCACGCCTCTCCCAAGCCCGCTTCCCCTAAGCCGTGCAGCCACCAGCGGGCGCCGTCCTTCGTCAGGGCATCGCGAAACAGCCAGTAGCGGGCGCCGGTCTCGTCCTCGACCCGGTAATAGTCGCGGGTCGCCGCGACCTCGTCGTCGGCGAGCCACCATTCGCCGAAGATGCGCTCCGGCCCGTCGGCCCGCGCCACCCGGCGGCGGGTGCCGCGCCAGGTGAAGGCGGAGGGCGGTGCATCGGGGAGCGCGGCCAGCACCGCCACCGGCTCCGGCACGGGGAGCAGGCGGCCGGGCCGCGGCAGGTCGGCGGGCCAGGTCACGCCGGTGGCGGGGCTCAAGGGGGCGACCCGGCGCACCGCCCGCTCGGGCCACTCGCTCTCCACCGGAGCCTTGCGAAACACCCGGCCCGGCCCGAGCCGCAGCACCAGCCGGTCGATCAGCTCGGCCATCGCGTCCGGATCCGGCTCCTCGCCGGGGGCGGCGAGCTGGCGCGCCTCCAGGCGCTCGACCCGGGGCGCGGAGAGCCGCGCTTCGTCGAGGCCGTGGCCGGGATCGATCTGCGGCAGACGCTCGGCGAGCAGGCGGGCGAGGTGGCGCGGGTCGCGGCTCGGCCGGGCGGTGCCGACGCTGACCGACTGGTCGAGCCCGTCGACGCGGCGGAAGACCAGGTCGAGCCGGCGCGCGCCGAGCCCGTGCCGGGTCAGCCCCTCCGCCAGCATCGCGGCGAGCCGCCCGCTCACCCGGGCCAGCGTCTCGGGCGCCCCGATCGGCTCCGGGAAGGCGAGCCGCACCGCGTGCTCCACCGGCGGCGCCAGATAGGCGAGCGGTTCGGGGGCGTGGTCCAGCGCCTGGTCGAGGCGACGGGTGGGTTCCTCCCCGAAGCGCAGGCGCAAGGGGCCGCGGGGCTGGTCCAGGAGATGGCCGACCCGGGTGAGGCCGAGCTGGGCGAGGGCCGCGACGGTGGCGGGGTCGAGGCGCAGGGCCCGGAGCGGCAGGTCGGGGAGCGCGTCCCGCTGCCCGCCGGGCGGCAGCACCGTCTCGGGGTGCAGGCAGCGGGTCGCCGCCCAGGCGGCGCCGGGCGTGTCGGCCACGGCGACCCGGACCCGGATGCCCGCCCGGCCGAGGCGGCGGCGCAACTGGCCGAGCAGGGCCGCCTCGCCGCCTTGCAGGTGGGCCGCGCCCGCGACATCGATCCAGATCCCGTCCGGCGGGTCGGGGGCGACGAGGGGGGCGTAGGACAGGCACCAGGCCGCGAGGCGGGCGAGCCCTGCTGCATCGCCCTCCGGATCGGCCTCGATCACCGTGAGGCCCGGGCATAGCGCCTGCGCCTGCGCGAGGGCGAGGCCGGGGCGCAAGCCGAGGCGGCGGGCGGCGGAATCGACGGCCGAGAGCACCCGGCGCGGACCCTCCTGCGCCGCCGCGACCAGCGGCTCATCCGGCGGCGGCCCGCCGCTCCGGCGCCGCCAGCGGTCGGTCGGCCAGGTCGGCAGGAACACGCAGATGACCCTTCGCATCGGGAGCCTCGAGGAGCCAGGTGCGGGGCTCGGCGCCCCGGGCGCGGACGAGCGCCACGGTCCAGCGGGCCCGCGACAGGCCCGGTACGGGAAGAGCGGGGGACGGCGCCGCGACGACGCTCCAGCGGGTCGCGGCGGCGTTCGGCTCCGGGACGGCGGCGCCCCAGCGGCGGATCACCAGGGCGAGGCCGCCGCTGCCCTCGGCGGCGAGCTGGAGCCGGCGCGACGGGGTGAGCCCGAGCCGGGCGACCTCGCCGACCACCGCCGCGAGGCCGCGATGGCGCAACCCCTCCTCCATGGTGGGCAGAACCTCGGCCTCGCGCCGCGTCTCGGCGTAGAGCACCCGGTCGGGATGGAGGCCGACCGCGGCGAGGCCGGGGGCGAACAGGTCGCGGCTCGCCAGGCACCACAGGACCGGGCCGGGCAGCCGGGCGAGGATCGCGGCGGCAAACAGCGCTGCGAGCGCCCCCTCCCCGTCCACGGGTCCGGCCGCCAGAACCTCGTGCACCGCGCCGAGGCGCAGGCCCCCGCCCGGCAGATGCGCGTCCAGGTCTGCCACGCCGAACGGCAGGACCGGCCGGCCCGCCCCCTCGGGCGCCAGCCCACCGATCCGCTCGCGCAACGCCGCGAGCTGCCGCTCTCGCTCGGCCTGCCGCATCTCATGCCCATCACCGACCGAAACACCAACTCGTTCTTGTTTTGTTCGGTTTCATGGGAGTGTCAATCGGGGCTGTGGACGGAGGCGCCGTCAGAGCCTGCCGAAACCGGGCTCCTGTTGACGGCAGCGGGGACAGCTGCCCCGGCGCCGCCCGGAAAGCCCGATGGTGCAAGGAGATCGCCCGAGGGCGCGGCGAGACCTGCGGACGGGCACAGCCGTTGGACAACGCCCCTCAAGCCGCCAGGAGCGCCGCTGAGCTGGATTCGGGGCCGGCAGGTGCCGTACAACTGTCCCGAGGCGCGACGGGCCTCCACGGGCCTCCTGGCGGAGATTCCGGCAATCCCGCCGCGACGGGTGTCGGCGCAGCGTCCGGAGGCGCGAATCCGGCGCCGTCCGAGGGGTGGCGCGACGCCTAGCAGGCTGCTGAAAAAGGGGCTTGTCGCTTTGATGCCTGGCTTGGCGCCGTTTGGTTTGCTGGTTTTCGCCTTGCACCGGCGTTGCGGTGGCTCGTCGTGCCGGGCTCAACCGCTGCGCTGGGGCAGGGTTCGGCTGCGTTGAGCAAGAGGCGGCACCGTTCTGTCGTCAGGCGGTCGCTTACGCTCCGAGGAGTTTTGGCAGCCGCACGAGGTTGAAGGCTGCGGCTGTGAAGGTGAAGGCCATGTCGATCCGCTCCCGCCCGCGGACCCGGATGCGGCCGATCAGGCCGATCTCCTTGCTCCAGCCGAAGCTTTCCTCGATCCGCTTGCGGATCGTCTGGCTGATCGCATAGCCGGGCTGGCGTGTGGTGCGTCCGTCGATGGCGGAGCGGCGTCCCGCCGTGTTGCAGGCCACGTGCGGCGTCACCGCCATGGCGCGCAGTTCGTTCACGAAGTCCGCGGCGTCGTAACCTTTGTCGGCGCCCAGGGTGACGCGGGTGGGACGGTTGGCCCGTTTCTCGATCATCGCCAGGGCCGCGACGCGCTCGGCCTGCCCCGTCGCCTGGGTCACGCAGCCATCGACGATCAGCCCATTGCGGTTCTCCATGAGCGCATGACCCATGAAGCAGAGCTTGGCTTCCTTGCCCTGACCCTTGCGGTAGAGCCGCGCCTGGGGGTCAGTGCTGCTCTGATGAGTGTCGTTGGACAGGCTCTTGCCGCGAAAGTCGACGTCGGGATTGCGCCCGCCTGCCGGGGGATCAGGCGGGTCGGAGGGCGCAATGTCCTTGGGCTTGAGGCTCTTCATCGAGGCCCAAGCCTGGATCAAGGTGCCATCGACGGTGAAATGATCCTGCGACAGCAGCCGCTTGACGCGCGGGATCGCCAGCACGGCGCTCAGGAAGGCGGCGGCCACGCTGCCGCCCAGCAGCCGATCGCGGTTCTTGGAGAAGGTGGAGGCATCCCAGACGGGATCGTCGATGCCGAGGCCGACGAACCAGCGGAACAGCAGGTCGAAGTCGAGGCGCTCCATCAACTGTCGCTCGGAGCGCACGGAGTAGAATGCCTGGAGCAGCATGGCGCGCAGGAGTTGCTCGGGTGGGATCGAGGGGCGGCCAATCTGCGAGTAGATCTCCGAGAACTGCCCGTCGAGCGTCGTGAGCGCCTCGTCGACCAAAGTTCGGATCGTTCTCAGGGGATGGTCAGGCCGAATGCGGCGCTCGAGATCCACGTAGGAGAACAGCGAGCTGCTTCGGAGATCCTGACCACGCACTGAAAACTCTCCCGATGATCCCAGAAGAGTGAATCACGCTTCTGCCGACAGGCGAAGCCCTTTTTCAGCAGCCTGCTAGCGGGGTGCGCTGAGTGGCCTACGCCGGGCCATCCGCGATTCACACAGCTTTCCAAGCTGTTAATCGGGGGCCTGCGCTGAGTAACCTACGGGGCCACGCCGAGTCGCCTTCGCCAAGCCGGCGATTCCGCGCAGACCTGCCTACGGACCTGCGCCGAGTTGCCTACGCGGACGCGCAGACCTGCCTACGCGAACGGGGCCTAACCCCTTGCGGCTGTTCGGAAATTCGCGCCCCCATATAATACCCATATAGCTCTACGGATTCAGACTCGGAATCTAGATTCTGAATCTCTCATAAAAAGGCTTTTGGGGATCGGGAGTTAGGGGTTCCCAGAGCGCGATCGCCGAGTTTGGCCCCCTGCGGGGGATCCGCCTGAGGGGCGCCTGGCGCCCTCCGGCCTGAGGCGAGCGGCTCGATGCCCGCCTTGCTCCGTCCCGAGTCTTGGGTGCCGATCCGCGACTCGGAGACTCCCGGGTCCCGAGTCCTCATCCGACAAAGCCCAGCACAGCCGGACTCGTTTCCCCGTGGAAGAGTCGAGGCGAGGCTTGAAGCGGGGGGACCGACTCGCCTGTACGCGGGATGATGATTCGCCGTCCCGATACGGGACTCTTGCTCGACTCTCGCGGTGCTGCGGCAGCTCGGCAATACTTGGCTGCGAGTCGCGGCTTCCATCGGCCGGAGGGTTACCGGCGGATTGCCCGGTCGGGGAGAAGCGTAGGCAATTCGGCGTGAGACCGGTCACGTCCCATAGGCAGGTCTGCGCGGCCGCGGGATCGGAAAAACCGCCGAATCTCAAAAGCAAGGCGCTGGATTCGGGGGGCCGTGCGGGTGCGTGGGCGCGTAGGCGACTCAGCGTGGCCGAGGCCGGTTCTGGCAGTCCCGGAGCGTAGGCAACTCAGCGTGGGGAAGGCATGCGGGTGAGATGGACAAGATCGACCTCGGAGGATTTAAGTTCTGATAAGTGTAATAAACATCCGATTGATTATTTGAAACAACACTATAAAACATATCAATCAATAGTATTCTCACAAAAAACTATGAATTGCCAAGAAAAATCGCGGGATACGTGCTGCCAAACCGCAGAGGAGGTCCCGCGTCGCCTCATGGTCACCTGGTTTGATGTTTTACATGGTCATGTTTCGAAATCATAAGATGATATGGAAGAAACCTGACGTAAAACCCAGTATCCGAAGTGTTATCTCTTGCCATAGCGCGCGCGCCACCGCCGGATGCACACACCGCTCCCGACTGCATAGCACAGCCGATATTAAGAAAACAATCCTATAACAGGTCGCGGCCAAGCCCGTGGACCCGCGGGTCCACGCCGTGCCCCGCCCGACACACCCCCTCCCCGCGTAGGGAAGTCGGCGGAATCAAGCCCTTGCCCGGGCTCGCTTATTCGCCAGAGCTGCCTTCGGGGGCACCAGAAGGTCCTTCGGATCGGAGGGCAACAGCTGCATCCCTCCGTCGTCGAGGGTCAGGCGCAGGCGGGGAAACACCTCGGTGAGATGGGCGACGTCCTTGCGGAATTCCTGCCGGAACGAGCGGATCGAGCCGTTCTCGCTGCCGAACTGCTTGTAGAGGTTGTCCCAGGTCAGGCGGAGCGGCCGCTCCAGGCGCGAGAGCCGGTAGCCGACCCAGAACAGCAGGTCGAGCTTGCGCGCCGAGCCGGCGAAGGCGCGGGCGGCGCGGATGTCGACCGGCAGCGCGTGCTGGATCAGGTTGTCGTAGAACTCGCGGTGGAACGTGATGGTGGAAGACCAGAGCAGGCCCTGATCCGGATGGTTGTGCAGCGGCAGCCACACATCCATCTGCCGGAACGGCGGCACGTTGAGGGTCGAGGCACGGGTGCCGTCCCACAGGCCGATCTGCATCGAGCAGGCGGCGAGCCGGTTGAGCTGCTCCTTGAACTGCTTGAGCGTGCCGCGCTCGCCGCCGGTGACCGGGAAGCCCATGTCGCGGATGAAGCCCGACATGCTCTGCGCCACCTCGACCTTGGGGCTGCGCTGGCGCACCGCCTCGGTGCAGAGATGCAGCAGGAGAAGGCGCGCCTTGGGGCCGTAGGGCAGCCCCTGCATCTCCATCTCGCCGGTGGTCGGGTTGATGAGCCGGCCGGCATTGATGGCGAGGGTGTTGCGGCCGTATTCCCGCGAGACGTTGGTAACGCCCTTCGGCTCGCGATACGGCAGGCCGCAGAGCGCCAGCACCGAGTGGATGTGCTGGATGTTCTCCGGCGCCGCGGGCTCGTTCTCGATCACCTCGCGCACCATGTCGCGGCGGCGGGCGTTGCGGGGCAGCCGGGCACGCTCGGCCGCGGCCTCGGCCTTCAGCACCACCAGCTTGTCGCGCGCTTCCGATTCGGCGTCGCGCTTGGCCTGGCTGGCGCGCACGAAGGCGAGCGTCGCCTTGTAGGCGACGCTGCCGCGCGCCTTCTCGACGATCTCGATCAGGTCGGCATCGCGCACGCCCTCGACCGGCTCGAGGGCGGATTGCGGCGGGGTCGTCGTCTCCACCAAGAGGGCTCCGCACGGGGACGCGAGCCTTTCGGGCACGCGTCGTGACTGTTGTCTGGTGGAGTCCTAACGCGCAAAACCCGAATCGGCAGAGTCGAGTCTGGCCGATTCTCGAAGCAGAGTGACAGATTCCTGTGAATCTCTGTGCTTAACCGGCGAGTCTTCGTCCCGCCGGCTTGGGCGTGAGCCGAACCTTAATCGGTCTCGTCGCGGGTCTTCGACTCGCTGAACGCGGCGTAGAGCTGTGGAAGACTCTGGATCAGGTAGGCGGCGAAGTCCGGCTCGAGGGTGTCGTCGACGGTGAGCTGGGTGCCCTGACGGCCACGCTCGATCCGAACCACCGGCCGGCCGCCGAGATTGGTCCAGAAAGCCGGCGTCGGGGCCGGCCGCGGCACCGGTGCGGTGAGGCCGGAGAGCAGCCGGGCGAAGCGGTCGTCGGAGGGCAGATCCGGAAAATCCGGTGCGGCCAGGATGCGGGTCACCGCCTCCCCTGCCCCGTCCCGCGCCAGCGCCTCGACGAGCGCCGTCCAGCGCGGCCGCCCGGCCTTCGGCGCCGGGCCGACCGCCGCCACGATTGCGGCCGGCACCGCCCGGCCGATGCCGATCAGGCGCGAAAGCTGGGTCTTCTCGACCGCGAGCGCCGCCATGATGGTGGCGCGGTCGAAGCCGCGGTCTTCGAGCGCGATCGCGAACAGAGCCCGCTCGATGTAGCTGAGATCGGCCCGGGCCGAATTCTCCTGGCCCTGCGCGACGACGAGATCCTCGTCCGAGAGCGCCTTGACCACCGCCCGCACCGGGCGGCCGAGCTCCAGGGCCGCCCGTAACCGGCGATGGCCATAGGCCACCTGGTAGCGGCCCTCCGCGCTCGGATGCGGCCGCACCAGGATCGGCACCTGCTGGCCGCGCTCGCGGATCAGCGCGACGAAGGCGGCGTGCTCCTGCGGATCGCCGGTGAGGCGGTCCTGCACGAAGGAGCTGTCGACCAGGGCCGGATCGAGCTCGACCACCCTGTCGCCCGAGGCGACCATGGCGCGAGCTTCCGCCGCCGCACTGGCGATGCGCCCGAGGCTGCGGCCCATGGCGCCGACGGCGCCGGACCGCACCAGGGGGCGCGGCGCCTCAGGGGGCGTTTCCACCGGCTCGGCCGGGTTGCCAGCTGGCAACTCGGGCGGCGTCTCACGGTCGGCGGAACGGGCGCCGAGGGCGGCGCGGAGGGCGTCCTTGCGCTTCATGCCGGAACGCGTCCCCAGGCGCGGTGCATCAGGCCTTCGATCTCGCCGTTGACCCCGTCGAGGGCCTCGATCGCCCGGTCGTAGGTGGCGCGGGTGAAGCTCTCGCGACCAATCTCGTAGAGGGTCTGCTTCGACAGGCCGGCATCCGAGATGGCGGTCGATTTCAGCATCAGGTGGGTCAGCACGCGCTCGCGGAACAGCGAGCGCATGAAGCCGACCATCTGGGTCTGCGGCGCGTCCGAGGGCTCGTAGCGGGTCACGACGTAGCGCAGGAAGTCGTAATCGAGGTCGGCGCCGGCCTCCTGCACCACGCCGAGCAGGTCGGAGGCCATGAGCAGGAACTGGCACATCGACATCACGTCGAGCATCTGCGGGTGCACCGTCACCAGCATCGCGGTGGCGGCGCAGAGCGCGCCGAGCGTCAGGAAGCCGAGTTGCGGCGGACAATCGAGGATCATCACGTCGTAATCGTCGGCGACGCTCCCCAGGGCCGTGGCGATGCGGCCGAAGAACGGCTCGGCATTCCGGTCGGCCAGCACCCGCGGGGTGTCGTGCTCGAACTCCATCAACTCGAGATTGCCGGGCACGAGGTCGAGGCCCGGGAAGTAGGTCTTGCGCACCACCTCGGCGAGAGGCCGCTGCTCGTCGTCGTGACGGATCGCGGCGTAGAGGGTCTGGTTGGGGCCGACGTCGAATTCCGGCTGGTAGCCGTGGAGCGCGGTCAGCGAGGCCTGCGGATCGAGGTCGACGGCGAGCACGCGGTAGCCGCGCAGGGCGAGGTACTGGGCGAGATGGGCCGCCGTGGTGGTCTTGCCCGACCCGCCCTTGAAGTTGACGACGGCGAGCACCTGGCAATGCTCATCGCCGGAGCGGTGCGGCACGTAGCCCTTCGCCTTCGGGCCGTCGTCGAGGAGCTGGCGCAGCTCGTTGATCTGGCCGAGCGTGTAGGACCGCCGGCCGCCGGGGCCGATCTCCGGCTGCGGGCCCTTGCTGGCGAGCGAGAGCTGGCGCAGGTAACCGTCCGCCACCCCGATCAGCTTCGCCGCCTCGCCCGAGGAGAACGAGCGCAGGAGCTTGTGCGAGGCCGGCGGGAAGAGCGTGCGCCGGAGCGCGTTCAACTCGCTCGACAGGGCGCCGCCGTCATCGGCGATGATCCGGGTGATCGTGGGACGGTCGGAGGCTGCGGCTCTCGCCTGCTCCTGCGGCTGATCGGGCATTTACGGTTCCTGAGCGCATCGCGAGGATATTCCGTAAAACGATGCCAGCGTGGCTGTCACGGTGCAAACTTTTTTTGGTTAAGGGCCATTAACCATGGGCAGCTGGTTGCCAGCTGGCAACCTGAGACCGGCCCCGAGCAGGATTTCACCCTCGCCCGGCAGTTGCCAGCTGGCAACCGAAGAGGATGCGGCGAGCCGTCCATGCGTGAGCGATACGCACGCGAGAGTGCAATCTTCTCGATATTCGCGCGCCTCCCGAACCCCTAAGAGCCGAGAACCGGGCGAGAGGAGGTGAAGGTCATGGCGATCCTGAAGACGGAAGCAGACCTCGAACGGGTCTACGGCGCGTTCGGCGCCGTCGGCGAAGCCTCGACCGTGAAGGTCGCCGACCACATCACACCGCATTACCGCCGCTTCATCGAGGCGGCGCCGTTCGCCGCCCTGGCAACCAGTGGCCCGGAGGGGCTCGATTGCTCGCCCCGCGGCGACCGTCCGGGCTTCGTGCGGGTTGCCGATCCGCATACGCTGCTCCTGCCCGATCGGCGCGGCAACAACCGGATCGACAGCCTGCGCAACGTCGTCCGCGATCCCCGGGTCGGACTGATGTTCCTGATCCCCGGCCTCGGCAACGCGCTCCGGATCAATGGGCGGGCGGTGATCGAGGACGATGCCGAGCTGTGCACCTCCTTCGCCGTCGAAGGCAAGGCGCCGCGCACCGTGATGGTGATCCGTGTGGGCGAGGTCTATTTCCAATGCGCCCGAGCGCTGATCCGCTCCGGCCTGTGGCGGGCCGACAGTCAGGTCGATCCGACGACGATGCCGACGCCCGGCCAGATCCTGGCCGGCTTGAGCGAGGGTCGCGTCGGCGGCGAGACCTACGACGCCGCTTGGGCCGAGCGGGCGAAGCAGACGATGTGGTGACGGGTCAGGCAGCGAGGCAGGCCGCGCCTGCCGCGATCGCCAGGCAGGAGGCGACCCGCTGCGCCGTCAGCCGCTCCCTCAGGAAGATCCGGCCGATCAGGGCGGCATAGACCACGCTGGTCTCGCGCAGGGCCGAGACCACCCCCATCGCGCCGGACTGCATCGCCCCGATGACGATGCCGTAGGCGAGGATCGAGACCACGCCGCCGGCGAGCGCCAGGGCGGTCTCGCGCCGGGTATAGGCCGGGGGCCTGCCGCGTAGGGCCAGAAAGATCGGCGGCATCGTCAGGCTCCACAGCAGGAACATCGCGTTGGCATAGGCCACGCTGTCGCCCGACAGCCGGACCCCGATCCCGTCGACGACCGTATAGGCGCCGATCAGCACGCCCGTTGTGAGCGCCGCGGGCAGCACCTCGGCCCGGACCGTCCGGCCCTGCAAGGCCAGCGAGACGATCCCGCCGGAGACGAGCGCGATGCCGAGCGCCGAGACGAGGGTGATGGCCTCGTGCGCGAAGAGCATCGCGCCCAAGGCGACCAGGACCGGCGAGGAGCCGCGGGAGATCGGATAGGTCTGGCCGAGATCGCCGATGCGGTAGGTCCGCACCAGCGACAGGTTGTAGCCGGTATGGAGCAGGGCGGAGGCGATCACGTAAGGCCAGCTCGCCGCGTTCGGCCAGGGCAGGGCACACGCCGCGAGCCCGGTGACGGCGCTGACCGCGATCATCATCAGGGTCATCGACCACAGCCGGTCGCTGCCGCCGCGCAGGACGGCGTTCCAGCCGGCATGCAGGATCGCGGCGCCGGTCACGGAGGCGAAGATGAGGGGCGTCATGCGGCGGGCTCGGCGCCGCGCCGGCGGATCGGGAGGAGGATGAGAGCGAACACGGGTTTCACGCGGTTGAAAGACGGTCCACGTGAGGGTGGCTCTTGCGGGCGGGCCCGACAAACCATTTGTTCAGGCAGAACCGGGCAGGAAAACTCACCCGAATGCGGCGCGCGCTGCCTCCCCTGAACGCCCTTCGCGCCTTTGAGGCTGCCGCCCGCCTCGGCAGCTTCAAGGCCGCCGCCGAGGAGCTCGGGGTGACGCACGGCGCCGTCAGCCAGCAGGTGCGCGGGCTGGAGGACTGGCTGCGGGCGAGCCTGTTCGAGCGGCACAACCGGCGCGTCATGCTCACGCCGGCGGCCCGCGCCTATCTGGCGGAAATCGGCCCGGCCCTCGACCGGATCGCCGCCGCGACGGCGCTCTACGGTCACGAGGCGGGCGCGGTATTGCGGGTCAATGCGCCGTCGACCTTCGCCCTGCGCTGGCTGGTGCCGCGGCTCGCGCGCTTCCGGGACCGGCATCCCGCCATCCGTGTCCGGCTCGAGACCTCGAACCAGCCCCTGGAGGCCCTGGCCGATCCGGGCGACGTGGTCATCCGCGGCGGGCCCGATATCTTCTACGGCACGACGGCGCGGGTGTTCCTCTCCGAGCAGCGGCTGCCGGTCTGCAGTCCCGGCCTGCTCGGCCGGGTGCCGTTGCGCGAGCCCGCGGATTTGCGCCACCACACGCTGCTGCACAGCGCGAGCCTGCCGCGGCTCTGGGACGACTGGCTGGCCGCGTCCGGCGTCGCCGGGTTGGAGCCGGAGGCGGCGCTGACCCTCGACCATTTCTATCTCACGCTCCAGGCCGCCCTCGACGGCATCGGCCTCGCCATGGGCCCGACGGCGTTGATCGCCGACGACCTCGCTCAGGGTCGCCTCGTCACGCCGTTCGCAGGACCGCGCCTCCCGGCCCGGAGCTACTGCACCTATGTGCGGGAGGGGCGGGAATCGGCCGAGCCGGTCGCCGCCTTCCTGGCCTGGATCGAAGGGGAGGGGGCCGGGGAGGGCCGGTTGCCGCAGGGCTAGAGCATTGTCCGACGAAGCGGATACCGGTTCGTCGCAGAAGATGCGGCACAATCAAACACCTGGAGCACCATCCGAAGGCAACGCGATCGGATGGCGCTCCAGGAACCCGGTGGCCAGGGCGGGGGCGGTGCACCTACATGAACCGCATGGAAAAGACCTTCACCGCCCACCGTGAGGACCGGCCCGGCGCCTCGTGGCTCGCGCGCTTCCGGGACGGGCGGGACGATGCGGCGCGGTGGTATCTCGGGGACGGGGTGTCCGACGGGCCGTCATCCGCCGAGTGCAGGACTGCTCTCTCGCAGCACATGCCCGAGCTCGTTCCGCATTACGACGACCTGTGCGGGATGGTCGGCGACGACGATCTCGCCCACCGCATCCTCAGCCATTACCGCCCGGCCGCGCACAGGCAGGGATGCAGCCAGGCGGTGTGGCTCGGCGACGAGGGACCCGCCCTCATCCGCAACTACGATTATCCCCTGACCTCGATCACCGGCCGCATCGAGCTGACCGCCTGGGGAGGGCGGCGGGTGATCGGGATGGTGCAGCGGCCCTGGGGCGGCTGCCTCGACGGGATGAACGAGGACGGGCTGGTGGCCAGCTGCACCCTCGGCGGCATCGCCCGGCGGGGGCAGGGCTTCGCCATCATCCAGATGCTGCGCTACGTGCTGGAGACCTGCGGCTCGGTTCCCGAGGCGGTGGCCGCGCTCTGCCGCCTCCCGGCGGTGCAGCTCCACAACGTCACCGTGCTCGACCGATGGGGCGACCACGCCACGGTCTTCCTCGGGCCCCGGCGCGAGCCCGCGGTGACGCGCCAGATGACCTGCACCAACCACCAGGAGCGGATCCTGCCCGCCTCCCGCTCGGCCCTCCGCCAGCGGGTGCTGGAGGAGGCGCTGGCCGATCCAGCCATGAGCCTCGAAACGCTGGCGGGGCGCTTCTTCGCGCCGCCGCTCTACTCGCGCAAGCTCAGCTTCACCACGGCCTATACCGCCGTGTACCGGCCGGCGTCGGGCCGGGTCGATTACCTCTGGCCCGGCCACAGCTGGAGCCAGAGCTTCGACCGGTTCGAGGAGGGGGCCTACACCCACGATTACGGCGAGCTGGAAGCGTGATCCGCCGGCACCCCTCGCGCGATCAGCCCTGATCCACGGCCCGCGCCACCTGCGGCAGCACCTGCTCCGGCGGACCCGAGGCCACCATCCTGCCGCCCTCCAGCACGTGCACCGTATCGGCCCCGGCGAGGCTGGTGAGGCGGTGGGCGATCATGATCAGGGTGCGAGTGCCGGCAAGCCCCTGCACGGCCCGCATCACCACGCCCTCGGTCTCGTCGTCGAGGGCGGAGGTCGCCTCGTCGAACACGATCACGTCCGGGTCGTGGTAGAGCGCCCGGGCGATGCCGACGCGCTGGCGCTGGCCGCCGGAGAGCCGGGCGCCGCGCTCGCCGACGCGGGTGGCGTAGCCCTCCGGTAAGGTGGCGACGAAGTCGTGCGCGCCGGCGAGCCGGGCCGCCCGCTCCACCGCGGCCGCGTCGATCGCGTCGAGGCCGAAGGCGATGTTCTCGGCGACGGTGCCGTCGATCAAAAAAATGTCCTGCGGCACGTAGCCGATGCGGTTCTGCCAGGCCGGCAGGGTGTCGGCATCGAGCGTTACGCCGTCGACCGCGATGCGGCCGGCCGTGGGGGTAAGGAAGCCGAGGATCAGGCCGACCAGGGTCGACTTGCCCGAGCCGGTGCGGCCGACGAGGCCGATCGTGGTGTGGGCCGGAATCGTGAGGTCGATGTCCGACAAAGCCGGCCGGCCGGGCTCGTAGTCGAACCCGACGTGCTCCAGGCGGATGGCCTCACGGAACGGCAGGCGCTCGGGCGTGCGGGGGGTCGGGGGCCGCTCGCCGTCGAGCCCCTCGACCACGAGCCGCACCGCCGGCAGGGTGAAGCGCAGAAGCGCGAGCGCGTTGAACACGTTCTGGAATGCCGGCAGCATCCGGTAGCCCGCGAAGGCGAACAGGCCGAGGAGCGGCAGGATGCCGGCGGTGTCGAGCCCCTGCGAGAGCGCGAACAGCACCACCACGATCACCCCGCCGAAGGCCAGGGCCTCGATGACGAAGCGCGGCAGCTGCCCGGTGAGCAGGCTCTCGGCGCTGGCTTGTGCGTAGGCGCGGGCCGGCGCCTCGAACCGGCGCGCGAAGCCTTCCGCCCGGCCGTAGAGCTTCAATTCGGTGAGGCCGCCGAGGGTCTCGTGCACCACCCGGAACCGGGCCTCGTTGCCCGCCACGGCGCGGGCGCCGATGCGCGCGAGCCGCGCCCGCACCACCAGGAAGATCCCGACATAGAGCCCGCCGAAGCCGGCACCGAGGATCAGCGCGAGGCGCGGCGAAACGACGATCAGGAAGACGATCACGGCCAGCGCCGAGGTCGCCCGCGAGGCGATGACGGTGGCCGGCGTCAGCACGCCGACGACGAGGCGGTCGGTCTCGCTCAGGATCGTCTTGGCGAGCGCGGCGCTGTTGGCGGTGGTGAAGAACAGCCGCTCGCGGTCGATAGTGCGAAACAGCAGCCGGCGGGCGAAGCCGTAGCCGACGCTGTGGCTGAAGCGCAGCTGGGCATAGGTGAGCCCGGCATTGACGCAGGAGGTGGTGAGGATGGCGAGCAGCGCGCTCAGCCCGACGACGATCAGGAAGGTGCGGTCGTCGGAGAGCCCGAGCCCGTCGCGGATCGACGCCAGCGCCGGGACCCGCGCCGCCGCGCCCGGATCGCCGACGAGCGTGAGGAACGGCACCACCGAGGCGACGCCGACGACCTCGAGCAGGGCCGCAAGGGCGAGCCCGGCCCCGATCAGCCCGGCGCGGCGGCGCTCGCGCGGGGTCATGGCGCGGAGGATGTCGATCAGGGCGCGCATCGTGGGCTCATGCGGGACTTCAAGGTCAGGGGAAGGGGGCGAGAGAGGGGAGGGGGGTTATCGAGGCCCGATCGCCCGCATCAGGCCCGGCAGCGCCCGGGCGAGCAGGCCCGCTCCGCGCAGGACCTCCCCGGCCTCAGGTACTGAGCGCCGCGCCAGCGCCTGGGCGAGGCGCAACGGCACCTGCGCCCCGAAGGCCGTCGCCATCAGGGCGAGCGCGGTCGCCCGGCCGTGATGCTTGGCGGCGTAGCGGATCTGACTCTCGAGGAAGCAGGCGAGCCGGTGGGCCTTGGCCGCCCGGGTGGTGCCCTGGCCCTCGTGCCGCACGGCGATGCCGGCGAGATGGCGCACGACGAAACCTGCGTCCCGGGCCCGAGCGCAGAGATCGACATCCTCGTAATAGACGAAGAAGCGCTCGTCGAAGCCGCCCAACGCCGTGAAGAGCGAGCGGCGGATCATCAGGAAGGCGCCCATCACCTGATCGACCGCCCGGTCCTCGGCGTGGTCCCACTCGGTCATGAAGTGGGAGGGCACCAGTCGCGCCCGGTCGAGGAGGAGCGCCTGGCCGATCAGCGCGCGCGCGGTCGGCCGCCGGGCGCAGGAGCGCTGCACCGTCCCGGCCTCGTCGCGGAGCTGCGCGCCGACGATTCCGGTGCCCGGATCCGCCATCAGGGCCGCGTAGGCGCCGGACAGGCTCTCGGCCGTGACCCGCGCATCGGGGTTGAGGAACAGGATCGCGGGCGCCCGGCCCCGCGCCGCGCCCGCGTTGCAGGCCCGGCCGAAGCCCTGGTTGTCGGGATTCGCGATCACCTTCGGGCCATGGCGCAGCCGCGGCAGGTTCTCCAGCGAGCCGTCGCGCGAGGCGTTGTCGACCACCACGACCTGCAAGGACAGGGAGTCGCCGAGGGTACCCTCGGCCGCGGCCAGGCTGGCGAGGCAGGCCCGCAGCAAGGCGCCGCCGTTCCAGTTGACGATCACGACATCGAGGGCAGGGCTCGGACCGGCGGTCATATCGGCGATCATGGCAGTCCTCGCGGCGGTCCGAGCCGGCCGCGCAGGCCGTCCAGCACCGCGCCGGCGAGCTGCGCGAGCACGCCCGGGCGGTAGCCGGCATCGGCCCAGAAGAGCAAGGCCTGGAGCGGCAGGTAGGCGGCCTGGCGGAGGCGCCAGCGCCGGGGCACGTGCGGCAGCCGCCAGGCATAGACGCTGTTGCGCAGGTAGGCCGCCATCCGGAACAGCGGCTGGCGCGGCATCTCGATGCCGAGAAGGTTCGAGCGGATCACCCCGGCGCCGACCCGGTGGGGGAGGGCGGTCCCGGTCTCCATCCAGCAGCCATAGCCGTGGGCCCAGGCGCGGAAGCACCATTCGAGGTCGACGCCGTCGATGAAGAAGTCGCTGCGGAACGGGCCGATCCGCGCGTAAGCCGCGAGGTCGACGAGCGAGCCGGAGGTGGCCAGGAACTCCACCGGCACCAGCGAGCCGGCGGCCGGGATCTTCGGGCGGCGCGGATAGTCCGGTGCCTTGCGGCCGGGCGCCGCGTCCGGCCGCGGCCCGACGACGGCCGGCGGCGGGCTCGAACCCCGCAGCCGCGCCAGCGCCGCCTCCAGCGCAGAGACCTGATCGGGCGAGAACGCCGCATCCTGGTCGAGGAGCAGCACCTGCGCC
Organism: Methylobacterium currus; assembly: GCF_003058325.1. Taxonomy (NCBI): domain Bacteria; kingdom Pseudomonadati; phylum Pseudomonadota; class Alphaproteobacteria; order Hyphomicrobiales; family Methylobacteriaceae; genus Methylobacterium; species Methylobacterium currus. The sequence goes on from NZ_CP028843.1 coordinate 309,938, forward strand.
GCGCCCGCGGCGATCGCCGCCTGCGCGATCGCGTCGAGGGCGCCGCCGATTCCGATGTTCCGGCCCGCCGACAGCACGAGGGCGCCGCGCGCGGTCAGATGGGCGGCTTCCTCCGCCGGCAGGCCGCCATTGTCGAACACGATGGTCCGGCGCGTCTCCGCGGCGACCCGGGCGCGCAGGGCGGCGACCTGCGCCGCATCCGGCCGGAAGACCGTGATGCCGATGGCGACGGGCCGGGAATCGGGAGTGGAAGAAGTCGGCAGGATCGTCTCGGCGGAAGGCTGGCGCACGCCCGCGTCCGGCGCGGCGTCGGTGTGGGTCACGGATGGCCTCGTCGCCGTAGGGCCGTCGGGCGGGGCGGGTCAATACGCCGGCGCGGCAGCGAAATTGCGGCGATGCGGGGCGACCGAGCCTCTCCGGGCACGAGGGTCTGAAGCCGCGTTCCGGGCCAGCGCTCGCGCTTTCCCTGTGACCCAAGCGAAAAACCCCTTCCCTTGGGCGTGAGGTTCCCTATCGTGCCGCCGCAATGGTTTACGATATCGATGCGGTCCGTCTTCCCCCCACCTGGCGGGGCTTGGCCGGCCCCCTGGAGGCGGCGTCCGACGCGCTGGTGCGCGCCGATGAGCGCCTGGCCCGGACCGAGCCGGTGCTGGCCGACGGCGCCCGGGCGCGGGCGCACCTGTTCGATGCGCAGGCCGCCCTGCACCTCGACGGCGAACTCGTCGCCCTGGAAGACCTGGTGCTGCACGAGGCGGCGATGGACGTGCGCCGCCCGACCCTGGCGCTGGGGCGCGCCGTCGCGGTGCTGGCCGACCGACGCCGGCTCGCCGCCGCAGCCCCGGGCTGGGCCTTCTCGGGTGCCGGCTGGGCGCTGCTGGCCGGGTCCGGGTCGGGCGCGGCGAAGGACGAGGATGCGGACGAGGAGCTGGACGCGTGCGAGCCGGAGGCGGCGGAGGAGCCGGCCTTCGCCGCCATCGACAGGCTGCTCGCCCGGACCCGCCGCACCCTCGCAGATTACGAGGCGGGCGCGCCGACCCCACGCCCGGCGATGGACGACCCGCTCGCGTCCTGGCGGCGGGTCCTCGACGAGACCCGCGACCTGCCGGCTGTGCTGGCGGCCGCCATCGCCCTCGATGCCTGGCTGGTGCTCGATCCGGCCCCGCGCCGGGGCCATCGCGGCCCGCTCGCCGCGGCCGCCCTGCTGCGGGCCCGGGGCAAGGCCGCCGCCCACCTGCCGGCCCTGGCGCTGGGTTTGCGCGATGCCCAAGCGCGCTGGTCGCGGGCTCAGCCGCCCGCCGACCGCCTGGCCGGCCTCCTCGGCGCGGTCGAGACCTCGGCCCGCCTCATGGGGCGCGATCTCGACCGCCTGGCGCTCGCCCGCGAGGTGATGCTGCGCGCCTGCGCCGGGCGGCGCCGGACCTCGCGCCTGCCGCAGCTCGTCGACCTGTTCGTCGGCACTCCCCTCGTCACGGTGGCGAGCGCCGCCCGGGCCCTCGCGGTCAGCCCGCAGGCGGTGGAGGCGATGCTGCTGGAATTGGGGCCGGCCCGGCCGCGGGAATTGACGGAGCGGCGGCGGTATCGGGCATGGGGGATCGTGTGACGGGCCCTTCACCCTGGATGGACGGCGTTGTGCCGGTCCTTCTCTTCCACCCGCAACCTCATTCTGAGGTGTCGATCGATTGAAGATCGACCGACCTTGAAGGAGGCTTCCAGGGATCGCGGAGACGTCTGGAGGCCTCCGAGGCCGCTACGCGGCGCCTGAGGACGACGTCGCAGATGGGAGAGGCGCGATAAACGATGTCGCTCTGCGAGAGCTCGGCTGAGTTGGTCGACCGGATTCCCGTTCTCCGTCGTCACTCCGGGGCCGCGCCGCGGAGCCCGGGATCCATCATCGCCGACGATGTCGGAACAGACGGACCGCGATCCGCTCCGTTCTCCTGCGTCAGCGGAGAGGGATCCCGGGTTCTCACCTTCCGGCGTGCCCCGGGATGACACGGGGGATGTCGAGACTGTCAAGAGAACATCAGGCAGGCCCTCGGCGCGCCGCCGACCGCGGCATCGACGCCAGGAACGAGTCGGTATCGAGATCTTCGAACCGGCCGCTGGCCTCGCCCTCGATCAGTGGGGTGCGCAACGTGTCGCGCGTCGCGCCCGGCTCGGCGACCGAGGCGGGCCGGCCGCTCGCCGCCGGCCCGTCGATGGACGGCCCGAGATCATCGTCGAGCGGGATCGTCACGGTCCGGATCATGGGCCACCTCCGCGCTCCGTCATACGCGACATCGATCCGTTCCCAGCACCGGCCCCCCTCCCGATTGCGCCCGCCCCCGCTTGCCCCGACAATGCGGCCCCCGCGCCCCCGCGGGCGAAGCTCCCGGGCCAGACCAAGGCATGCGCGTCGTGATCGACCAGGTTTCCCAGCGCCAGCAGGACATTCTCGCTCTCGCCCGCCTGCACGGGCGGGTCAGCGTCGAGGAACTGGCGGCGCGGTTCGAGGTGACGCCGCAGACGATCCGCAAGGACCTGAACGAACTCTGCGACAGCCGGCTCCTGTCGCGCATCCACGGCGGCGCCGTGGTGGCCTCGGGCGTCGAGAACGTCTCGTACGAGGCGCGCCGCCTCGTCGCGCACGGCGAGAAGCGGGCGATCGGCGCCGCCGCGGCGCGGCTCATCCCCAACAGCGCCTCGCTGTTCATCAATATCGGCACCACCACCGAGGAGGTGGCCCGGGCGCTCGGCGACCACGAGGATCTCCTCGTGATCACCAACAACCTCAACGTGGCGACCCTGCTCTACCGCCACCCGAAGATGAGCCTGATCGTCGCCGGCGGGCCGGTGCGGCGGGCCGACGGAGCGGTGATCGGCTCGGCGGCGGTCGATTTCATCAACCAGTTCAAGGTCGATTACGCGGTGATCGGCGTCTCGGCGATCGACGAGGACGGCACGCTGCTCGATTTCGACTACCGCGAGGTGCGGGTCGCCCGCGCCATCATCGAGAATGCCCGCCGGGTCATCCTGGTCGCCGACAAGCTGAAGCTGGAGCGCTCGGCGCCGATCCGGGTCGGCCACCTGCGCGAGCTCGACTACTTCGTCACCGACGCGCTGCCCTCCGTTGCCCTGCGGGAAATGTGCGCCGCCCACCGCGTCGCCCTGGTCGAGGCCGGACTCGAGGCGCAGGACACGCCCGACGCCGCGGAGTGACGCAAAACCGAAAGTCTTAGGCTTTCATTCGCACCCTTCCGCTTTCGGTTTCGCTTGCGTCCGCCCCGGCACGCGTCTAGATTCGCGCCAGGATGCAAACGAAAGAGCCGAACGGCTCCGACAGGGAGGTGGCCTTGGCCCCCAGGCGTCAGCAGCCCGGCGACGAGCGCGGGGTGTTCGACCTCGCGGTGATCGGCGGCGGCATCAATGGCTGCGGCATCGCCCGCGACGCGGTGGGCCGCGGCGCCTCGGTGGTGCTGTTCGAGCAGAACGACCTGGCCAGCGGCACGTCCTCGACCTCGACCAAGCTGATCCACGGCGGCTTGCGCTACCTCGAACACTACGAGTTCCGCCTGGTGCGCGAGGCCCTGATGGAGCGCGAGGTCCTGTGGGGCATGGCGCCCCACATCGTCTGGCCGCTGCGCTTCGTGCTGCCGCATCATGCGGGCCTGCGGCCCGGCTGGCTCCTGCGCCTCGGCCTCCTGCTCTACGACAACCTCGGCGGCCGCAAGCGCCTGCCCGGCACCCGCACCCTCGACCTCACCCGCGATCCCGCCGGCGAGCCGCTGAAGCCCGGCTTTCGCCGCGCTTTCGAATATTCGGATTGCTGGGTGGAGGATTCGCGCCTCGTGGTGCTGAATGCCCGCGACGCCGCCGAGCGCGGCGCGGTGATCCGCCCGCGCACCCGGGTCGTCACCGCGACCCGCAGCGAGGGCCTGTGGGAGGTCACCGTCGAGGACCGCCAGACCGGCGCCCGCGACACCGTGCGGGCCCGCACCCTCGTCAACGCCGCCGGGCCCTGGGTCGCCAACGTGCTCACCGGCGTGGCGCGGGCGAACTCGACCGAGGGCGTGCGTCTGGTCCAGGGCAGCCACATCGTGGTGCGGCGCCTCTTCAAGCACGACCGCGCCTACATCTTCCAAAATGCCGACCAGCGCATCATCTTCGCGATTCCTTACGAGCGCGACTTCACGCTGATCGGCACCACCGACCGCGACTACAAGGGCGACCCCGCCGACGTGAAGGCGAGCGAGGAGGAGATCGCCTATCTCTGCGCTGCCGCCAGCGAGTATTTCCGCGATCCCGTCACCCGCGACGAGGTGGTGTGGACCTATTCGGGCGTGCGCCCGCTCTACGACGACGGCGCGTCGAAGGCCCAGGAAGCCACCCGCGACTACGTGCTGACCCTCGACGCGCCGGAGGGACAGCCGGCGATGCTCTCGGTCTTCGGCGGCAAGATCACCACCTATCGGCGCCTCGCCGAAGCGGCGCTCGACCGCCTGAAGGACCATCTGCCGGCCGCCCGAAAGAGCGCCTGGACCGCGGGCGCCGTCCTGCCGGGCGGCAACTTCCCGAAGGAGAGCTACGACGACGTCGTGGCGGGCCTCGCGCGCCAGCATCCGGGGGTGCCGGAGGCGCTGGTCGCCCGGCTGGTGCGGGCCTACGGCACCGAGGCGCGGGAGATCCTGAGCGGCGCCCGCGGACTCGCCGATCTCGGCCGCCTCTTCGGCGCCGACCTCACCGAGCGCGAGGTGCGCCACCTGATGCGCCGCGAATGGGCGTCGACCGCCGACGACGTGCTCTGGCGCCGCTCGAAACTCGGCCTTAGGGTCGCGCCGGCCGAGGCCGCCGCCCTCGACGACTTCATGCGCCGCGCCGCCGCCGCCCCCAACGCGGCCTGACAAGAAGAGACGGGAGGGCGCCATGACCCTGATCCTGGAGACCATCACCAAGCGGGTCGGCCCGGAGACGCATATCCGCGACGTCAGCCTGGCGCTGCCCAAGGGCTCGCTCAACGTGCTGCTCGGCCAGACCCTGGCCGGCAAGACGACGCTGATGCGCCTGATGGCCGGGCTGGAGGCGCCGAGCGAGGGGCGGATCATCGCCGACGGGAAGGACGTGACCGGGCTGCCGGTGCAACGCCGCAACGTCGCGATGGTCTACCAGCAATTCATCAACTACCCCTCGCTCTCGGTCTACGAGAACATCGCCTCGCCGATGCGGGTGGCCGGTGTGGCGAAGAGCGAGATCGAGGCGCGGGTGCGCGAGGCGGCAGGCCTCCTCCGGTTGGAGCCCTACCTCAAGCGCAAGCCCCTCGAACTCTCCGGCGGCCAGCAGCAGCGCACCGCCATCGCCCGGGCCCTGTGCAAGCGCGCCGACCTGGTGCTGATGGACGAGCCGCTGGCGAATCTCGACTACAAGCTGCGCGAGGAACTGCGCGAGGAGCTGCCGCGCATCTTCGCGGCGACCGGTGCGATCTTCGTCTACGCCACGACCGAGCCGGCGGAGGCGCTGATGCTCGGCGGGCGCACCGCCACCCTGCACCAGGGCCGCGTCACCCAGGTCGGCCCGACGCCGGACGTCTACCGCCGGCCCGACGACCTGATCACCGCGAAGGTCTTCTCCGACCCGCCGCTCAACACCTTGAGCGTGGTGAAGGCCGGCGGCCGGGTCACCCTGCCGACCGGTGGCCAGGTCCGGGCGACCGGCACGCTGGCGACCCTCCCGGACGGCGCCTACACGATCGGGTTTCGCGCCCATCACCTCGCCCTCGATCCCCTGCCGGGCGAGGCGATCGCCCTGCCCGCCACCGTCTCGGTCGCCGAGATCACCGGCTCGGAGAGCTTCGTGCATATCGACGCCGGCGAGAGCCGCCTGATCGCGCTGGTGACGGGCGTGCGCCGGCTCGAGCCCGGCACCGCCGTCACCGCTTATCTCGACCCCCGCCACGCCCTGGTATTCGACGAAGGGGGCCGTACCGCCGCCCTCGACCTGCCGACGGCGGCCTGAACAGGAGAGGGGATCCATGGCCCGCATCACCCTCGACCATCTCGCCCATGCCTACGGGCCGAACCCGCAAGGCCCGCAGGATTACGCGCTGAAGGAGATCGACCACGTCTGGCGCCAGGGCGGCGCCTACGCGCTGCTCGGCCCTTCCGGCTGCGGCAAGTCCACGCTGCTCAACATCATCTCGGGGCTGGTGGTCCCGACCCGCGGCCGCATCCTGTTCGACGACCGCGACGTCACCACGGTGCCGACCGAGGGGCGCAACATCGCCCAGGTGTTCCAGTTCCCGGTCGTCTACGACACCATGACGGTGCGCGAGAACCTGGCCTTCCCGCTCAAGAACCGGCGCGTCGCGCCGGCCACCATCCGGTCGCGGGTGGAGGAGATCGCCGGGCTCCTCGACCTGACCCGGGTCCTCGACCGCCGCGCCAACAACCTGACGGCGGACATGAAGCAGAAGATCTCGCTGGGCCGGGGCCTCGTGCGCCCGGACGTGGCGGCGATCCTGTTCGACGAGCCGCTCACCGTCATCGACCCGCACCTGAAATGGCAGCTGCGCTCCACCCTGAAGGAGCTGCACCGCAAGCTCGACCTGACGATGATCTACGTCACCCACGACCAGACCGAGGCGCTGACCTTCGCCGACACGGTGGTGGTGATGCATGACGGCGCGGTGGTGCAGACCGGCACCCCAGACGAGCTGTTCGAGCGCCCGGCCCACACCTTCGTCGGCCACTTCATCGGCTCGCCGGGCATGAACCTGCTTCCCGCTCAGGTGCAGGGCGCGACCGCGACGATCGAGGGCCACGCCATCCCGCTCGCCCGGCACTACCCGGACCTGCCGACGGGGAAGCGGATCGAGCTGGGCGTCCGGCCCGAATACGTGCATCTCGCGCCCAAGGGCCTCGGGCTGCCCGTCCAGGTGCGGCGCATCGACGATATCGGCCGCCAGCGCCTCGCCCGGGTCGAGCTCGGCGGCCGGCCCCTCGTCGCCACGGTGGCGGAGGGCCAGAGCCTCGACGGAGCTGAGGCGGCGCTGACCCTCGATCCGCGCCAGATCCACATCTACGCCGACGGCGCCCTGGTGCCCGGCCTGGCCGGAGGCGCCGCATGACCAAGACCGTCAACCAGAAGGCCTGGCTCCTCGTCCTGCCGGTCTTCGCCGTCGTCGCCTTCTCGGCGGTGCTGCCGCTGATGACGGTGGTGAACTACTCGGTCCAGGATACGTTCGGGAACAACCAGTTCTTCTGGAACGGCCTCGGCTGGTTCCAGGAGCTGCTCGACCCGTCGAGCCAGTTCGGCGAGCGCTTCTTCGATTCGCTGTGGCGCAACCTGCTCTTTTCCGCGATCATCCTGGCGATCGAGGTGCCGCTCGGCATCGCGGTGGCGCTCTCGATGCCGCGGGAGGGCCGCGGGGTCGCCTTCTGCCTCGTGCTGATGGCCCTGCCGCTCCTCATCCCGTGGAACGTCGTCGGCACGATCTGGCAGGTCTTCGCCCGCACCGATATCGGTCTCCTCGGCTCGCTCCTCAATCGCATCGGCATCGACTACAATTACGCCGGCAGCGCGCTCGCCGCCTGGGTCACCATCGTGACCATGGACGTCTGGCACTGGACGAGCCTCGTCGCGCTCCTGTGCTATGCCGGCCTGAAGTCGATCCCGGACGCCTATTACCAGGCCGCCCGCATCGACGGGGCGAGCCAGTGGGCGATCTTCCGTACCATCCAGCTGCCGAAGATGCGCCGGGTGCTGCTGATCGCCGTGCTGCTGCGGTTCATGGATTCGTTCATGATCTATACCGAGCCCTTCGTGCTCACCGGCGGCGGGCCCGGCAACGCCACGACCTTCCTGTCGATCGACCTCGTCAAGCTGGCGCTCGGCCAGTTCGACCTCGGCCGGGCGGCGGCGATGTCGCTGGTCTACAACCTGATCATCCTGAGCGTGTGCTGGGTGTTCTACACCGTGATGACCAACGTGGACGCCGGCAACCGCACGGTGCTGACCGAGAGCGACCCGGCCGACGCCAGCGCCTCCGGCAGCCTGCCCCCCGCCACCACCATCCCGCTCGACCGGAGGGCCGCCTGATGCGCCCGCGCCACGTCGTGATGACGCTCTACCTCTTGTTCCTGATGGTGCCGATCTACTGGCTCGTCAACATGAGCCTGAAGACCAATCAGGAAATCAACACCAGCATGACGCTCTGGCCGCATGCCATCACGTTCGACAACTACATCCGGATCTTCACCGATCCGAGCTGGTACGGCGGCTACCTGAACTCGCTGTCCTACGTGGCGATCAACACGGTCCTGTCGATCGGCTTGGCGCTTCCGGCGGCCTACGCCTTCTCGCGCTACAGCTTCATCGGCGACAAGCACCTGTTCTTCTGGCTCCTGTCGAACCGGATGGCGCCGCCGGCGGTGTTCGCGCTGCCCTTCTTCAACCTGTACTCGGCGGTCGGCCTGTTCGACACGCCCTGGGCCGTGGCGCTCGCCCACTGCCTGTTCAACGTGCCGCTGGCGGTGTGGATTCTCGAAGGCTTCATGTCCGGCGTGCCGCGGGAGATCGACGAGACCGCGGCGATCGACGGCTACTCGTTCCCGCGCTTCTTCGTGAAGATCTTCATGCCGCTGATCGCGTCGGGCATCGGCGTCGCCGCCTTCTTCTGCTTCATGTTCTCGTGGGTGGAACTGCTGCTGGCCCGCACGCTCACCTCGGTCGACGCCAAGCCGATCGCCGCCACCATGACCCGCACGGTCTCGGCCGCCGGCATGGATTGGGGCCTGCTCGCGGCGGCGGGCGTGCTCACCATCGTGCCGGGCGCCCTCGTGATCTGGTTCGTGCGCAACTACATCGCCAAGGGCTTCGCCCTCGGCCGGGTGTGATCGGGGAGTTCTCGCGATGCCTGATTTCGCCTGGATGGCCTGGACCTGGCAGACCGCTCTGTTCTTCGCGGTCATCGCCGGCCTGCTCGCCGTGATGACCGCGCTCGCCGTCTGGCGGCCCGAGACCGAGACGGTCGGGATCCTGCGGATCCCCACCACCCGCGGCGACCGGCTGTTCCTGACGCTGGTCGGCGCCGCCTTCATCAACCTTGCCTGGCTCGGCCTCGTCGGCCCGAGCCTCGAATGGGCGCTCGCGCTCTCGCTCGTTTACGGAGCGGTGATGTTCCGCTTCGCTTAGAGGACCCGCCGCTACGTCCGGTTCGAGCCGGCATCAGGCGGGTTTCGTCACCACCAGAGGGAGGATCACCACGATGAGACGCCACGGATTGCTGACGGCCGCGAGCGCGCTGGCCTTGAGCCTCGCCGCCGGTCACGCCTTCGCCGGCATGGAGGAGGCCAAGCGCTGGGTCGACACCGAGTTCCAGCCCTCGACCCTCTCGAAGGACGAGCAGCTCAAGGAGATGCAGTGGTTCGTCGATGCGGCGAAGCCCTTCGCCGGCATGGAGATCAACTTCGTCTCCGAGACCATCACCACGCACGAATACGAGGCCCGCACCCTCGCCAAGGCCTTCACCGAGATCACCGGGATCAAGGTGCGCCACGACCTCCTGCAGGAGGGCGACGTGGTGGAAAAGATCCAGACCCAGATGCAGTCGGGCAAGAACATCTACGACGGCTGGATCAACGATTCCGACCTCGTCGGCACCCATTTCCGCTACGGCCAGACCGTGGCCCTGTCGGACTTCATGAAGAATGAGGCCAAGGACGTCACCTCGCCGACCCTCGACCTCGACGATTTCATCGGCAAGTCCTTCGGCACCGCTCCGGACGGCAAGCTCTACCAGCTGCCCGACCAGCAATTCGCCAACCTGTACTGGTTCCGCTACGACTGGTTCACCCGCCCCGACCTCAAGGAGAAGTTCAAGGCCAAGTACGGCTACGAGCTCGGCGTGCCGGTCAACTGGTCGGCCTATGAGGACATCGCCGACTTCTTCACCAATGACGTGAAGGAGATCGACGGCGTCAAGGTCTATGGCCACATGGACTACGGCAAGAAGGATCCGTCCCTGGGCTGGCGCTTCACCGACGCGTGGCTGTCGATGGCCGGCAACGGCGACAAGGGCATCCCGAACGGCAAGCCGGTCGACGAGTGGGGCATCCGCATGGAGGGCTGCCGCCCGGTCGGCTCCTCGATCGAGCGCGGCGGCGACACCAACGGCCCGGCGGCGGTCTATTCCGTCACCAAGTACGTCGACTGGCTGAAGAAGTACGCCCCGCCGCAGGCGGCCGGCATGACCTTCTCGGAATCCGGACCCGTCCCGTCGCAGGGCAACGTCGCCCAGCAGATGTTCTGGTACACCGCCTTCACCGCCGACATGGTCAAGCCGGGCCTGCCCGTCATGAACCAGGACGGTACGCCGAAGTGGCGCATGGCGCCCTCGCCCAAGGGCCCGTACTGGAAGGAGGGCATGAAGCTCGGCTACCAGGATGCCGGCTCGCTCACCCTGCTGAAGTCGACCCCCCTCGAGCGCCGCAAGGCCGCCTGGCTCTATCAGCAGTTCATCGTCTCGAAGACGGTCAGCCTGAAGAAGAGCCATGTCGGCCTCACCTTCATCCGCGAGAGCGACATCTGGGACAAGTCCTTCACCGAGCGGGCGCCGAAGCTCGGCGGCCTGGTCGAGTTCTACCGCTCGCCGGCCCGCACGCAGTGGACCCCGACCGGCGTCAACGTGCCGGACTATCCCAAGCTGGCGCAGCTGTGGTGGCAGAACATCGGCGACGCCTCCTCGGGCGCCAAGACCCCGCAGGCGGCGATGGACGCGCTGGCCAACGCCCAGGACGACGTGATGGCGCGCCTGGAGCGCTCGAAGGTGCAGGGCGAGTGCGGCCCGAAGCTCAACCCGAAGACCTCGGCCGAGCACTGGTACGAGCAGGCCAAGAAGGACGGCACGCTGGCGCCGCAGCGCAAGCTCGCCGACGAGAAGCCGAAGGGTGAGACGATCGACTACGACACCCTGATCAAGAGCTGGCCGGCCTCGCCCCCGAAGCGCGGCTGACCTTGCGGGAGCCGGGGCACGCAGCCCCGGCTCTCCTGTCCGCGATGATCAGGATATCGCCATGATGGCGGTGACCGCCGCGCTCGTCGCGAGGGAGGCTGTCATAGCCTACGACACGGCGGAACCACCCCCTTTGTGACGAGCGCCAGACCGATGTCCTCCCTCATCCTCGCCATCGACCAGGGCACCACCTCCTCGCGCGCCCTGTTGTTCCGCCCCGACACCTCGATCGCGGGCCTCGCCCAGGCCGAGTTCCCGCAGCATTTCCCGGCCTCGGGCTGGGTCGAGCACGAGCCGGAGGACCTCTGGCGCACCACCCTCGAGACCTGCCGGGCGGCGATGAAGCAGGCCGGGGCCACGGCGCGGGACGTGGCGGCGATCGGCATCACCAACCAGCGCGAGACGACGCTGGTCTGGGACAAGCGCACCGGCGAGGCCGTGCACCGCGCCATCGTCTGGCAGGACCGGCGCTCGGCCGGGATCTGCGCCCGCCTCAAGGAGGCCGGCCACGAGCCCGCGGTGACGGCGAAGACCGGCCTCATCCTCGATCCCTACTTCTCCGGCACCAAGATCGCCTGGATCCTCGACAACGTGCCGGGGGCCCGGGCCCGGGCGGAGGCCGGCGAGCTCGCCTTCGGCACCGTCGATTCCTATCTCCTCTGGCGCCTCACCGGCGGCCGGCTCCACGTCACCGACGCCACCAACGCCTCGCGCACCCTGCTCTTCGACATCCATCGCGGCGTCTGGGACGAGGAGATGATGGGGCTGCTGGGCGTGCCGGCCTCGATGCTGCCGGAGGTGCGCGATTCCTCGGGCGATTTCGGCGAGACCGACCCGGACCTGTTCGGCGCCGCGATCCCGATCCGGGGCGTCGCCGGCGACCAGCAGGCCGCGACCGTCGGCCAGGCCTGCTTCCGGGCCGGCATGGTCAAGTCGACCTACGGCACCGGCTGCTTCGCCCTCCTCAACACCGGCTCCCAGCCGGTCGCCTCGAAGAACAAGCTCCTCACCACCATCGCCTACCAGCTGAAGGGCCAGCGCACCTACGCGCTCGAGGGCTCGATCTTCGTCGCGGGCGCCGCGGTGCAGTGGCTGCGTGACGGGCTCGGGGTGATCGACTCGGCCGCCGAGACCGGGGCGCTCGCCGAGCGGGCCGACCCGGCGCAGGACGTCTACCTGGTGCCGGCCTTCGTGGGCCTCGGCGCCCCCCACTGGGAGCCCGATGCCCGCGGCGCCCTGTTCGGGCTGACCCGCGGCACCGGCCCGGCCGAGCTCGCCCGCGCAGCCCTCGAGAGCGTCTGCTTCCAGACCGCCGACCTGCTCGCGGCCATGCGGGCCGACTGGCCGGACGGCGACGGCAGCGCCACGGTGCTGCGGGTCGATGGCGGCATGGTCGCCTCGGACTGGACGATGCAGCGCCTCGCCGACCTCCTGGCCGCTCCCGTGGACCGGCCCGAGGTGAAGGAGACGACGGCGCTCGGCGCGGCCTATCTGGCGGGGCTCGCCTGCGGCCTCTACCCGGAGCCCGAGCACTTCGCTGACCATTGGCGCCTGGAGCGCCGCTTCGCCCCGGCGATGG